>PWLI01000068.1 GCA_003559415.1 Clostridiales bacterium | reverse complement strand
TCATGTCTGGGGGGCAATTGGCCATTAACTGTTGTTGTACGGGGCTGAAGTTAACCACATGCAGGGTGACTCTTCCCCAACGGGACAATATTCGTGCCAGTTTTTCCACCTTTGCCCGGGCCCGGGGAGATGTAAAGGGCGGAGTGTCGAAATAGGCCGCTTCCACCTCAAGCCCCCGCTTCATGGCCAGCCAACCGGCCACCGGGCTGTCTATCCCCCCGGAAAGAAGCAGCATGCCCTTGCCGCCGCTGCCCACCGGCAGACCGCCGGGAGCGGGTAATATCCTGGAGAATACATAGGCACCCTCCTTGCGGATTTCCACGTGGACCTCTCGTTGCGGGTTGGTCAAGTCGACTTCCAATTCAGGGTGGTGCTTCAATATATACCCTCCCACCTTGCCGTTTATTTCCGGCGAGGTAAGGGGAAAGCTCTTGAGAGAGCGCCGGGATTTGACCATGAAAGAGGTGGGCAACTGATTCTGGGTCAATTCTGTCAGCGCTGCCTCACTTATGGCATCGATGTCCAGGGGCACTTCCACCACCGGGCTAAAGGACACCAGTCCAAACACCCGGCCCAAGGCAGCAGCCACCTGGGCAAAATCATGTTCTTCCGGCAACTCCAAAAACATGCGTCCAAAGGGGGTGGTAACAACCGGCCGGCCCAACACCGGCGCCAACTTGCGCTTTATGTTCCCCCGCAGGTTGTTGATAAAGCGGCTGCGGTTTCTTCCCTTGAGGCCGACTTCGCCATAGCGCAACAACACCTTGGAATACCTGTTCAACTGCCCGGCCTCCCCCGCACGTAATCAAGCTCCTGCAAAACTTCTTCCACGATCCCAAGCGCTTTGTCCACTTCCTGGGCCTGGTTGAGGGGAGACAGGCTAAAGCGCAGCATAGCCTGGGCCACATCGTCTTTTATGCCCATGGCCTGGGCCACATGGCTCACGGCCCCCTTTTTGCCGGAACAAGCCGCGCCGGTGGAAACATACAAACCCTTGGCAGAAAAGGCATTGACCAATACTTCTCCCTTGTGCCCTGGAAAGGAAACAGCCAATATGTGGGGCACTCCGTCAGCAGGAGAAATGATACAGCCGCCCAAATCAGTTAGGCCCCGGACAAGTTTACGCCTCAAACCGTCCAACTTTGCCCGCCATGCGTCACCATTTTCCAGCCACAATTGTGCGGTAATGCCAAGCCCCGTTATTGCCCAGGTGTTTTCAGTCCCCGGCCACAGGCTTTCTTCCTGGCCACCGCCAAAAAGCAGAGGTTTAATTCCCTGGGGGTTGGCCACATATAGGGCGGCAATCCCCTTGGGGCCAAGCATTTTATGGGCGCTGATGGAAACCATATCCACCCCCAGGGCCTCAGGTTCAAAGTCCATTTTGCCTACAGCCTGAACAGCATCCACATGTATCAATGCCCGGGGATGCTGTTGCCTGATTTGACGACAGATTTCGTCCAGGGGCTGAATAGTGCCCGTTTCATTATTTGCCGCCATGACAGTCACCAGTTGCACCGGTTCAGCAGCAAGTTCCGCCAGGTGGGAAAGGTCTACCCGGCCTTGGCCGTCTACGGCGATCCATTTTACTGGCCAGCCTTCTCTCTCCAGATGCAGGCAAACCTCCCGAACCGATGGATGCTCCACCTGGGAAACCAGCACCCTGCCCTTGTTTCGGCGCAGCGAGCCACCAATAGCCAGGTTGTTTGCCTCAGTCCCCCCGGGAAGGAAGAACATTTTATCGGCATTAACCCTCAACAAATCAGCCACCTGCTGCCGGGCAGCCTGGACCTGTTGTTCGGCAACAAAGCCCGGCCGGTGCAGAGATGACGGATTGGCAAACTTTTGCAGCGATTCAACCATTCCATCAGCCACCAGGGGATGCAAAGGTGTGCTGGCAGCATTGTCAAAGTAGATCTCGGGCATTTTATCGCCCCCGGAATTAATCATCGTTTGCTTGCTGGTCTTTTTTGGCATCCTTGCGTTTCTTTGCCTTGGCCAGGTTGGTTTTGGCGGTTTTAAATCCTTGGTTGAATGAAGCTGCAAGGAACGAACGATAGTGCATGGCAAAGGCAGATATTGCGAAAAAGCCGGCAAGCCCATAGCACCAGCGGGAAACGGAGCGAATCAACTCCGGCCAGGTAAAGAGAGTTGCGCCGATTTTCCGCACATGGGTTACCCGACCGCCGGTGTCCATAAGCCATATGTCGGGATCAAAAACACTGATATTGCCGTCCAACATGCTTTTGATTACCCGGGGATTGGTTTCGTGAAACATCACTTGATCATTGCCCGGGACCTGCTCCCTTGCCCACACCGGCTGGCGCACCTGGTAGACATAAGTATCCAGGCCAATCATCTCCATCAGCTGGGGGTTGCTGCCCACGGCAATGCTCATCCGTGGCTCAATTTCCCAACGGGGCCCGGAAAGGGTGCTGTGCTCGGGCAGTTCCAGGGCAAATATCCGCTCTATAACCTGGTTGCCTCCCGAGCTCCTGATAACCATCAAAAATTCCGTGTCAACAGGGAAGTCATTAAACTGTCTCATCACAGAGCGGGAAGCAGACAACTCCAACCTTTTCTCCTCCACCGAGGGCCAGGAAATATACGTGTTGACAATCAGCACATTTTCCGAACGGTCCCAGGCAGCCCGGCCCAAAACCACAAGCCGGGAATGGCCATAGTTATCTTGCAAAAACAAAAGCAGTGTGCCCAGCAACAACATTACGATACACAACAATCGCAGCGTTTTGGGCAAAGCCAAAACGCTGAAGGTTTTTCTGGCGTAGACCAGTATTTTTCTCATCTTCAAGCTCTGTCACTCCCACGGGTCAAAGTCTCATCTTACCAGTTCGCTGTCGATGACAAAATCCCTGCAATGTCCTTGTTTTAAAGGTAAAAACACTTTGCCTGTCGAAACAAACAACAGGAAAATGAGACAGGGAGGAATGATTTTGGGCTACATATTCTATGGGATTGGAAGCTTGCTGAGATTGCTTAAAAATGCGCTGAGGTCGCTGCGCAAAGCTCCTGACTATGTGACTTTTGTGCTGGAAGGAGAATACCCCGCCGTTCGGGAACCCAGGAAAAGCTTTATCCAACGAAGAGTGAGTCCCGCCAAACTCAGTCTGGACGAGCTGGACAAGCGCTTTGAGCTCATTGGCAAGACGAAAAAAGTAAAAGGCGTGGTAATCCACCTTCGCCGGTTGGACATGCCCGTGGCCAGGATGCAAACACTGCGCAACATGTTGGCAAAGCTGCAGGCAGCGGGCAAAGAAGTCGTTGTCTGGGCCTCGAACTTTGACACCAAGACCTACTATGTCGCCTGTCAGGCCGACAGAATAATGTTGCAACCCGGGGGAACCATTGCGCCAATGGGGTTTGTCAGCTCGACTTCTTATGTGGCTGCAGGTTTAGAAAAGCTTGGCCTGAAGTTTGAAGCAGTGCAAATCTCCCCATACAAGTCTGCTGCCGACCGTCTGGTCAGAACCAGCATGTCCAAGGAAGTGCGCAAAATGCAAGACTGGCTGCTGGACAGCCAGTACCACCAGTTGCTTGAAGCCATAGGCCAGGGCCGCAATGTGGACGAAAAGCAAGCTGCCCGGATGGTGGATGAGTCTCCCTATACCCACAAAGAAGCTCTGGAACAGCAACTTGTGGACGAAGTAATTGGCGAGGAAGACCTGCCCAACGCCCTGAAATCCGGGGAAAAACCTGCCCGGCTGCAAACCTGGGCCCAGGCCAGGGGCAAGCTGAAGCTGCCGGCGTTTACACCTCCCGGCGGGTATATAGCGATGATCCGCATCCAGGGAAGCATTGTAGACGGCAAGTCGTCCCAGCCGCCCTTCCCATCTCCCCTGCCCATCCCCTTCCTGTTTTCAAAACAGGCCGGTGACCAAACGGTGGTTCACTTGGCCCGTCGGGCGCTGCGAGACTCCCGGGCCAAGGCGCTGCTGGTCTATATTGACTCTGGCGGCGGTTCTGCCACCAGCTCCGAAGCAATGCATGCCGCCCTGGCCAAGGTGGCAGCCAAAAAACCGGTTGTAGCACTTATGGATACAGTGGCGGCATCAGGCGGATACTATGTGGCCACTCCCGGCCAGTGGATTGTGGCCCAGCCTGGGACCATAACCGGCTCCATCGGAGTGCTTACCGGGAAAGTTATCAATAAGGACATGCTCTCCAAGCTGTCCATTAACAGGGAAAGTCTCAGCAGGGGCGCCAACGCAGATATGGAGGCACCGTTTGCCTCCTACAGCAAAAAGCAAAAGGAAAAGGTTTGGGCGTTTATCAACAATGTCTATGAAATTTTTCTGCAAAGGGTTTCCGACAGCCGCCAGCTTAGCGTTGAGGATGTTGACAAAGTCGGCGGCGGCCGGGTCTGGACCGGTGCCCAGGCACTGGAACATGGATTGATCGATCAACTGGGCGGGCTGCCTGAAGCGCTGGAAAAAATACGTGAACTGGCGGGCGTGAAGGCCAAAATGCCCCTGGTGGAATTGGTCCCTCCCAAGTCTCCAGCCGCCATGCAGCAGGCGCCAACGGCCGCCTACGCAATGGAGAAGCTCAAGCTGTTGCAGACATCAGAGCCCTTGTGCATATGCCCCATTGAATGGTTGAGATAAAGAAAAAGCGCTGACGCGCCCATGATAACAGACTGGGAGCATTTTCAATTACACCTTGCCCCGTTGTCAGAAAAAGATTGACCCTGATCTTTTTTTGTGATAGCTTAGAAAAAATGCAATCGTTTCTGCACCCTTTAAAACAGTCCGGTGAGGCTGTAAAGGCAGCAGCTGCGCCTTTTCATAACCCGCCCGGCGGGTTATTTTTCTGTCCGGGCACAAAAAAAAGGAGGAATGTGTGTGAAGCTCAATGGAATGCCCCTGCAACGATTGTTTCCCCTGTCCATGCAACATGTTTTTGCCATGTTCGGCGCCACCATCCTGGTACCCATCCTCACCGGGCTGAACCCCTTGACCGCCCTGTTTACCTCAGCCACTGGCACACTGATTTTCCACGGCGTTACCGGTGGAAGAGTGCCCGCCTACCTGGGATCATCCTTCGCTTTTATCGCCCCGATTATCGCTGTCAGCGCCAGCGTTGATGCCGGCGGGATGGGCCTTGGCGTAGCGGCAGCCACCGGCGCCTGCTTGATTGCCGGCCTTATTTACCTGGCCACCGCCGGCCTGGTGAAAATAGTCGGCCTGGACACCATCCAGCGCTTTATACCGCCAGTTGTCGTCGGACCTGTAATCATGACCATCGGTTTGGGCCTGGCCGGCGTCGCCGAGTACATGGCCAGCGAAAACCTGTTTATCGCAGTGGTCACTCTGGTTGCAGCAATAATTGTCAGCATGTACGCCAAGGGCTTTTTGCGGGTTATCCCCATCTTGATCGGCATGCTTTCCGGCTACCTGGTCACGCTGCTGTTGCAGGTCTCCGCTCTGCAAAACATAGCCTTTTTCCAGCGCCTGCTGCCCGAACGCCTGATAGATTTCTCTCTGGTGCAGCAAGCCGCCTGGTTCTCCCTTCCCCAGTTTGTCAACGAGGCGGCATACGGCACCACCACAGGCGCCGAGTTCCTGCTGCCCCGCTTTGCCCTGCCGGCCATATTGGTCATCGCGCCCATCGCCATTGTAACCATGGTTGAGCACCTGGGAGACATGCTGGCAATCAGCAAAACCACCGAGACAGACTTCCTTGACAAGCCCGGCTTGCATCGCACCCTGACCGGTGACGGCCTGGCCACAGCATGGGCTGGCCTGTTCGGTGGCCCGCCCAACACCACCTATGGTGAGAACATTGCGGTGTTGGCCATAACCAAGGTTTACAATCCCA
Organism: Clostridiales bacterium; assembly: GCA_003559415.1. Taxonomy (GTDB): domain Bacteria; phylum Bacillota; class Proteinivoracia; order UBA4975; family PWLI01; genus PWLI01. The sequence goes on along the minus strand of PWLI01000068.1, from coordinate 19,787 downwards.
TAGTTGTCCAGAGCGCCGCTGTCATGATTCTCCTTTTCAGTCTCAGCCCCAAGGTGGGAGCTCTGCTGAACACCATACCAAATGCTGTCAAAGGCGGCATAGCAGTGCTGCTCTTCGGCATGATTGCCGCCGTTGGCATCCGCACTCTGGTGGAAAAACAGGTTGACCTGAGCAAGGTCAGGAACCTGATTATCGTATCCACTACATTGGTGTTGGGTATCAGCGGCATTGCCATTTTTGGCATTCAGGGCATGGGCCTGGGCGCCATCGTGGGCATACTGCTGAACATCGTGCTGCCGGACAGAAACTAACTCCAACAAAAAGGGTTATGGGTATTCCCCATAACCCTTTTTTATATACGCGTTAAAAGCTGCTTATATCTTCTTGGTCAATTTGCTGAAGGGCAACACCATAAACAACAGGAAAGTGTAAATCTCCAAACGCCCCAGCAACATGGAAACAGACAAGATCCACTTGGCCGCATCAGGAAGAACATTGTAATTGTTCAGCGGGCCCACCAAGTCCAGCCCGGGGCCGATGTTGCCCACACAGGCTGCCGAGGCGGAAAAGGAACTGACCATGTCAACACCCATGGCGGAAACCGCCAGGCCGCCAGCGAGAAAGACCACCATGTAAAGTATAAAAAACCCGGTTACATGGTGCAGCATCTCTTCTGGAAACACCTTGGCCCCCACCCGCACCGGGCGAACTACCTTGGGATGCAGCAGGCGGCTGAACTCCCTGAAGCCAATTTTCAGCAGAATCAGGATGCGGATTTGCTTGATTGCCCCTCCGGTTGAACCGGCGGAACCACCAAGGAATTTCAGGGTAAAGAGCAATCCCCGGGCAAAGGGCGGCCACTGGTCAAAGTCCGCCGAAGTAAAGCCTGTTGTGGTGGTGATGGAAACAGCCTGGAAAACACCATGGCGCAGCGATTCAATCCAAGACGCAAATGTTCCACTGACAGCCAGGTTGACAGTCAAGAAGGCCGCTGCCATGGCAAGCACAAAACCGTAAAATTTTAGCTCGCTTTCGTTTTTAATCAGCCGCCAGCGACGGTTGTAAGCATAGTAGTAAATTGTAAAGTTGATACCGGCAGCAATCATAAATGCAATAATAATCGCTTCGACCAAAGGGTTGTTAAACCCAGCCACGCTTGCATTCTGGGTGGAGAAACCGCCGGTGGCCATGGTGGCAAAGGCGTGGTTCACTGCCTCAAACCAGTCTAACCCCGCCAGTCTCAGCAACACGGTCTGCAACAGGGTAAGGAATACATAAAGACCCCACAGCACTTTGGCGGTTTCCTTGACCCGGGGAAGCAATTTTTCCGCTGAAGGGCCTGGCACTTCCGCCTTGAACAACTGCATGGCTCCAGCGCCCAGACGGGGCAAAAAGGCCACAGAAAGGACAATTATCCCCATTCCACCCAGCCAGTGGGTCATGCTGCGCCAGAGAAGGATGCCCGGTGGCATGGCTTCTATGTCCAACAGTATGGTTGCCCCGGTGGTGGTGAAGCCTGATACTGACTCAAAAAAAGCATTGACAAAGGGGCCGGCTGCCCCGTAAAAATACAGCGGCAGCGCTCCCAACAGTCCAGCTCCGGTCCATAGCAAACCCACCAATATGTACCCGTCACGAATGCGCAACTCTTTTCTGACGCCAAAGATCAGCACCAGTGCCAGGCCCAGGCCCAGGGAAATCAGTACAGACAGCAAAAATGCCTGGCTGTCGGGATGGCCGCCGGCAAAGGAAAGAATCAAGGGCGCCAGCATAAACAATGCCAGCCCCATGGCAAAGCGGCCGGCGATATTCAGGTGGGTGTTGTTAAACAGCATGCCCATCACCTACTCGCAGAACAATTTTACAGCCTGCTGGGTGAGCCCGCTCAACACAAAGAGCACAACCCGGTCCCGGGGCTGAATATAATCTTCTCCCCCGGGTATAATGACCTGGTCATCCCGGACAATAGCTCCCACCAGCATGCTTTCAGGCAGCTTCAAATCTTTTAGCTTGACACCACATACAGCAGCGTTATCCCGGACATTGAGCTCAATAACTTCCGCCTGGTCTTCGCCCAGTATTGTAACTGAGATTATGCTTCCCTTGCGGACCAACTGAAGAATCCTGCCGGCAGTGAGCAACCGGGGGCGGACAGCGGTATCTATGTCCAGCGTTTCCACCAGCATTGCATAGTCGGGGCGGTTGATTTCCACTACAGTTTTTTTGGCACCCATCTTCTTTGCCAACAGGGCTGACAGTATATTTGTCTCATCACTTCCGGAAACGGCAATAAACACATCTGTGGATTCAATGTCCTCTTGCCGGAGGAAATCCAGGTCTGTGCCGCTTCCGTGAAGAACCAACACCTCGGGGAACTCCTCCGCCACCTCCTGGCAACGGCTAAGCTTGTGGTCCACCAACTTTACTTCAACACCCAGGCGTCGGTACTTGCCAAGCATCCGGGCCAGGTGTCTGCCCACCTTTCCGGCGCCGATAATCATAATATTTTTGAAAGGGGTTGTGGGCTTGCCGGTCAGCCATTGGTAAGACAGGTGCTGGCCGGGCCGCGTCACCAAGTAGATATGGTCATTGTCCTGCAGTTTGTTTTCCCCACTGGGGATAATAAAATGGCTGTACCTGTTGATACCAACTACCAGGGTGTCTTCCTCCATGTTCAGCTCCCGCAGGGGTTTTCCAGTCAGTGGAGAGTCATCAGTCAGGCGAAATCCCAGCATTTGCACCCGCCCCCGGGCAAACAACTCTATTTCTGAGGCGTATGTGCTCTTTACGACCTTAATTATTTCCGAAGCGGTGACAAGTTCGGGGTTAATGACTACATCGATGCCCAGCCCTTCATTGGATATGCTGCGGTATTCGCTGCCAAAGTCGCTCTGCCTGACCCGGGCAATGGTTTTTTGGGCACCATAATTCTTGGCCAGCAGACAGGCCATGATGTTGATTTCATCCACCTCGGTGACCGCAATTAACAGCTCGGTGTTTTTGATCCCAGCTGCTTCCAACAATTCCAGGCTGGCGCCGTTGCCTTGCATGGTCATAACATCCAGGGAAGCCAACCGCTCCAGAGACTCTTTATCCCGGTCAATTACCGTCACATCCAAATCTTCTTTGGAAAGTTTGGCTGCCAATTCGCTGCCAACTTCCCCGGCACCAATAATTATTACCCGCATCTTTCCCACCACCTAACGGCTGTTCCACGTTAATATAACACAAACCCTTTTGCTTAACAATTCCCATCGCAGCGTTGATGGTATACGGGGGCTGCAGCCAAAGCCCCCGATTATCGGTAAAGAGGAGATCACCTATGACATGGCCTGCTCCAAATCCGCGATAATGTCTTCAACATCTTCCAACCCTACCGCCAGCCGTACCAGACCGGGAGTGATGAAGGCGCGCACCCGCTCATCTTCCGGTACAACCGAATGGGTCATGGAAGCCGGATGCTGGATCAGTGTGTCCACATCACCCAAACTGACTGCCAAATGACAGAGTTTAACCTTGTTCATCATGCGAACTCCGGCCTCATAGCCCTCTTTGAGCTCAAACGCCAAAATCCCGCCAAAACCGGACATTTGCCGCATGGCCAGTTGGTACTGCTCACATGATTCCAAACCCGGGTAATAGACCTTGTCAACCGCCGGGTGTTGCTCCAAAAATTCTGTCACCGCCCTGCCGTTGCTGTCGTGGCGCTCCATGCGCACCGGCAGCGTCTTGAGGCCCCGAAGCAACAACCAGGCATTAAAGGGGCTGATGGTGCCGCCAATGTCCTTTAACGTCGTCATCTTGACTTCGTCGATAAATTCCTTTTCTCCCACGGCCAAACCGGCTATAACATCGCCGTGGCCGCCGATGTACTTGGTGGCGCTGTGCACGACCACATCGGCGCCCAGCGCCAAGGGTTGTTGAAAATAGGGAGTCATGAAGGTGTTGTCCACCACAACTTTTGCCCCCCGGGACCGGGCGATTTCAGCGATGGCTGCGATGTCGCACAGCTTCATGGTGGGGTTGGCAGGGCTCTCCAGATACACAACTTTGGTGTTGGGTTGCATGGCCCGGTCCACTGCCTGCAGGTCAGAAGTATCTATGCTGGTTGCAGAGATGCCAAAGCGCGGGGCCAGCTCATGTAAAAAAGCATATGTGCACCCGTAAAGGGCCGAGGTGTGCACAACATGGTCGCCCTTGCTCAGCATGGCAAGCAAGACTGCTGTAACTGCAGCCATGCCTGACGCGAAGGCAGCCGCTGCCTCCCCGCCTTCAAGCACCGCCATTTTTTCTTCCAGTGCCGTCTGGGTGGGGTTGCCCAGTCGGGTATATATGTAGCCCTCTTCATCACCGCTGAAACGGGCCGCGCCCTGGGCCACGTCCTTGAAAACAAAAGTAGATGTCTGGTAAATCGGTGTGCTCAGCGATCCATAGCTGGGATCGGGCTGCTGCCCGGCATGTATGGCCTTGGTGGAAAAACCCTGTTTTTTAGTGCTCATCGTTATCTCCTCCAATACAGATGCTAACCTATCCTTCGTTACTGTCCCGCCTAATCCTTCCGATAACACAATTGTTATTCTTTGTGGCTTTCAATTGCCATTACACCGCTGCGACCCTTGGCCACCTTGCCGACAGTGACAGCCGAATAGCTGCTCACCGCCTCCTTGTTGGTTACCACCAGGGCGCTGTGCATGGTTTTGCCGGCAGCGGTAATTGTGTCCCGGTCAAACTTGACCAGCAGCTGGCCTGCCTGGACCTGGCTGCCGTCACCACAGAAAACCTCAAACCCCTTCCCTTCCAAATCCACTGTATCCAGCCCGATGTGCACCAACAACTCCAACCCGCTGCTCTCCTTTACCAGCAGGGCATGGCCGCCGGGGAAAACCTTTACGATTTCACCGTCACAGGGAGCAACCACCGTATTCCCTGTGGGCATAAAACCAACGCCAAATCCCAGCATGCCCTGGGAGAATACCGGATCGGGAAAGTCGGCAAGTTGCAGCACCTCACCGTCAAAGGGCGATTTGAGCATAACAATCTCCGCCTCTTCCACCAGTTCCAGGATTACATCTTTCAATTCTTCACTGCGGCTGCCCAGCACAATCTGCAAGTTGGAGCTGTCCAAAAAGCTGATGCCTGAAGCGGGCAATTTGTCCAGCGCCCCTTTGTCCAACCTGTCTCCGTCCAGCACGGTAACCCTCAACCGGGTGATGCAGGCGTCCACATGCACAAGGTTGGTGACACCCCCCAACGCACTTACAACCTGCCGGGCCAGGGGTTTGAGATCTTCCGAGCTCAGCTCCCTGGAATGCTGCTGTTGCTGCTCTCGACCGGGGGTGGGATAGTTAAACAGGCGTATAACCCCGCGGAAAATAAAATAGTACGCCACGCCAAAGACCAAGCCCAAGGGGAAAATAAGCCAAGGGTTGGCGGAGTGGGATATGTTAATAAAAAACATGGGAAGGGCGTAGCCGTAATGACGGATGCCCAGTAAAAAGGACAGCAACAACGCCGTGCCCGTCAACAGGCTGTGAACCAAAAACAGCACTGGAGCCACAAAGATGAAGGTGAACTCCACCGGCTCAGTAATTCCAGTCACAATAGAGGTCAGGGCAGCTGTCAGCATGACACCCGCCACCGCCTTGCGGTTGTCAATTTTGGCCTCGTGGACCATGGCCAAAGCGGCAGCCGGCAGGGCAAAAAGCATTGTAATGAAAAACCCGCCGGAGAAAAAGCCCGCAGTGGGGTCTCCAGCATAGAAACGGGTCAGTTCACCGGTGACCACCACACCGTCGGGTGTGACCCAGCTGCCGAAAACCAGCAGGATCAGGTTCTGGAGAATGTGATGCAAGCCCGTCGGTATCAACAAACGGTTCAACACCCCGTAGAGGAATATTCCCACACCGCCGGTGTCGAAAATCCAGTCTCCCAGGTTGAGAATCAAGTGATTGATGGGCGGCCATAAATAACCAAAGACCGCACCCAGGCCCAGGCAGGCCACTGCCGTAATAATTGGCACAAAACGCTTGCCGGAAAACAGGCCCAAGAACTCGGGAAAACGGATTTTATGAAAGCGATGGTACAGAGCAGCTGTCACCGCCCCCACCATAATTCCACCCAACACATTCATCTCATTGGGTATCAACCGGCCAGCGATTTCAACTCCCGGGTTTATGTTGGTCATCACCGCCACAAGAATCTGGTGGCCCACAACTGCGGCGAAGGCAGCCATGCCGTCAGAGTTTGTGAACCCAATGGCCACGCCCACAGCAAACAGAAACGGCAGATGATCTTGAATTATCGCATTGCCCGCCGCTGCAAAAAAATCTGGCCCAAACTCACCAATGGCAATCAGCAGCGCCGCCACCGGCAGCACCACTATGGGCACCATCAGCGCCCGGGCCACTCTCTGCATAATTCCCCGCCAATTCATCTGACATCCCCTCCATTATGCTTGTGACATCGCCAAAACGCCATAGGTTGCTGTCTCCACTTGAAACTCTTCCAGCAGCTCCTGAAACCAGTCAGAGCACAGTAAGTTCATTTCTTTAACCCTTTTATCGGTAAGGGAGCTGATGCTCACAAGTTTACTGTCGCCAGGCATGCCGGGATGGCAGAAAAGCTCATGCACACCCGCCGGCAGTTCGGCAAGGTAGGCCTCCAAAAAAGCCCGGGAATAGCCAACCCCCTCCAAGCCGGCCACACTGGCAGGCACCACTGCCTGAATTTTTTCAGCCCGTCGCCAACCTCTCCTGGCCAAAAACCGCTCCGTGCCCCCCACATCCATGTATTCCAGGCCCAGGGGGCTGACCGCCCGCATGGCCGGGATGGCAAACTCGGTGGCAAGCTCCCAGGCCACATCCACAAGCCCGCCCCACAGATGAACATGATGATGGCTGTCCAGATGGGTGGGCTTAAGGCCGGCATCCACCAGCCTCCGGATTTGGGCGCGCCACTCCAGCCTGACCTGGGCCTTGCTGACAAAGCCCAGCCGCCAAAACTGGCGGCGGAATTTTCCTTTCTTATCCACCAAAGAAGGCACCTGCTCCGGCGGCAACACGGGCCGCAGCGAGGTAAGGTTTAAGTGCACACCCACACCCAGGCCGGGATGGGACCGGGCAGATTCCACTGCCTCACGCCAAGCTGTGCCGTTTGCCATGATGGTTGCCGATGTCAAAGCGCCCCGGGTAAAGGCACGAAGAATGCCCCGGTTGATCCCCGGGGTCAATCCAAAATCATCGGCATTTATAATCAGCAAAGTGCTCATGTCAGCTTCATGTAGTTCCCATGGGCTGTGCAGTATTCGTCCAGTATTTGACGTGCCACCTCAAGAGAGGGAACCAGCGGGTTGAGGTTCAATGCCCGCAGCGCCTTGTCATAACTCCCCTCCACCGCCGCTTCCACAGTCAGGTTTTCACAGGCAGAAACAAGTTGCATCAGACCCAGCATGTCCGGTTCCGGCCGATCGACCCGCAACGGACGAGCTCCCCGGTTGTCAACAATACAGGGCACTTCCACACAGGCATCATCAGGCATGCCGGGAACACAGCCGTTGTTGATTACGTTGACGGCAAACTCTTCGCCCTTGTCGTTGTGTATGGCGCTGATGATGCTGACCATCAGCTCAGAGTGCCACTGCCCACCCCTGCTCTTCCACAGTTCGGCCGCATCATCCCCGGCCACCTGGTCAAAGTGTTCCAACAACTCGCGCTCAATGTCCTGAACCACCTGGCCACGGGTTTTATCTGCCGCCAGTTGCTTTTCCAGACATTCCCTGTTCAGATAGTAGTACTGCAGGTATGGGGAAGGGATAATCCCTATCTGTTTGAAAATCCGCACCGCCATTTCAATCTCGTCTGCCGTTTTCTCATCATCTGTCGGCAACAGCGGTGCTATGTTGGAAGTGGCGGCCATTGAGCGTATCATGGACATTATGTTGCGGCCATCCACATATATTTTGCGGAACCAGCCCAAATGATTGAGCCCCACATAGTCGAGTTTTACTTTTTTCCGGTTGACACCAATTGCCCGGGCCACAAACTCTTGTATGCCGATGGGCACATCACATATGCTGACCGCTTTCACGTCACTGTGACGGGCCAGGGCCGCCGCCACCATGCCCGAAGGATTGGAGTAGTTGATTATCCAGGCATCAGGGGCATGCTGGCTGACATCGGCGGCAATGTCCAGCATAACCGGTATCGTTCTCAACGCCATGGCGATGCCCCCGGCGCCCACCGTCTCCTGCCCGATTACTTGGTGCTTAAGGGGGATTTGTTCGTCCAACACCCGGCCGGGCAGGCCGCCCACACGGATCTGACACAGAACATAGGCACTGCCCCGGATGGCATCCAGCCGCTGCGTTGTTGTCGTGACCTTGACGTCGGGCAACTGAGCTGCAATAACCCTTTTAACTATTTTGCCCACTGTTTCCAGCTTGGGTTCGTCAATATCCATCAAACACAATTCTTTAAACGGGACTTCTTCATGGATAGCAATCAATCCCTCGGCCAATCCCGGGGTGTAGGCGCTGCCACCGCCAATTACAGATATCTTCACATTTATCCCCCCTGTTTTGCTGATACTGTAGTATTAGCTGTCAACCGTGTTTTTTCCTGCCACCGTTTTAAAAAGCACGCTGCATAAATAACCGGGTGTTGCTCTTGCCTTAACAGTTCACTAACGTTAAACTAAGAACAAACGCATTGCCAGCAGGATGACGGCCCCGCTATAGCGAATATATAAGGGGACGATAAACTCACGGGGGGATTGGCATGGACAATTTTTTGGACTGGCTCCGGGACTTTGGAGCTCTGGTCATGGAAACTGTTAGCACCCTAATCAGCCAAGCTCCTGAGTTTATTGCTGAATACTGGGAGTTTGTTGCTGTTGGCCTTTTAATCATACTGTTGGTTGTGCTGTTAATTGTCAGAGCTGCTGGCAGGCGGGCTCCAAAGGCGAAAGCCGGTGATGGAAAGCCCAAATCACCCAAGCCGGAGAAAAAAGGCAAGCAGTCAACGGCCAGCTACTACGAAGTGGAACATCGCCCGGTGATTGTCTACCGCAGCTCTCAACAGAAGGACGCAGAGCAAGAAGTTGAACAAGAGGAAGAAACCAGAAAACCTGAACACTCAGAACCGGAGCAAGTGCCGGATGGTGAATCTGAGGTTGAACCCGATACTGAACAACAACTGGCCCAACAGCAGGATGAAATGCCGGAAACCGTTGATGATGAGGAAAGTTCGGACACGGAGACAGAACAACAAACCGCTCCGGAAGGCCCCCTCGCTGCAACTGAGGACCTTCCACGGGATTCCGACACCCAGCAGGACGAGCAGGGATCAGAACTGCCAGAGGACGACGAAACAACACCAGACAAAGAACATGAGAAGCAGCCTGCTGCGCCCGAGCAAGCAACTGACATTGATGAATACGACGAGGAAGAAATACCCGTGGCCCAAGAGAAGCCTTCACAGCAGGTTGGCACAGCCCCGGCGGTAGACCCCAAGTTCATCCCCTTCCTGGAATCGGACTTGGCCAATCAGGTTATTCACCTGTTCAACAACCAGGGGTTCCCTGTGGAAATATTCTACCAGGGCCAATACGGTGCAGACATGGTGGCTGGAGAAATGAACCAGGTTTTCATCCAGGTCAAGGACTGGAAAAGAAAAGTACCTGAATATGCCATAAAGGAAGCCCGCCAAACCGCCGATGCCAAGAATTGCTCCAAAATTGTCATAGTCGCCCCGGCCTTTGATGGAGGAGCCAAACGGGCCGCTCGCAGGTCCGATGTGGAGCTTTGGACCAAGCGGACGTTAAAGAAACAACAACGACGTTTCACATTTACTTCCGAGTAAAGAAAACCCGCCATACGGCGGGTTTTTTGGTGGCCTATTTTGCAGAGTGTTCTTTTTCGTCGGAGTCTTCTTTTTCGTCGGAATCATCTTCGTCCAACGTTTTTTGTATTTCCTTGGAAGCACCCCGGAACTCCCGGATTCCCCGCCCCAAGGCCTTGCCCAACTCCGGCAACTTGGTGGGACCGAAAATTATTAATGCTATACCCAGGATTACGGCCCATTCCAGCAGCGACGGCATCCGCACAATCTACACCTCCAGGGGGCATATCGTTGGTATTAACTTCGTTGTGCGCAGCCAATTTCCTGCCCAATCGCAAAAACTATTGGGAACCTCCGGTGGCGCCATCCAACTCCTGGTCCTGGTATTGCAGCTGATAGAGATTGTAATAGTAACCGCCCTGGGCCAGCAGTTGCTGGTGAGTGCCCATCTCCCGGACTTTCCCCTTGTGCATGACTATGATCTTGTCGGCCGATTGAATGGTGGACAGACGGTGGGCTACCACAAGGGTGGTCCGGCCCTGGGAAACAGTGCCCATGGCCCTTTGAATTATTTGCTCTGTTTCAGTGTCAATGTTGGCAGTGGCCTCATCCAAAATAAGGATTTTCGGGTCAAAGGCCAGCGCCCGGGCAAAGGCCAGCAACTGGCGCTGTCCGGCCGACATGGTGGCTCCCCGCTCTTTGACCTCACTTTCGTAAGTCCGCGGCAATTGATTGATGAACCGGTGGGCATCCACCGCCTCAGCAATTTGCTGAACCCGTTGGTTGTCAATGTCGCTGCTCAGACGAATGTTGTCGGCAATGGTGCCGCTGAACATGAACACATCCTGCAACACAACCGCCACATTTTTGCGAAGCTCCTCGATGTCCATTTTTTTGATGTCCACACCGTCAATCAGTATTTGGCCCTTCTGGATGTCGTACAGCCTGCTGATCAGGTTGATAATCGAAGTCTTTCCGGCACCGGTGGCGCCCACAAAGGCCACAGTCTGGCCTTTTTCGATGGTGAAGCTCACATCCTTGAGCACCCATTCCCCCGGGTTGTAGGCAAACCAGACATTGCGAAACTCGATTCTTCCTTCCACTCCCACGGGAACCGGACGGTCAGGTGCCTTGATGTCCACTGGCGTATCCATGAGCTGAAAGATTCTCTCTGAAGAGGCCATGGCGGCCTGCATTATGTTATACTTCTCAGCCATGTCGTTGATGGGACGGAAAAACATCTCCACATATTGAATAAAAGCATAGAGCACCCCGAATTCCAACGTCCTGCGAATTACATCACCGCCACCAAACCATATCAGCAGGGCCAGGGCCAGGAAAAACATCAGGTCAATGAAGGGCCGGAAGATGGCAAATATCTGCATCTCACGATAACTGGCGGCAAAGTGGGCGCTGTTGATTTCATCAAACTCCTGGTGCTTCTTCTTTTCCCTGTGGAATATCTGGACAATGCGCATTCCCGAAATGTTTTCCGACAGTGTGGCATTTATGCGGGCCAGCTTGACCCTCACATCCCGGTAAGCTTCTCTGGCCTTGATGCGAAACACCACGGTGGCAATGGCCACCACCGGCAGCAGGGAGAAGCTGATCAGCGCCAAACGTGTGTCAAGCTGAAGCATGACAACAACTATGCCCAGCAACATGAACACATCTTTGAATAGGTTGACCAAAACACCGGTGAACATCTGATTCAGCGTTTCAGTGTCATTTGTAACCCGCGTAACCAGCCGCCCCACCGGATTTGTGTCAAAAAAGCGCAGCGACAACCGTTGAATATGGGCAAAAACTGCGTGGCGTATGTTGAATATAATCCGCTGCCCGGTGCGGTGCAACAAGTATATCTGGGCAAAGTTCAGCCCAAACCCCACAGCTATAACACCGAAATAAATGACAGCCAATCTAATCAGGGCATCCCGGTCAGGTTGGCGAAACATCCGGTAGTCACTGTCAGTCAGGGGGCTGGCGCTGAACTTGTCTGTATCCGTTTCCACCACCAGGCCTGCGCCGTCCCGGGTGACGGTAAAGTCTTGGCCAGCCAGGTAGCCGTCCAGCATATAGTGGTTACCCTGGTAGTTAAACAACTGTACCCGGGAGCGATCGGGATATTCCTCATCAAGGTCGCGCTCCGGCACATAGACCCTTCCCCGGTAAGCAATCCCGTCCTGGGGCTGTTGACCCATGTCCCATACAACCATGGGGCCGGGAGCGATATAATTGTCTATTGCCACCTTGACCAAAAAGGGACGGGCCAGTTCTGCCCCGGTAATGAACAGCAACAACAATACACAAGTCAGTATTATCTTCCAATACGGCCGGGCATAGGAAAGCAGCCGCTTCATTAACTGGGCATCGTAGCCCTTGCCCAGTACTTCTTCTTCGTGATAATTATTCACGGCGCTCACCCCTGTCCCTCAGCAATTTTTTTCTCCAGCTGCTGCTTCTGGTGGAGCTGGCAATAAAGGCCGCCTTGTTCCAGCAGCTGGTCATGGGTTCCCCGCTCCACGATGCGCCCCTGATCCATGACGACTATTTCATCTGCATCCTGGACGGTGGAAACACGATGGGATATCAATATGCTGGAACGGCCCTGCATAAACTGGCGTAGGCCTTTGAGTATTTCTTCTTCAGTCTGGGTGTCAACGGCAGAAAGACAGTCATCCATTATCAGAAGGGCAGGATCTTTTATCAGTGCCCGGGCGATGGATACCCGCTGTTTCTGCCCCCCGGAAAGTGTCACGCCCCTCTCTCCCGAAAGGGTGTCAAACTTTTGGGGGAACTCCACTATGTTGTCATAGACCTGGGCCAGCTTGGCCACATCTTCCACTCTCTCCCGGCTCAACTTTTCATTTGCAAAGGCGATATTTTCATGCAGTGTGGCTGAGAACAAAAATCCATCCTGGGGTACGTAGCCAATATCCCGACGCAATACTGCCAGGGGGATGCGGTTAATATCAATCCCGTGCAAAAGGACAGTTCCCTCCGGCGGATTGTACAGCCGAAGCAACAAGTTGGCCAGCGTGGTTTTGCCACTGCCAGTGCGGCCAATTATTGCCAGTGTATTGCCCTGGGGCAAACTAATGTTAATGTCTTTCAGCACCCGGGTGCCATCGGGGTAAGTGAAATTCAGGTGGCGGATTTCCAACTGTCCTTGAAGCTCATCCACTTGCTCGACATCGGGGCCATCAAACACTTCCGGCTTTTTGTCAAACAAATTTTTCAGCCGGGACATGGAAGCAGCACCGCGCTGCAGGACATTAATCACCCAACCCAGGGCCATCATCGGCCAAATCAACATGGCCAGGTAGGTGTTGAAGGCTACAAAGGCACCCAGGGTAATTGTGCCGTCTATTACCATGATTCCACCGTATCCCAGCACTATCAGGTAGCTGATACCGGAAATGAATTGAACCATGGGCATGAACAGACCCCAAAGCCGAATCAGGTCCATATTGCGCTGAACGTAGCGCTCGGAAACCTCGTCAAAGCGGTTGAGCTCAGCATCCTCCTGGACAAAGGACTTGATAACCCGGATGCCGGAAATGTTTTCCTGGACCCGGTCGGTGATGTCGGAGAATGCTGCCTGCACTGCTTTGAACCGGGTATGGATTATCCGGCCAATAAACATTATCAGCGTCGCCATGAAGGGCAACGGCAACAGCGCCAGCACTGTCAATGTGATATCGATTGTCCGGGACATCATGTAGATTGTGGCAATGGTAAGGAATGTTGAGTCGGTAAGCATAATCACACCGGGGCCCAGCGCCATGCGCACTGCATTGATGTCATTGGTGGCATGGGCCATCAAGTCACCGGTCCTATGCTCATTGTAAAAGTTAACCGACAGTTTCTGCAGGTGGGCAAAGAGCTTGTCCCGCAGGTAGTATTCCAGCTTCCGGGCGGTGCCCATGATAAAAATACGCCACAAAAAGCGGCAAATAACCACCACTGCCGCAACAGCCATTACATAGCCGACGAACCTCCATAAATCCGGCGGGGCAATTTGCCGGGTTTCGATCTGGTCGGTAATGTAGCCCAGCAAGTAGGGAATAAAAAGTTGGGCCACATTGACAGCCACCAACCAGACCACACCCAGGCCATAACGCCAGGCATGGGCGCGGAAAAAGCTTTTTAACAGTAAAAAAGATTTCATATGTATTCCTCCCGACCCAATTAACCTCGCTTATCTTACCACAAGCGTTGCCAGGTATTCAAACGGCAAAAAGTCCGGCTTTCCCCGTATTTTGCCGGTTTTCGCCCGCTTATGACGCCAAAAAGATTCATACGCATAGCGGAATATCCGCAACTAAAACTAGCTTCCCAGCGCCACCAACACCGGCCGGGCCATCTCCAGGGCCAGGCAGTTCAGCGAATGGTGGATTTCACCCGCTTCAAGCATTTGCAACACTCTTTGCACCCCAGTGTCCTCCACATCAATCATTTCCGTGCCATCCAGTTGTTGGGTCTGGACATAGGAGCACTCAGTAGCCAAGTACAGGTGACAATAATTTGTTTGGATTGCCGGGTTTACGCTGACCCTTCGCAACAACCGGATCTTCCCCGCCTTGTAGCCGGTCTCTTCCAGCAATTCGCGCTGGGCAGCGGCCATGGGTGACTCTCCCGGGTCGACCATCCCTCCCGGTATCTCCACCGTCTCTTCTTCCATCCCATGGCGGAACTGGCGGATGAGCAGCACCTTGCCCTGGGTGGTAACAGCTACTACATTGACCCAATCAGGGTACTCAAGCACAAAAAAATCATGGCTGCCCATGCCCGGCGCTTGGCGCCGGTCACTGCGCAGGCTGAGAAAGTCTGTTTTGACCACATAATGGCTGGATAATGTGCGCCAGTTTTTTCTTTCTTCGTTCATAGTTACCCCCCTTTGCTTAATTAAGTTTATCAAACCATGACACCTGCCACAACGCACAGCATGGCAGGATAAAGGAAAACCGTCCCGGTGAAGCGAATAATAAGTTCAGCAGCAAAAGCAAGGGGGACTGAAAGTGAGCTTCAAAATAATCGTCAACCCCGCCGCAGGCCGCGGCCGCCTGGGCCGCCAATTGCCCCAACTGGACAGCTGGCTGCACAGCTTAGGGCTTAAATACCAATTGGCAACCACCGATGCCCCGGGACATGCTCTGGAGCTGGCCGCGGAGGCAGCACAACAGGGATGGGAAACGGTGGTGGCTGTCGGCGGAGATGGAACAATGAATGAAGTGCTAAACGGAATCATTGACACGCCTGCTCACATGGGCTTTATCCCTGCCGGGACAGGCAACGATTTTGCCCGCACCCTGGGCATCCCGCTGGACATAAAAAAAGCAGCCCAGGTGCTTGTGTCAGGCAAAACCGTCCCCATGGACATCGGCCGGGACAGGGAGGGTTGTTTCAGCATAATACTGGGACTGGGATTTCCCAGCGATGTCATGCATCATGTCAATACTACCAAGAACATATTCCGGGGGTCGCTGGCAATAACAGTTTCCATATTGCAGGTGGTAAACAAGCTGCAGCCCTACCCTGTCCACATACAGCTGGACGACACTGCCTTTTCCACCACCATTATGGGGATCTTCATCCTCAACACCCGCTTCACAGGCGGCGGGTTGCAAATAGCCCCCAACGCAGTATATGATGACGGCTTGCTGGATGTGGTTGTCATGCATGAAATGAAAAAGTTCGACTTTTTGCGCACCCTGCCCAAGGCCTATAAAGGCACTCACTTAAGCAACCCGGCGGTGGAGGTTTTCCGCACCACCAAGGTCTCTGTCACTTCTGTCGAACCAATGGCCAAGCTCTTCGATGGCAACGTCTTTGGTCACAGCCCGGTGGAGGCCCATATTATGCCTGCTGCCCTGCGAGTCTGGGTCCCTGGAGGGAAGGAATAATGGAGCTGCTGTTTGCCATTGCAGTGCCCTACCTTCTGGGCTCCATATCCTTTGCCTGGCTGGCAGTGCGTCTTATGGCAGGGCGTGACCTGCGCTCAGAAGGGACCAAAAACCTTGGCGCCCGCAACGCCCTGCGCGTGCTGGGCCCGGTGCCGGGCAGTCTTGTGTTCTCTGCAGATGTGGCCAAGGGATGGGCAGCGCTGTGGTTGGTTGGCCTGATGGCTCCCCATCGGCCCCAGTTGTTGTTAGTGGCGGCCCTGATGGTGGTTGTCGGCCACTGCTTTCCCCTGTGGCTTAAGTTTCAGGGGGGGAAGGGGCTGGCATCGGGTGCCGGGGCCTGCCTTTACTTAAACCCCTGGTTGGCGCTGGCCATGGTATTCATGGGAGCCCTGGGCCTTGCCCTTCTCCGCAACATATATCTTGCCGCCATACTGGGCATTGTCGCCTTTGTGCCTTTGCTGTATTTTTTGACCGACATACCCGGCCGCACAATGGCAGGTGTGGCCATCGCCGCAGTGGTGATGTGGCAGCACAGGCACAACATCCAAGAACTTGTCAGACATAAAAGCCGCCCCCGGCAGTAAGCCGGAGGCGGTTTTGCTTAGTATCCTAAAATCTCAATATCTGCCTCATCTCTGAGTTGTTGGATATAGGTGTTGATCAGCTGTCCCTCTTTTTCCTCAACCAGCTGGGCAGTCAAATGGGGTTCCATTTCTGCAAAGTCAAGCTCCCCGTGTTCTTCCTCCAGCATGGCAAAAAGTTCCTGTACCTCTTCTTCGGTAACTTCAATGCTGTCAAAGTCCAGCTGAGAAGCCAACAGTTCATGGATAATCAAGCTGTCTTTCAGCAGCTCGAAATAACTCTCTTCGGTGAAACCCTGGGCGGCCAACGCCTGCTCAAATTCTTCTTCGCTGTCGAAGAGAGACTTGATGTACTCAATTTCGCCCTCTGCATCCACTTCATCGGCAGTTATACCCTTCTGTTCAGCTTGCTGCAACAAAAGTTCGGTGCTTATCATTTGCTCCAGAGCCATTTCCTTTACAAGATCCATGTCCTCATCGGTGAGCTCGTAGCCCTGAGAAGTGTACATTTCCACATTGCGTTCAACTTCCTGATCAAACTCTTCCCTGGATATCTCAACGCCATTGACCACAGCTACCGCGTCAGATTCGTCTTCCTGAACCAAGTTGCAACCAGCAGCGGCAACAGTCAGCATCAAGATTAACACAAACGTTCCGGCAAATCTTAACATTCAACACACTCCTTGAATATACTGAGTTTCACCCTAACATCATACACAGACCCTGTCAAGGCAGCATGTCAAAGTCCGGAAGTCTCCAACTCTTTTACAGCAACAGCCTGGAGCCAACGGCGGTAAGCTGTCGTTTCCTCCAACAGGCGGCGCAACCGTCGCGCCTCCCTGCCCTGAACCAGTTTGTTGCCGTCCAGGCGTTGAAGCACCAATTTACCCTCAGAGATTTGCACATCAACCAGGCGGGAAGTCTCCAACAACTCCAGCCCTGCCACTACAGTATCTTCGCAATGCCCCAGGGCTGCCGCCAACAAACTCAACTCAACACAACCACCTTCTTTGTTGAGCACAAATTTTACCACTCCCAACAGGTCTTCCAGGAAATTTTCTTTCCCTGGATCCCAGGCCAGCACTACAGTTTCCGGCCCGGATGCTGTTAAAACCTGGCGGAATATTCCCGGGCTGGCAGGGGCAGTGAGCAACACCAGCGTTTTATTGGCGCTTATGCCCATGCGCGTCGCTCCCGGGCAATCCAGCCAGCCGGCCCCCTCACGGAAAAACATTCCCTGGGGGTGTTTCTCAATCACTTGTTCCCACCCTTGTCCCCGGCAATCAACAAAGTTCAATGCTCCATCCTTCACCCGGGGTTGGTCTGCCTCCGGCCACCAGGCCTCAATTGTTGCCCAGACAGAACGTTCCCCCCGGTACTGGCTCTCAGTCAATGTAAACGCCGCTCCCACCGAGGATGCGACATCGGGAACATCCACCTGGTTCCACAGCCCGGCCGAAAAAACTTTACCCCTGTCCCCCAGGGAAAGTATGTGTCCGGTGGCGGCAGCACGCACGTCCTTCACTGCCAGGCCGGTGCAATACAGCAGCGGCCGGGGGTTGCCTTGCCCACAGGGGGCCAGGCGGTTAAGCTCTTCCACCAGGTCCAACGTGATTTCGGAGCAACTCAGCTCCAGCTCCGGCCGCAGCGGCTGAGGTTGCCAGTGGGACATTTCTGCAGCCAAATGTTGCTCCAATGCCTCAGTGAAAGCTTCCAGTTGATCCGGGTGCAAAGAAAAGCCGGCAGCGGCGGTATGGCCGCCAAAGCTTTCCAGGTGCTGGCTGCACCGGGAAAGAGCTTGATATAAATCAATACCTTCCACCGAACGCCCCGACCCAACCAGCAAACCGGTGCCGGGAGACTTGGTAATCATCACCGCCGGGATTTGATGGCTGGAACAAATCTGGCCGGCAACAATGCCGATAATGCCCTGGTGCCACTGGTGGTTGTAGGCTATTAGAGGTTGGTCCGGCCGGGGCTTGACCTGTTCCAGCATTTCCCTGCCCAATTGCTTGCGCCGGGTGTTGAGCTGGTCGAGTTCCGCCGCCAGGGGGCGGGCCTCCTCCTGGGTTTGGGCCAACAGCATCCGCACGGCCAGTCCGCCATCAGCCAGGCGGCCAGCCGCATTCATCCGCGGCGCTATCTGAAACGCAATCTTCTCTTCGTCAACCTGCCCCGGCACCAGCTTGGCAACGGCAAACAAGCTGGCCAGGCCCGGCCGGGCAGCCTGGCGCAGGTGAGGCAGGGCTTGGACGTAAAGTTGACGGTTATGTCCGGTCAGGGGCACCACATCAGCGATAATGCCCAGCGCCACCAGGTCCAACAGGCCACAGGCGTCCAATCCTGCCTGGCGAAATAATTTCCGGGCCACCACATAGGCCGTCCCCACCCCCGGCAGGTCCCGGGAGGGATGTCCCGGCGGCAACAGGCGGAAGTTCACCACCGCATCGGCCGCCGGCAACCGGTCAGGCGGTGTGTGGTGGTCGGTGACCAGCACTTCCATGCCCAATTGCCGGGCCAAATCTATCTCATCATGGTTGCTGATGCCACAGTCGCAGGTAACTATCAGGCCCACTCCCGCTGAAGCCAGCTCCTTAACCCGCTGGCCATTCATGCCGTAGCCTTCTGTAAACCTGTCGGGTATATGCCACATAACATCGGCACCCAGCTGTTCCAGGGCGCTGACCAGCACAGTGGTTGCGGTTATGCCATCCACATCGTAATCGCCATAGACGGCAATTTTTGTGTTGCTGTCCACCGCTGCCTGCAACCGCGAGCAGGCATCAATCAGCGGCTGGTACTGGTCCAAGTCCGGTTCGGGGTTTTTAAGCGGGTCCAGCAGGTGTTCCACCTCTTCCCGGCTGGTTATGCCGCGCCGCTGGAAAAGGGAGGCCAACAGACGGCTCCCTCCCGCCCATAACACCATCTCCGGATCAGGACTGGGAGGCGGTGACAGTTCTACATTTTTCATGGCATACCCGCTCCCTGCAAAGATATTTCCTCAATCTCGTCCCAGTCAACACTGTCCAGGTCCAAATCCAGCTCCGATTCATCCTCCAGTCCCCTTCCCTGACAAACCGGCCGGTATTCACAGTAACGACACTGTTTCTCATCGGTGGTAGCGGGAAAAACCGTCCCGGAGCGTATATTGTCAATCAGATCCCGGAGCCACTTTCCATCCTCCTGCCATTGTTTTTCCGAATATTGGATGGTCAAAGGCTGGTCCGGGTGGCGGGGGTTCCAATATTTCATCACGGCCTGGTGCTGCTTCACCGCGACCTGCTGTGGAACTGAACAAAGCAAGTAGAGATAAAGCCGGGTCTGGGGCGAAGACAGCAAGTGCTTGGCCGGCGGCTTGACATTGGTCTTCCAGTCATAAACCACAACTTCGTCGCCGCCACAGACAATAAGATCGTACTTGGCCAACAGCCGCAAATCGTCATTCTGGACACGCAGCTCGTATT
>PWLI01000001.1 GCA_003559415.1 Clostridiales bacterium | reverse complement strand
TGCGCAACAGCTCTCCCGATTGTTCCAGCACATCATCAAAGGCCACCATCTCCACCGAAGAGAACTGGTCTTCCAAGGTTATGAAGGCCATCTGTTTGCCCCGTCGGGTCATGGTAAAGCGCCGGGCAGCCACCATGCCGGCCACCGTCACCTCTTGCCCGTCTTGCAACTCCGGCAATGAGGGTATGGGCACAACATTCAGCGAATCCAGCAATTCGGCATAATCCTCCAGGGGATGGCCGCTGATGTACAGGCCCAGGGCCTCCTTTTCTCCCAACAGAAGGTCGGAACGGGCCTGCTCCTGCAAGTCCGGCAACTCATCGGCCAGGTCTTCTTTGCCCATTGACTCGAAAAGGTCCAGTTGGCCTGATGCCCGCTGTTTGCTGAGCCGGGCGGCCCGGGACAGCATTTGATCCATTGCCGCCAGCTTCTGGGCACGGTTGCCCGGCAGCGAATCCATGCACCCGCCCCTGATCATGTATTCCAACATGCGCTTGTTGCACTTGCCGTTCATGCGGCTGCAGAAGTCTGCCAGGCTGGCAAAGGGGCCATTGGTTTTTCGCTCTTCCAACAGCTGTTCCACAGCGGACACCCCGACATTTTTCACTGCCCCCAGGCCGAAGCGGATGCTGTCCTTGACCACGGTAAAGCTGGGCCCGCTTTCATTGATGTCCGGCGGCAACACTTCTATTCCCAGCCGGCGGCAGTGATCGATGTAGAAGGCCACTTTGTCGCTGTTGCCCATGGCGCCACCCAACATGGCGGCCATGAATTCCACCGGGTAGTTGGCTTTCAGGTAAGCGGTCTGGTAGGCAATCAGGGCATAGGCAGCCGAGTGGGCTTTGTTGAACCCATAGTCGGCAAACTTGACAATCAGGTTGAATATCTTCTCTGCCTGGGGTTTGCTTATCCCGTTCTCAACACAACCCTCAATAAAGCTCACCCGCTGTTGGGCCATCAGGTCGTGTTTTTTCTTGCCCATGGCCCAGCGCAGCAGGTCGGCCTGGCCCAGGCTGAACCCTGCCAGTTCAGCGGCAGCCAGCACAATCTGTTCCTGGTAGATCATTACCCCGTAGGTTTCCTCCAGCAGCTCCTTGAGCTTGGGATGGGGGTAGGTAATTGCCTTCTCGCCATGCTTGCTGGCGATGAAGGTCGGTATCTGCTCCATGGGCCCGGGGCGGTACATGGCCACCAGGGCGATGATGTCTTCAAAGCGCGATGGCTGAAGCTCCAGCGCCACCTTGCGCATGCCCTCGCTTTCCAATTGGAACACGCCCAGGGTGTTGGCCTTGCAAAGCAGTTCAAAGGTGGCAGAATCATTCAGCGGCAACGTGGCCAGTTCGAGGCGTTCACCACGGTTTTCTTCCACCATTTCCAGGGTGTTGTTGATAATGGTCAGGGTGCGCAGGCCCAAAAAGTCCATCTTCAGCAGGCCCAAATCTTCCAAGGTGTTCATGGTGAACTGGGTTACCAGCCCTTCCGTTTCATCTCCCTGGAGCGGCACATAGTTGACCAGATCTTCCTTGGCGATAACCACTCCCGCCGCATGGGTGGAAGCATGGCGGGCCAGGCCCTCCAGCCGGCGGGCAATGTCTATCAGTTTGTCCACCCGGGCATCTTCCCTCATCAGCTCAACCAACCGGGGCTCCCGGTCCAGCGCCTTGTCTATGGTCATCTTCAGTTCTTCGGGGATCAGTTTGGCGATGCGGTCTGTCTCGGCAAATGACAGGCCCAGCGCCCGGCCCACATCCCTGACCACCGCCCGGGCGGCCATGGTGCCGAAAGTTATTATATGGGCAACCCGTTCCCGGCCGTATTTTTCTTCCACATACTTGATGACCTCGCCCCGGCGCTCGTAGCAAAAGTCGATGTCAAAGTCGGGCATGGTCACCCGCTCGGGATTGAGAAAGCGTTCAAAGAGCAACTTGTACTCCAGAGGGTCAAGGTCGGTTATTCCCAGTATGTACGCCACAATGCTGCCGGCGCCGGAACCCCGGCCGGGCCCTACCATGATTTTATTGCGGTGGGCATAGTCCACAAAGTCCACAACGATGAGAAAGTAGCCCGAATAGCCCATGTCCCGGATTACTTCCAGTTCGTAGTCCAGGCGTTTGAGCACCTGGGATCCTGCTTCGGGATAACGGTTGGGCAACCGCTCCATGCACAGATGCCGCAGCCAGCTGTCCACGTCGTGGGCCGGCGGCACCGGGTAATCGGGCATGTGCATGGTGCCAAACTCAATATCCACGTCACAGCGGCAGGCAATGTCCACTGTGTTTTCCAGCGCTTCAGGGCACCAGGAAAACAGCTCCGCCATTTCGGCGGGAGATTTCATGTAAAACTGGTCGCCGGGAAAACGCATGCGATCATGGTCATCCACAGTCTTGGCTGTCTGGATGCACAGCAACACGTCATGGGCCTCAGCGTCCTGTTGTTCCATGTAGTGCATGTCGTTGGTGGCCACCAAGGGTATTCCCGTTTCTTTGCTGATGGCAACCAGTTCCTTGTTCACCGTCTTCTGGTCCATCATGCCGTGGTCCTGCAGTTCCAGGTAGAAATTTCCCGGACCGAAAATGTCCTGGTAGTCCAGGGCCAACTCCCGGGCCTGTTGGTTGGCCCCCTGGAGAATCAGGGAGGGGATTTGCCCGCCCAAACATGCCGACAGGCAAATAAGCCCCTGGCTGTATTTCTTGAGCAACTCCCGGTCCACCCGGGGCTTGTAGTAAAACCCCTCAAGGTGGCCCAGGGAAACCAATCTCAGCAAGTTTCCGTAGCCGGTATTGTCCGCAGCCAGCAGAACCAAATGGTATGCATCATCATCCCGGTTGCCGTTGCGGTCAAACCGCGACCCGGGCGACACATAAACTTCGCAGCCCAACAGCGGCTTTATCCCGGCGTCCCGGGCAGTTTTGTAGAAGTCTATTACTCCATACATGCTGCCATGGTCGGTGATGGCCAGGGCTTCCATGCCCATTTTTTTGGCCGTCTTGACCATGTCAGTAATCTTGGCTGCACCATCCAGCAGGCTGTACTCGCTGTGGTTGTGCAGGTGGACAAAATTGTGTTTTCCGTTTGCCATGTCAGTCTCCTCCACCTGTTGATTTCATACTATTGCTCCAAGCTCTGCACCGACACCATCGCCTTGCAGGCCAGAATGTCCTCTTGCCATATGGTCACATCAACCTTGCCGATGTGCCTGCCCATGTCAACAATTGCAGCCCGGATAATCAGTTGCTGTTCCGGCGGCAGCGGGTGAAGAAACAACACCGAAACGGCTTCTGCCACCATGTCCTGAAAATGATGCCGACGCACAGCCATTCCCGCCGCCTCCACCAGCAACGTCATCAGCGCCCCCTGGGAAACGGTACCGCTGCGGTCAATGGCCACTGTTGGCACTTTGCCGGCCAGGACGGTGGTTTCCCCCTCCTGCTGGCGGACAAACTGGCTGAGCAGTATGTCCGAATGGGTCATCTGGGCCTGGGGCTGGCGTTGTGCCAGCTGCAGCGCCTTTATAACATCCTGACGGGTGACAACACCCTTAAGTTTTCTGTCTTCAACCACCGGCAGCAATTCAATCCCCTGCCATATCATCAGGTGAGCTGCCGAAGCCACCGATGACTTCATGCCCACTGTAAAGGGCCTTCTGGTCATCACCCTGTCCAGCGGCACCTGTGGGTTCTCGCCGGCCACATCTTTGCCGGTAATCATGCCCACCACCCGGTGTTGTCTGTCCACCACCGGGAAGCGGCTGTGGCCACTGGAGCGAGACAGCGCCAGCCAATCCTCAACTCTTTGATCCTGTTTGAGAAAGTAAGGTTCTGTGACCAGCACATCCTCAACACAGACAATTTCTTTTTTAATCATGCGCTCATTTATCGCCTGGTTGATCATGGTGGCAATGGTAAAGGTGTCGTAGCTGGAAGATATCAGCGGCATTTCCATGCGATCTGCCATTTCCCGGACTGCCGGCTTTGCGTCAAAACCGCCGGTGACCAGAACAGCGGCCTGGCGGGAAAGGGCCAACCTCTGCACTTCTTCCCGGTCGCCGACAATCAACAGGCTGTTGGGCTCGATGTAGCGCTCCACTGAATCCAGCTCCATGGCGCCAATCAGAAAGCGGTTGAGGGTTTTGTGCAACCCGTCTCTGCCCCCGAGAATTGAACCATCAACTATGTTCAGCACCTCTGCATATGTCAGGCGTTGGATGTCTCGTTTCTTTTCCTGCTGAATCCGTATCGTCCCCACCCGGGGCACTGTGCTGACCAGGCCCAGGGATTCTGCCTCTTTTATGGCGCGGTAAGCAGTCCCTTCGCTTACCCCCATTTCCCGGGACATGCGGCGGACGGAAATTCGCTGCCCTGCTTCCAGGTCTTCTATGTGCCTTAACAACAATTCATGCTTGGTCAAGGCCATCCAATCACCTTCCTGCAATCCTGTCAATATTATAGCATACCCCGGAGAGGGGGACAGCGCCGGCAAGGCGCTAGAGAATGTCTGAAACCGCTGACAAAACAGTTTCGATATGGTTCCGGCTTACTTGGTAATGGGTAACCATGCGGATGCTGTCCGGGCCGGTCACCCCGGCCAAAATTCCCCTTTGGGACAATTGGGATGCAAAATCTGCCGCCGGCACAGGCACCTTGTAGCGCACCATGTTTGTCTGGACAGTTTCCATATCCACTTGTGCTCCCAGGTTGGCCAGCCCCTGGGCCAGCGTCTGGGCTGTTTTATGATCCTCGGGCAGACGGGGCAACATTTCCGACAGGCTGATCAGGCCTGCCGCCGCCAGCACCCCGGCCTGGCGCATGCCGCCGCCCAGCATTTTACGGCACTTGCGGGACTGCTCAATAAAAGCCCGGGGGCCGACCAGCAGCGAGCCCACCGGCGCCGCCAAACCCTTGGACAGGCAAAACATCACACTGTCTGCCTCTGCCACCAAGTCTGCGGGCTTGCACCCCAGAGCCACAGCGGCGTTGAATATCCGGGCACCGTCCACATGGACCCAGAGCCCTGCCTGCCGGGCTGCTGTGCATAACTGATCCATCTGTTCTTTAGACATGCAGGTTCCACCTGCCCGGTTATGGGTGTTTTCCAGGCAGAGCATCTTTGTTTGCGGAAAGTGAATGTCCTCCGCCCGGACAGCTTCTGTTACCTGTTGGGCTGTGATGGCGCCCTTGCGTCCGGGAACGGTGCGAATCTGAACCCCTGCCAGTGCGGCAATGCCTGCAACTTCGTACCAAAACATATGCATCTGATCTTCCATTATTATTTCGTCGCCCCGTTGGCAACAGGCCATTACCGCCGCCAAGTTGCCCATGGTGCCACTGGGCAACAACAGCCCTGCCTCTTTGCCCAGCAGTTGGGCTGCCCGGGATTCCAATTGTTGAACCAGCCGATCTTCCCGGTAGACATCATCTCCCACCTCTGCTGCAGCCATGGCCGCCCGCATGGACGAAGTGGGCGTGGTCACCGTATCGCTTCGCAAATCTATGTACATGAAAACCCCTCCTTTGCCCTATTGGTTAATTCTAAAAATGAAACAAAAATGCCTGCCACCGGGCAAGCATTTATGAAAAACTGGCAAGAGTTTACTTGTTTTTGCCGGAGTGACCGGCACACCCGGGGCATGTTCCGAAAAACTCCAGATTATGTCCGGAAACATCGACCTCAGGCATGGCTTTTTCCAGCTGTTCTTCCAACTGTTGTTGCACAGGCATATCAACATCCATCACCCTCTGACACTCAGTACAGGTCAAATGGTAATGGGGGTCGGGGTTTCCATCGTACCGGTTCTGTTGGCCGGCATAGCGCAACTCCTGAATAACACCCTGCTCTGCCAGCAAGTTAAGATTGCGGTAAACAGTCCCCAGGCTGATGTTTGGCATTTCCGCGCGCACTCGCTGGTACAGCCAGTCCACCGTTGGATGAGAATAGGTGCTGCGAAGTACTTCCAATATAAGTTGGCGTTGTTTGGTGTTTCTCAGCCGTGGCATATTGTTCCACCCTCCTAACAATTATCGTTATCAGTTTATACCCATGGGACATGGCTGTCAAGAGCTTACTGGGGCGGCAACTCTATGGCGAATACCAGTTGATTCCGTTGTTGATCCACACGATGCAGGCGAACGCTGATAACGTCGCCGGGGCTGAACTCAACCAGCTTCTCCCGGGGCACCCCTGCTGCCGCATTGCCCTCCACCGTGTTGGGCAACCAAACCTGCAAGCCGCCGGGCAACACCTGGGTTACCACTGCTGAAAAGAGCTGGTCACCGCACTGCTCCATGAACTGTATCTTTTTCAGCTGCACCGCACTGTTCTCTGCTTCCTGAACCTGCCGCTCCCGGTAAGAACAGTGCTCAGCAACCAGGTGCAGGTACTTGTCAGTTATCGGGGGCTGTTGGCGCAAGTGCGCCTTGATAATGCGATGAACTGCCATGTCGGTATAGCGACGCAAAGGGGCGGTGAAGTGTGTATAGCGGGGAAGCGCCAACACAAAATGCCCCTCTTCTTTAGTGGTATAGCGGGATTTCTGCAGATGACGGGCCAGTTTTTTCAACACCGGTATTTGTTCCGGCTTGTCCTGAACACTGTCCAACAACTTTTGCACCTGAACAAGGTCGCTCAAATCTACAGGCCCGTGACCCCAACGCTGAAGAAATTGATTGACGTCTGCTTCGAAGCCGGGCATAAACCCTTTGTTGCTGCGGAAAATGCCGGAAAGTTCATTGTCCGCCAGGTAGCGGGCAGCCAATTCGTTGCCCAACAGCATCAGTTCTTCCACCAACATGTTGGCTTCGTTCTTTTCCACGATGTCAACTGACACAGGCTGCCCGTCGGCATCCAGGGAAAATCTGGCAGACGGCAGGTCGATGGCAATCGCTCCTGCTTCCCTCCGCCGCTTATGCAACAGCTGTTGCAACTCGGCGGCCAATTCCAGCACCTGGGCGGGGGCACCCTGGCCTCCGCCGGCCAAAACATCCGCCGCCTCCCGGTAGGTAAAATTGCAGCTGCTCTTGACCACTGATTCCTCGAAACAATAGTCAACTATTTCACCCCGGGGCGACACAGTTGCAAAACAACTGATGCACAGCCGCTCTTGCTCCTTCAGCAACGAACAATGTTGGTATGTATACTCTTCCGGCAACATGGGGATAATTCTGTCACCGGGCAGATAGGCGCTGAATCCCCGTTTTAGCGCTTCTTTGTCCACCGCATCTCCCGGATGAACATATTCAGTAACATCAGAAACATGCAGGCCCAGGCGGAAGTTGCCGTCGGAAAGTTTCTCCACCGAAAAGGCGTCGTCAATATCCCGGCAGTTTTCAGTATCTATTGAAACCACAGTCACATCCCGGAGATCCCTGCGCCTGTTCAATTCCCGGGCAATTTCCGGGTTTGCTGCCCTGGCTTTCTCCCGAACTCTGCGGGAAAACCCCGGTGCAAAACCTCTGGCGGCGGCCAGGCCCAGCACATCCAGCAGCGCCTCATCTTCCGGAGGCAGCACTTCCAGCACTTTTGCCTCCCACTCCCTGGTCAGCACAACCACCGGGGAGCCGTCCACGGCACCGCCTTTGTCTCGGCTGGGTATCATCAATTGCCGGTCGCCAATCCTCACCCTGCCCAGGCCGCCGGCACCCTTGTACAAACCCACCAGCGGCGGAGTGTTTTTCTCAAGTATTTCTTCCACCCTGACCTGGTCAGCCCGGCCCGGCTCTCCCTGTTGAACACTGCCCCAGACGATGTCTCCATCTTCAGCTCCCCGGCTGTTCACCGGCGAGACATAGTAATGCAACCCTCCGGAAACATGGACAAATCCAAAACCCCGGGAATGGGTTTGAAACCTTCCCCCAATTACCGGTGAACCGGGGTTTAGGCTGTATGTGCCTTCGTTGCAGCGCAACAACCCCTGGGATGTCAGATTTTCCAACGCCCTCCGGGCACTCTCGGTGGGGATGCCCAGGCGCCGGGCCACATAGGGAACCTCCACATCGGGGAAATATCCCCGGACCAGAAACAGGATGACTTGCCTCAATGCCTGGCTCATTGCAACAACTCCAGAAGCTGCTCCCAGCTGCCTCTCCAGGTGGGGGCAGGTGCCCCGGCATGTTCAACTATATGCCCTTCCACCAGGAAAGTGTCCATGCCCACAGCCCCGGCAGCGGTATCTTCCCGGGTGTCATTGCCCACCATCAGGCACTGTTGCGGTTTCAGGTTTATGTTTTCCAGTATTTCCATATAGTAGCCCGGGTTGGGCTTGCAATAGCAGCTATTTTCGTAACTGGTAATCCAGTCAAACTCAATATCTCCAAGCCCCGCCCATTCCAACCTGGCATCCACTGCGGCCCGGGGGAATACCGGGTTGGTGGCCAGCACAATTTTAGCCCCCTGGCCGGCAGCCAGCTCCACCGCCTGACGGGCCTGGGGCAGCGGTTTGATGTCTTTGCCAAGATCAGGGAACTTCTCCTGATAAAAGCGCTCAAACAGCGGCATCAAAGTTTCCGGCTTGCAATCCAGCAAAGGCAAGAAGCTGTCCATAAAAACCTGGCTGTTGGTCTTGCTGCCGTCATTTTCCAGCATAACCTGGGTGGCTTGCAACAGTGCGGACACAAAGCGCTTGGGCTCCACATGCGCTGCCACACTGGCCGACAGCGCCCGGAAATAATCCTGAATAAAACTCTCCAGGTCAAGGGGCAGCAGGTTGCCATCCAGGTCAAATAATACTGCTTTATACTTCATGCTTCCCTTCCTTCCTGTATGTTGTTCCACATGGCTTGCATGGCCATGGCATCTTCCGTCTGGGTGCCGCTGGACTCACAGATGACCACAGGTGTCATCTTCATGTCCCACATCACTTGTGCCAACGGCTCAAAGGGCGGGCCATAATCCTCTTGGAAAGTGCGATGCCGGACTTCGCCGCCCTGGGAGTATTCTATGGGGCTGAAGTGTATGTGCAGGTTGCTAAGCGTTTCTGCCCCCAGCCCTTCACCGACAGTGTTCAGTATTTCCCGGAAATCATCCCGGGTGCTGATTGTGCCGCCGTTGCGGGCGTAGAGATGGCCAAAGTCAATGGTGGGCACATAGCGGGCATGAATCTGGCAAAACCTGATAATTTCTTCCAAGTTGCCCACCTGGTTTATCTTGCCCATGGTTTCCAGGCAAATCTCAATGCCCGGGTAATCTTCCAGCAGCGTTTGAGCCATCCTTTCCAACAATGACTCCACCCTGGCCACCGCCTCTTGCCGGCTGTCCCTCTTGACCGATCCGGGGTGGACCACCACCCTGGCCGCCCCCATGGCTGAAGCCGCTGCCAGCGACTTGCGTATATGTTCCAGCGAGCTTTCCATAATAGCAGGGTCGCTGCTGGCCAAATTAATATAGTACGGCGCATGCAGGCTCAGGGTCACATCATTCTCTGTGGCTGCCTGCTTCATTTTGCGGCAGAACTCCTCCTTTACCCTGACACCTCTCCCGCACTGGTATTCATAGGCAGACAGGCCCAGTTTCGCCAGAAAGGCTGGCACCTCCAGCGATGAGCTGTGGCCGGCCTCATAAAACATTGGCGAGTTGCCCGCCGGGCCAAACCTTGCCCTCATGCCACCGGCTCCCGGCAAACAAGCGCAACCACTGCGGAAATGTCGTCTATCAGAAAGTCGGCGCCCTGGAGTTCATCCCGGTGGCCATAGCCATAGCAGCATCCCACCGTCACAAATCCGTTGCCCGTGCCGGCAGCAACGTCCGAATCCCGATCCCCAATCATCATGCCGGGGGCCAGGTGCTCCCGCTGCACCGCCAACTCCAGCAACTGGGACTTGCTGTCGGTACCGTACTGGCCGGCGCTGTACAGTCCACTGAACAGCGGCGTCAGATTAAAGGCGTCACACACCCCATGCACATAATCCTGGCCGCCATTGCTGACGATGTACAGCTGGTGTCCCCGGGACTTAAGCTTCTCCAGGGTGGACATGGCCCGAGGATAAAGCGCGCCCTGGCCCTGGCGGAGGTTTTCCAGTTCCTCCTGCTCTGTCCACCGGGCCGCCATCTTCTGCACCTCAGGTGAGGCCGTTGGCAACAACATAGTCCAAATTTCCTTTTCAGTCATGCCATAGGTTTTTTTCAACACATCTTCATCGGGGGTTTGTTTGCAAAACCCCTGGCGCTGCAGCTTTTCAAAAGTGCGCCCATAGGCGGTAAGGGAAAGCTTGTGGGCCTGAAAAAGCGTGCCATCCAAATCAAACATCAAGGGTTTAAGGGACACTTGCTATCTTCCTCTCACAAACCGGGGGAACTCCCGGCCGGGTTTTAAACTGGCCCTGCCCTGGAGCAGGTCAAGCACACGGGTCTCTGTCTCGGCCAGGCTGGCCGCGGGGATGCCGATGACAACCTGGACCGTTTCTGCAAACTGGCTGTGTTCAATATTTATGTCATGTTGGCGCAAGTATTGCTCCAACCGGCCATAGTTGCTGTAATCCGTTTCAATTTCCAACATTCGGCAGGGAATGACCTGGCCGGTGCCAGCTGCCTCCACTGCCTTGACAGTTGCCTGGCTGTATGCCCGGACCAAACCGCCCGCCCCCAGCAGTGTTCCGCCAAAGTAACGGGTCACAACTACCACAACTTTTTCCAGCTGCTGGCGGCGCAGCACCTCCAGGATGGGCCGGCCGGCGGTGCCCGACGGCTCGCCGTCATCGCTGGATTTCATCATCGCATCGTCCAGCACATAGGCATAACAGTTGTGGCTGGCCTGAGGATGTTTTGCCCGCACTTGGTCCACAAACCGGGTTGCCTGCTGTTCATTGGCTGACGGAGCTGCACACCCGATAAACCGGGACTTGCGCACAACCAACTCCCCTTCGCCCACCTTGCCCACTGTCCGGTATCCTTCCATCCCCTCACCTCCCGATGATCCAACTAGGTCAGGTCGGGATACCCATGCTGACGCATCCATTCATAAACAGCCACCGCCACCGCATTACCCAGGTTCAGTGAACGGTAGGCAGACATCATGGGAATGCGCACCGGCATACCCTGACTGACAATGTCCTCATCCAGCCCCTTGGTTTCGCTGCCAAACACCAACATTGCATCTTTGGGGAAGTCAATGTTCTGCAAGCTGTTTGGGGCATGAGTGGAAAAACAAAACAACTGACGCCGCCTGTGAAGCTCCCTGAAGGCAGCCCAGTCGTCATGAACCTGCAGTTTCAGGTGAGGCCAATAGTCCAGGCCCGCCCGCTTGAGCTTGCTTTGATCCAGGGAAAAGCCCAGGGGGCGCACCAGGTGCAACTTTGTGCCAGTGGCCACACATGTGCGGCCGATGCTTCCTGTATTTTGAGGTATTTCAGGATGAACCAACACAACTTCAAGCAAAACAAGCCCTCCCTACCACTGCAGATAGCGGTCGCGGATGGCTTTGAAGTCTTCCCACACCGGACGCTTTTTCGCCGGGTCGCGCAACAACGCCGCCGGGTGAAAGGTGGCAATTATGTCAATCTCGCCGTAGCGCAACCATTTTCCCCGTTCCCTGGTTATGCGGATGTCGGGGTCGATCAGCGTCCGGGCAGCCACAGAACCCAGGCAGATCAGCATCCGAGGCTCAATTAACTCAATTTGCCGCTGCAGCCAGGGCAGGCAGGTGCGGATTTCATCGGGTTTGGGCAAACGGTTGGATGGGGGACGGCACTTGACCACGTTGGTTATGTAAACTTCTTCCAGCGGCAATTGGGCTGCATCGAGAATTTTGTCCAACAGTTGTCCGGCGGCGCCGACAAAGGGCTTGCCCTGCTCATCCTCCTGGGCCCCCGGCCCTTCGCCCACCAGCATCAGGCGGCCCTGGGGGTTGCCCCGGTGGATCACCACTTGCTTGCACTGCTGACGCAGGCGGCATGCCTCACACTGGACATGGGCGGCCACAAGGGTTTCCAGGTCCTGATATTGCAATAGATCCAACACCGCTCCAACCTCCCCACACTGTATCTCCTATTACTTCGCCGCCAAAGTTTCCATTCCTTCCCCAAATCCCTTGATGACATTTACCGGGACCAAAAAGTTTGTTTTTTTGTGCATATTCAGCAAACCGGTGCATATAATAGTACAGAAAAACAGGGCTGCTGCCCTGTTTGCTTTCT
Organism: Clostridiales bacterium; assembly: GCA_003559415.1. Classification (GTDB taxonomy): domain Bacteria; phylum Bacillota; class Proteinivoracia; order UBA4975; family PWLI01; genus PWLI01. The sequence continues at coordinate 13,508 of PWLI01000001.1, read as the reverse complement.
AGCCGGTCCGTGGCGGCAGAGTCAACACCTGGGGGCGGTCAAAATGAGGGTGTTGAGTCACTTCCACTGTACAGCCATAGAGCCGGGATATTTTTTCTGCCGTTACAACTTCCCCTACGCTGCCCGCAGCAAAGACCCTGCCGCCCTTAAGGGCGGTCAGGCTGCTGCAGTAAAGGGCAGCCATGTTCAGGTCATGAAGCACGGCAAGAATGGTCACTCCCTGTTGATTGAGGCCGGTGAGCACACCAAACAATTCCTGCTGGTGAGCCATGTCCAGGTAGGTGGTGGGTTCATCCAACAGCAATATGCTGGGCTGTTGAGCCAGGGCCTGGGCCACCAGCACCCGTTGGGCCTCGCCGCCGCTTAAACGGGTAAACAGCCGGCGGCGAAACTGGGTCACACCGGTTATGTCCATGGCCTCCTTGACAACCTCTGCATCGCCGGGGGCCTCACTCTGCCAGTGACTCAGGTAGGGGAGCCGTCCCAGGCGGACAATGTCTTCCACCGTGTATTCAAACTCATTGCGGCTGCCCTGGGAAACCACGGCGATTTTGCGGGCCACCTGGCGGCGGGAAAGGGTGGCAATGTCTTTGCCTTCCAGCAACACCCGCCCCGAGCTGGCCTGCAAATACCCGGCCAGCAGCTTCAGCAGGGTGGATTTCCCCGAGCCGTTGGGGCCGATGATGCCCATGAAGTCTCCCTTGGCCAGGTCCAGATTGATCTGCTCCATGTGGAAAGAGCTGTTGTAGCTGAAATCCAGGTTCTCTGCCCTCAGCAAGCTGCTCATGCCGTCCGCCTCCTTCGCAACAGGTAGAGGAAGAATGGCCCGCCCACCAAAGCGGTAACCAGCCCCACCGGCAATTCAGTGGGCGCCAGCACCATCTTGGCCACCACGTCGGCAGCGGCCAGGTAGGCGGCGCCCGCCACCGCCACAGCGGGCAACAAAAAGCTGTGCTTGGGACCGCCCAACAGCCGGATGGCATGGGGCACAACCAGGCCGACAAAGCCAATCAGCCCACTGACCGCCACGGCCACGGCAGCCAACAACGAGCCGGCCAGCAACAACCGGCGCTTGACTTTTTCCACATCAACGCCCATGTAGAAGGCCTGCTCTTCGCCCATGGCCAGGGCATCCAAATCCTGGGAGTGCCACAGCACCACCGACGCGCCCAACACCATGTAGGGCAACATGACCAAAACATGGACCCAGTTGCGGCCGCCAAAACCGCCCATCAGCCAAAAAACCACCTGTTGCAACTGCTGGCCGCTGAAAAACATCAGCAACGACACTATTGACCCCAGAAAAGTGCTGACGGCAATGCCAGCCAGCAACAGGTTCAATACCGGCAACCTGCCTCCTCTGCTGGCCAGCAAGTAAACCAGCACCAGCGCGACCAACGCCCCGGCGAAGGCCGCCAGCGGCAGCAGCATGGCACCGGCCGAGCCCCAGCCCACCCCCAGCACAATGGCCAGGGCTGCGCCAACAGCAGCGCCGGAAGAAACACCAATGATATAGGGGTCGGCCAGGGGATTCTTGAACAGACCCTGCATCGTTCCCCCGGCCATGGCCAGGCACAGCCCCACCTGCATGGCCAACAGCGCCCGGGGCAATCGCAGGCGCAGGATGATGGTATACCAGGTGTCAGGCAGTCCCGCCCCCTCGGTCCCCGTGAGAGGAGAAAGAAGGATGCGGGCCACTGCCGGCAACGGAATGGACACCGCGCCGGTGGCAACACTTAACAGCAGTGCTGCCAGCAGCAGTGCACAGGCAGAAAGAATTACAGCGGCCCTCCTCTCACGGGTAAACATCAGTCAAACAAATCCGGGTGGAAAAGCCTGGCCATGATTTCCACGGCCTCAACCATCCGTGGGCCCGGCCTGTTGACAATGTCCTGGTCGACAAAGTAGACCCGTTCCTTTTTCACAGCACTGATATCTTCCCAGCCGACGCGCTCAGCGAAGGCCGAGCTGTCAGCATCAAAGTGGCCATGCAATATAACATCAGGAGTGCTGTCAATCAGCAACTCCTCACTGATAACCGGGTAACCCGACAAGTCGCCAGCCAGGTTGCGGCCGCCGGCCAGGTTGATCATCCGGTCGATAAAAGTGCCGCCGCCCACCGTCATGGGATCGGGATACCATACCTCGTAGTAAACCAGCGGTTTTTCCTCTTCCGTTAGTCCGGCAACAGCTTCTGTGACCTGTTCCAGCCGGCTTTGCATGTCTTCAATCAATGCCTGGCCTTGCTGCTCACGGCCGGTGGCCTTGGCCAGTGTTTCAATGTTGCTGTAAACCTCTTCAAAGCTGTGGGGATCCAGGGCCAGCACAGCTATTCCCAACTCTTCCAGCGCCTCCACCGTTTCCTTGTGCAAACTGGCAGCTAACACCAAGTCCGGCTCCAGCGAAACTATCAGCTCGATGTTGGGCTTGTCAAAATCCCCCATCCGGGGGATGTCCAACGCCTCTTCCGGATAGTTGCAATATTCGGTGGCGCCAATTATCCGGTCGCCCACGCCCAGGGCAAACAATATCTCTGTGGTAGCCGGAGCCAGGGAAATTATCTTTTCCGCCGGCCCGTCCAACGTGATTGTCCGTTCAAAATCATCCGTAAGTTCCATCTCGCCACTGCCCTGGGGGGCAAAGACGCCACACCCGGCCAGTGTCGCCAACGCTGTTGCCAAAACAAACACCAATATTTTTTTCACCATTCAGTCCTCCTTGTTTGTTGCTAACAAAAAACCCCGACCTTGCAAGTCCGGGGTCATACGAAATCAGCCTGGAGTGATTTCATAGATAAAGTACCCCCTTTCTCCCGAAGGAACAAGTACTCTGGGGCTTGCAGGCAGGTCTCCTGGCTTCCGGCATTAACAGCTGCAGACACCTTCCCGCATATGCAGTGGCATTTGTCCGCAGCCCGGCCGGTTACAGTGGCGGGACCGCCCGGGATTTTCACCCGGTTCCCTATTCTCCCCTAAGGGGCACCTGAAGCCAAATATTCAGTTCACCCATATTATAGACGCTCACCGGCAATGGCGCAAGGGCATCTTGACCCTTTTTGCCGTTTCTGTTAAGGTGTACACACTGACAAATACGAAGACACTTCGTTAGGTGAGGTTACTTGAACGAGACAGGCTGCTGCCCGGAAATGTCGAGAGACGCCAACGGGTAGAGCAGGCCCCATCGGCTTAAGGTGGGATCTAAGGCAGCTGAGCTCTGGGCTCTATGCGTTCAAGTGCCAAAGCTCTACGAGGGGGTTGTTTTGTGAAGTAAAAATGCCCCCAGTGGGCATTTTATTGTTAAGGGAGGTGATTGTCTTCAGTCAGGCCGATGGAAGTTTATGCTGGGATGCTGTGTGTATATTTGAGTTAAGGAGGAATGGCCATGACCGAAAGAATCACCTCACTGCTGGAAACACAAAAGTGGAAAGAACTTAAAAATCTGTTAAACGAAGAGCTGAACTTCCAGGAACTCTGGGAATTGCTGGAACAGCTTCCCCCTCACCAACAGGTCATTCTCTTTCGGCTGCTGCAAAAGGATACAGCCCTCGAGATATTCGAGCTGATGGAGCCCATGGACCAGCACAACCTGCTGGAGGCATTTACCGACGAAGAGGTAACGGAAATGTTTTCCTCCATCGACCCGGAAGACCAGGTGCGGCTGCTGGACGAACTGCCGGCAAAGGTTGCCAAGGAGATGCTGCGGGCCATACCCAAGCAGGCTCGGGACCGGACGGCAATACTAATGGGCTTTGCCCCGGGCACCGTGGGACGGGTAATGTCACCTCTGTACCTGCGGGTGCGTCAGGATGAAGCGGCAGGAGAGGCCCTGACCAGGTTCCGCAAGCTTAAACCAGAGCGGGAAATGATGCTGGACATCTGGGTTACCAACCCCCAGCGAGTGCTGGAGGGCGTTGTAACACTGCGGGACCTGGTGTTGGCAGAACCGGAACAGACCATCGGGGAAATAATGGACGATGACGTGGTGTTTGTAACGGCAGACACCGACCAGGAAGAAGCCGTAAGTGTTCTCAAGAAATTTGACCTGGTGAGTTTGCCGGTGGTGGATTCAGAACAACGCCTGATCGGCATGCTGGAATACGACCGCGCCCTGGACATTCTCCAGGAAGAAGCAGACGAAGACGTTCTGGAAAAGGCCGGTCTGTTGGCGCTCCAGGAGCGGGAAGAGACGCTCAGCCACCGGGTAATCTACGGCTCGTTGCTGGAAGTAATGATGGTGCGCCTGCCCTTCTTGGCAATCACTTTGGTGGGTGGGCTGCTGGCCGGTGTGGTCATCAGCCGTTTTGAGGAAGCGCTGGAAGCGGCAGTGGCGCTGGCATTTTTTATCCCGATAATCATGGACATGGGCGGCAACGTGGGCACCCAATCCATAACTATTTTCACCCGCAGCCTGGTGCTCGGGCACATACGCCCCAGCTCATTTCTGCCCTGTCTGCTGAAAGAAGCCATGCGTGGTTTGACAATTGGCGTCATTATCGGCACAATCACCGGCGCCATTGGCTACTTTTGGCAAGGAGATGCCAGCCTGGGGCTGGTGGTTGCGCTGTCGCTGTTCTTCACCATCACCCTGGCAGCGACGTTGGGATTCTTCATACCCTGGGTTCTTTTCAAACTGAACATGGATCAGGCGGCAGGCGCCGGCCCGATAATCACCACCATCAAAGACATCTCCGGCCTGCTGATATACTTCTGGCTGGCCAGCATGTTCATGAACCTTTTGGCATAAAACAAGCCCCGGACAACAGTCCGGGGCTTTGTTTGTTGGGACTAAAGAACCTTGCCCGTGGTTCAGATTTTGCTGCGGCGCAGCAGGTTGGCGTTGCCCACCACGCTGATGGAGCTGGTGGCCATGGCTATTTCGGCAATGACCGGATGCAGCAACCCCAGTATGGCCAGGGGAATAGCAACGGTGTTGTAGGCAAAGGCCCAGAAAAGGTTCTGGCGAATTTTACGGAAAGTCAGCCTGCTGAGCCGGATGGATCTGACCACCCCGCTGAGGCTGCCGCTGATCAGGGTGATGTCTGCCGCCTCGATGGCGATGTCTGTGCCGGTGCCGATGGCCACACCGACATCGGCCTGGGTCAAAGCGGGGGCATCGTTGATGCCGTCGCCCACCATGGCCACCTTGTGGCCCTGGCTCTGGATATCTTTTACCTTCTCCACCTTGCCGTCGGGCAGCACTTCCGCCAAAACCTGGTCGATTCCGGCCATTTCGGCGATGGCGTTGGCGGTCTGGCGGTTGTCCCCGGTCAACATGACGGTGTGCAACCCCATTTTGTGCAGCTGTTCAATGGCGGCGGCAGAATCTTCCTTGATGGTGTCAGCCACCGCAACCACGCCCAGCAACCGGCTGTCGGCTGCCACCAACATGGCAGTCTTTCCCTGCTGTTCCAGACGGTCAAGGGTTTCCTTTGCCGGCGCCCAGTCCACACCCTGTTCATCCATCAGCAAACGGCTGCCGACAAAGACCTCTTTGCCGTCCAGCAGAGCGGAAACGCCCCGGCCGGTCAGCGACTTAAATTCCCCGGGCTCTGCCAGGGTCAGCTGGCGATTGCGGGCTTCTTCCACTATCGCCATCCCCAGGGGGTGTTCCGACCCCTGCTCCACACCGGCAGCGGCCGTCAACAACTCCTTCTCATCCCCTGCCACCGCTTCCACATCGGTGACCCGGGGCTTGCCCTGGGTGATGGTCCCTGTCTTGTCAAAAACAACCACATCTATATCGCTCATGGACTGAATGGCAGCCCCGTTTCGTATCAATATGCCGTTCTCGGCGCCCATGCCGCTGCCCACCATCAATGCGGTGGGAGTGGCCAAGCCCAGGGCGCAGGGGCAGGCGATGACCAGCACGGCGATTGTGGCAAACAGCGCCAGCGTAACCCCGGAGGTGTGAGCCCCTGTCCAGGGCAGTATGTCACGCAGCCAGGCGCCGGCAGCCATCAGCGTTTCCGGAAACAGCATCCAGGCGGCAAATGTCATGGCTGCCACCACCAGCACCACCGGCACAAAGTAGCCGGTCACCCTGTCGGCAAACTCCTGGATGGGCACCTTGGTTCCCTGGGCTTCCTGAACCATTTTTATTACCTGGCTCAAAAATGTATCCTTGCCCACCTTGGTGGCCTCCACCTGCAACAGGCCCTGCTGGTTGAGGGTGGAGCCGATTACGGCATCGCCCTGGCGGCGGGTAACAGGCAACGATTCGCCGGTGGCCATGGATTCATCCACCGCGCTCTCGCCCTTTACCACCATTCCATCAGTCGGTATCTTCTCACCGGGTCGCACCACCATGATATCCCCGGGGCGCACATCCTGGATGGCGACCTGTTGCTCTTGGCCGTCCACCAGCACAGTGGCAGTCTTGGCTCCCAGCTCCAGCAGCTTGCGTATTGCCTGGGAAGCCCGGCCCCGGGCCTTGGTTTCCACATAGCGCCCGGTCAGGTGAAAGGCCATAATCATGGCGGCAATGCCGGCGTAGTTTTCAATCGGCAAACCGAAAAATACAATTATGCCGGTGATCATGGCAGCAAAGGTGCCCATGGCAATCAGGGTGTCCATGTTGGCGCTGCCGTGACGCACCGCTCTCCAGGCCGAAGCAAACACATTCCATCCAGCCCAACCCACCACGGGCAGGGCCAACACCAGCATGCCAATGTTGTAAACCAGGGGATTGGGCCAGCCATGTTGGTGGCCGTCCATAAACATTCCCACCAGCATCCACACGGCGGCAGGAAGTGTAAAAATCCAGGCGACCCACATGCGCCGGGAGGCCAGCGCCAGCTTCTCCTCTTCCTTGTCCTCTTGCTGGTCCAGCGCCTGCTGTTCCAGCTTGCTGGCTCTGTAACCGGTTTTTTCCACAATCTCAATCAAATCTTCCAGGCCGACGATGTTGGCATCATATTCAACTGACGCCAACTCTGCCGCCAGGTTGACAGCAGCCCGGCTGACCCCGGGTGCTTTGGCCAGCGCCTGTTCCACACGGTTGGCACAGGTGGCACAGGTCATGTCATTTATCTTCAGCTCTGCCTTTTGTTTGTCGGCAGCCACCTGGTAGCCGGCGGCCTCAATTGTTTCAATCAGGCGGGACACAGACAGAGATTTGCCATGCTCCACCACTGCCTGCTCGGTGGCCAGGTTGACTGAGGCAGACTGGACGCCCTCCAGTTTGCCCAGCGCCTTTTCCACACGGTTGGCACAGGCGGCACAGGTCATACCCTGCACAGCCAGTATGGTTTTTTTCTGATGCTCTTTGGAAGCCATATTTATCCTCCTTTATACCCCAAACAGGTATATTTCAATGCTACACCCAATACAACGTCATGTCAATACCCTACCATAATGCTCGGGATTGCATTGCAGAACAAAAAGGGTGGGACCCTGTGTCACACAGGACCCCACCGCCAACAATCATATTTTTTCAAGGCACCTGCAGACAGCTGCTATCCCTGTTTATTCGGTTTCTTCATCTTCCAGGGCTTGCTCCAGCTGCTCCAGCAGCTCTTCCAACTTGTCTCCGTAATCTCCATAGTCCGCCCACCTGCCGTCCCGGGCCGACTGTTGCATATCTTCGTAGGTGCGCACAATCTCCTGGACCAGCTCCCGCACGTCGGGGTCAATGATGCCCCCCGGATCGCCGGGGCCGATTACTTCACCGGGATCCGGGTCTTCATCCAGCAGCAGCACCAGCTGTTCCAGGGCACGCTCCAGCGTTTCTTCCATGACCAGGATGTTTTCCGAGAAAATAATCACCCGGCGCAGTTCGGGGATGCTGCGGGTTTCCGCCAGGATGTAGAGCGGCTCGACATAGAGGATTACTCCCTCCAGGGGGATGGTCAGCAAGTTGCCCCTGAGCACTTCGGAGCCGCCCCTGTCCCATAGAGAAATCTGCTGGGAAATGTTGGGATCCTGGTCGATATAGGCCTCAACCTGGCTGGGGCCGTCCACCAACGTTCCCCGGGGGAACTGGTACAGCCACAGCTTGCCATAGTTGTCGCCGTCATTGCCTGCAGCCAGCCAGCCCACCATGTTATTTCTATTGTACGGCGTAAAGGGGAGCTTGAGGATGAACTCGGGAGCATCCCCTCCCGGCATTTCCATGGTCACATAGTAGGGCTCTACCTGGACTTCGCTGCGATGATATTTTTCCACGGCAATTTCCCAGGCATTTTCCCTGTTGTAAAAGTCCCGGGGGTTTGTCATGTGATAGGTCTTCAGCATCGATGCCTGGATGTCAAACAGATCCAGGGGATAGCGGATATGCCCTTCCAGGTGTGATGGAAATTTGTCACGGTCTTGGATAAGCCCCGGAAAGACCTGCTGCCAGGCGGCCACTATCGGATCCTGATCGTCAAAGCGGTAGAAGTCAACAGTGCCGTCATAGGCATCCACCACCACCTTGACGGAATTGCGCACATAGTTTGTGCCGCCGCTTATCGGCTGGGAGTAGGGGTAGTACTGGGAAACGGTGTAGGCGTCCACTATCCAGTACAGACGGCCCTGGGACACCACGATATAGGGGTCACCGTCCAGCCGCAGGAAGGGCGCCAGCATGTTGACCCGTTCCTTGATGTTTCGGTTGTAAAGGATGCGGCTTTCAGAAGTTATTTCATCGGAAAGCAAGAGAATCGGTTTTTGAAACTTAAGGGCATAGAGCAGGCGGCGAAAGCCGGTCAGCTGCACGCCGTCTTCACCCTTGTAATGGATTATTTTTTCTTCGCCCTCTTCCTGGAAACTGAACTCGCCGCCCTTGGTGTTGACCACAACAAACTGGTTGGTCAGCTCGCCGAAGTAAATCTCCGGGCGGTCAACCTCTATATCCGCCTCGGAACGCACCGGAATGTCCCGCAAAAAGTAAGTCGGGTGTCCGGTGGGTGTCAGGCGGTTGACCGGCGACATGACCACGCCATAGCCATGGGTGTACTTGAAGTGGCGGTTGATCAGCGTCTGGGCCTGGTCGGGCAATGAGTCAATGTTGAGCTCCCGGGCGCTGAGCATAACCTGCCGGTACTCGCCGTCAACCCAGTAGCGGTCAATGTCGATGTCGTTGAACTCATAGTACAGGCGCAACGACTGGTTCTGATGGTAGTGTTCCTTGAGCGGCCGGTAGTCCAGCAAACGAATGTTGTCCAGTGTGGCCTGGTGCCGCTCCAGCACAGACCGGGACAATGACTGGTCTTCGTCAATTTCGTACTGCAACACCTCGATGTCGTGGATGTTGTAACCATGTCTGGTGGCATCAATGTGATGCTCAATATAGGGGGTCTCCCTGACCAGCTGGTTGGGGCCGACCACAAACTGCTGGTAAACACCGGCGACTATTCCACCCAGCATGGCCACCACCACCAACACCGCAGGCACCGCTGCCAAAAACAAGCGGCTGCCCCGGCGGATGTTTACAACCACAGCCAGCGCCAGCAACCCGGCCACCACCTGTTGAATCCGCATAAAGGGCAAGCGGATATGGACATCGGTGTAGCCGGCGCCAAACACCGACTGGGAAGGGCTGACCAGCAAACCTGCCATGGCCAGTTCCCGGCTCAGGGCGAACCAAACCAGAAACAACCCTGCCAGTATCGACAAGTGCGCGGTGGACTTGCCACTGAATGCCAGACGCCCACTGACCGTTTCGATGGCGCCGGCCACAACATAACCAATTACCACTGCCAGGATGGTCAGCAACAGCAGGCCCAAAAAGGCTCCGCTTGCCAGGTTAAGCAGGGGGTATGTGAAAAAATAAAAACTTATGTCCCTGCCCAGCACCGGGTCCACCTGGCCCACCGGCTGGGAGTTTATAAACAGCAAAAAGTGCTCCCAAACCGTTGGCACCACCCATACCCAAAACAGCGACACGCCTGCTGAAATGGCCAGCATCATCCTGCGGCTGACGCCGCGGCTGCTCTGCATCTCCATGCCATCCACCACCCGCAGCCGTTGCACCTTCAGGCGGCCGGCCAACGGCAACAGGTTGGCTGCCACAAAGGCAAAGCCCAGCACAAACATTCCGGCCTTGATGGCCCACTCGGTCACAAAGGGGCGGATAAACACCTGGGTGGCACCCATGCTGGAATACCACAGGTAATCAGTATAGTAGCTCACTGCCAGCATCAGAACAATAACAGCTACAACCAAAGCAGAAATTATTAAGTAGCGTTTTTTCATGACAATTCTCCTCCTATTCTGTGCGGTAATCGCACCAAATCCAAACAACGACAAACCCGATGACAAAGGCGACAACCAACTGCAGCCAGGCAAAGGGCGGGGCAGGCAACAACATCTTGGCAGACCCGACAATCAGGCCGCTGAAAAACCAACCTATCTCCAATCTGTACCGGTTGAACAGCATGTCCAGCAAGCGGGCCAGCGCCAGCACCCCTGCCAGGCCGCCCAGGGCAAAGACCGCCAGGCGGAAAAAGTCCAACACCGCCAGGTAGCGCAATATGTCATCATAGATGCCCATTACAATCAAAATAGAGCTGCCGGGGATGCCGGGCAACAACATTGTGGTGCTGCCCAGGGCGCCGCCGATAAGCAGCGACAGCACACCGGGTTCGGCAGCGCCATCGCTCAGGCCCATGGGCTCTCCCGCCACGGCAAACCCAATGGCCAGCCCCGCCGCCCCCAGCACCACCCGCCAGAAGTTGGGAGCGGGGCGGGTGCCCACAACGGCCTTGATGGAAGCCAGCACGCTGCCCAACAACAGCACCGATGCAAAGTTGCGGTAGGCCATGAACAGATAGGTCAGGCTGAGGCCGCTTACGTAGATTCCACCGGCCAGGCCCAGCACAAAGGGAACATAGGGAAGCAACCTCCATCGAGCCATGTCGGCCAGCAGGTCTTTGTACAGCCCAAGAATCAGCAGCAGCGTGCCGCCGCTCATGCCTGGCAGCACCATAATGATACCCAGTATGATGCCCTTGGCCGCCAGCACCAGGCTGTTCATTGACACATCCCGCCTCCCAATCAATGTATCAAATATGTTTGGCACCTTGAAAACAACAACAATATCAATTATAATGCTTAAAGACCTTCATTGTCCATGTATAGAGAGGAGAATTAAAGTGGCTAAGCAAAATCGCGGCAGAAGCCTCTGGACCAAGCCCAACAGGGGCAAGGGGACATGCCCGTTATGTTCGAGAACCAATGTGAAATTGCTTTGGCAAACCAAGGATGAGTCGGGCACCGATGTCCAGGTTTGCAAGCGCTGTCAAAACAGATAGCACTAAAAGCCAACACTGGTTTGGCTTTTTTTATGTTTTAGGCCCTGCAGGGGCCGGAAAAGGAAGTGTAATTATGACTGATTTTAAGGATTTAGGACTGAGCAAAAAGCTGCAAGCCGCAGTGGAAGCCATGGGGTTTGAGGAGCCCACACCAATACAGGCCAACTCCATTCCCTTGGCCCTGGCCGGGAAAGACCTGATTGGCCAGGCCCGGACAGGGACGGGCAAAACCGCTGCCTTCGGGCTGCCCATGATTGAACATTTGTCTCCCGGCAGCCAATCTCCCCAGGGCCTGGTTGTGGCCCCCACCCGGGAGTTGGCCATACAGGTCTCAGAAGAGCTGAACCGCATCGGTCAGTTCAAGGGCATCTCTGCCCTGCCGGTCTACGGCGGCCAGGACATCGGCCGTCAGATCAAAAGTTTGCGAAACAAACCCCATATAATCGTCGGCACACCGGGCCGGCTGTTGGATCATATCCGCCGGCGCACATTGCGCCTGGACCAGGTCAGCCATGTGGTGTTGGACGAAGCCGATGAAATGCTCAACATGGGTTTCATCGAAGATGTGGAGGAAATCCTCAGCCACACACCCCAGCAGCGGCAGACACTGCTGTTTTCCGCCACCATGCCGCCGCCGATTAAGAAGCTGGCTGTCAGGTTTATGAATCAACCGGAAACAATACAGACCCAAAGCCAGCAGATTACCGTCCCTGCCATTCGTCAGAGTTTTGTTCAGGTGGCAGAACACCAGAAGTTTGACACCCTTTGCCGCCTGCTGGACATGCACCCGCCGGAGTTGGCGCTGGTATTTTGCCGCACCAAGCGCCGTGTGGATGATGTGGCAGAAGGCCTGATCAAGCGCAGCTACATGGCAGGAGCCATCCACGGCGACATGGCCCAGGCAAAACGGGAGGCGGTGCTGGACAGGTTCCGCCAGGGCAAAATTGACATATTGGTGGCCACCGATGTGGCCGCCCGGGGATGGGATGTGGGCGGCATCAGCCATATCTACAATTTTGACGTGCCCCAGGATTCAGACAGTTATGTCCATCGCATCGGCCGTACCGGCCGGGCCGGCAAAAGCGGCAACGCCCTGACGCTGATTACCCATCGGGAAAAACACCATCTCTACCAAATAGGAAAACAAACGGGCGCCCGCATCAAGCCCATGCAGCCGCCATCTTCTGATGACGCCCTGCGCAGCCAGCAACAAAAAGTGGCGGACAAACTTTTGGCCGCTGCCCAAAAAGGGCCCGGCCAATCTTACCGCGAAATGGCTCGTCAGCTGCTGGAAGAAGCCCAGCCCGAGTTGGCCCTGGCAGCAGCCTTGAAGATGCTGACCCGGGAGCCACAAACCACTCCCGTCACCATCGACTTGGAACGCCGGTACAACGCGCCCCGGCGTAAACCCGGCGGCCATCGTCCGCGGCGCCGTTAATCTTCCAACCAGCGGGTGATGTCTTCCATGGCGTTGCGGGGCCGGGGGGCCGGGTCTTCATCGGCCATACCCAAGGCAAATGCCGCCACCAGCTCATCTTTTCTGCCCAGCCAGGCGGAAATTTCCTCCTCGGCATAGAAAACATCACATATCCACAAACCGCCCAGGCCCATATCCACCGCCGCCAGGTGCATGTTTTGAATGGCAGCGCCCACCGACTGGGTGTCGACGGAATAGATGTAGCGCCTGCGGCCATTGCGGTTGGTATCGGGCTTCCACTTGGGGTTGTAAACCACAACCACGGCAGCCGCCTGGGCGATGCAACCGGCGCTGTTTAACGCGCTGCCGGTGGGAAAGTCAATTTCTTTGAGTTTGTCCACTTTGGCACTGATAATGTCCGCCAGTTGCCGGGGGTAGCTGCCCATCAGCACAACAAACTCCCAGGGTTGACGGTTTTTCCCCGAAGGCGCCAGTATAGCTGCCTGCAACAGCTTTTCAACTTCTGACCGGGAAATTTCCCTGGGCTTGAATTTGCGGATGCTGCGCCGGCGGGATATGACATCGAAAAACTCCATTTCGCACCTCCTGATTTTAACAGGGCCGCCCCCAGGGCGGCCTTGCTGTTATTGTTCCCAGACTTGTTCCAAAAAGGTCTGGATATCTGCGGCTTCATCGATCAGCTTGGTGGTGGGCTTGCCCAGGCCGTGGCCGGCCTTGGTTTCCACCCTCAGCCACATGGGGTTCTTTTTGTTGGCATCCAAAAGGGTGGCGGCAAATTTCAGGGCATGGCCGGGCACCACCCGGTCATCGGTGTCAGCCGTCATTATCAGCACCGGCGGG
>PWLI01000121.1 GCA_003559415.1 Clostridiales bacterium | reverse complement strand
GAGCCTCTCTTTCTTAGTCTTCCACGCCCAGCACTTCTTCCAACACCATGGCGATGCCATCACTGTCATTGTCAGCGGTGACAATGTCAGCGGCCTCTTTAACATGCCGGCCGGCATTGCCCATGGCCACACCCAGGCCGGCCCACCGGAGCATATCCAGGTCATTGAGATTGTCGCCAAAGGCGATTGCCTGGCCGGGGGAAACCCCCAGATGCCGGGACAGCCAGTCCAAACCCTGAGCCTTGCTGGCGCCTGCCGGCAGCACTTCCAGGTACGCAGTATCCTGGTGGGGCGTTAAATATACCTGGACTTCCTCTGTATATAGATTTGCAAACTGTTGGTAACATGCTTCAACGTGACGGGGATAACCATAGGTCATCAACCGCATGGGCTGCCAATCCAGCGACGCCAACAGGTCATCCACAACTGCTACATTGCCACCTTCATGGTCCAGGAAGTCCCTGACCCGAGGGTGGTCACTGTCGTGGTTCTGATGTATAACATCCGGCATCTCCAGTGAGTGGCGATAGACAAAAACCGGAACGCCAAAATCAATCCAGGCGGCAATTATACTGCGCGCCAGGGTCATGTCCAGCATTTCACTGTGCAGTGCCTGGCCGGTGATGCTGTCCACCACCACTCCGCCATGGAAACATATGGTAGGCGTCTGCAGTTTCAGTTGGCGAACATAGTCCACAGTGGAGTTCCAGCGCCTGCCGGTGGCCAAACAAACTGCCATACCCATGTCCACTGCCCTGGCTATGGCACTGGCAGTGCGTGGTGCGATTTTTCTCTGGTCGTTTAACAGTGTTCCGTCAATATCGATAGACACCAATCTGTACTTCATTTCCTTCCCCCTCATGGGGTTTCTCCGCCCATGTCTTTGACCGCTTTTGCCATGTCCGGCGGCAGCGGCGCAAAAAGCTCAAGCTGCTTCCCCGTAGCCGGATGTGTAAAACCCAGCCGGCTTGCATGAAGCGCTGTCCGACCGACTATCCCAGTGAGATTGCCGTAGAAATAATCATCTGCCACCGGGCAACCCAAGTGTGCCAGGTGCAGACGAATTTGGTGAGTCCGTCCGGTAATCGGCCAAAGACGGACCAGCGAAAGCCCCGCCTGGGCTGCCTCTGTTTGGTAACGGGTAAGCGCTTGCTTGCCCCGGGGATCAACTGCCCTTCTGGTGGGCCTTCCCCTGTCCCGGCCCAGCGGCAGAGAAATTATTCCCGACGCCGGCTGTAGGACACCTGTGACTATGGCAACATACTCCTTGTGCAGGGCCATCCCAGCCAAGCGGTGATGGATCCAGGCATTTTTGGCGGCCAAAACCAATCCGGAGGTTTCCCGATCCAACCGGGTAACCAGGCGGGCTGGCAACCGGCAGTGTGCTGCCAGAGCATTGGCCAGGGTGCCAGACTTATAGCCCCGGGTGGGATGGCATACCAATCCTGAGGGCTTGTCTATGACAACCAGGTGGCTGTCTTCACACACAATATCCAGAGGGATGTTTTCCGCAGGCACCGGCGACAGTCTCTCCGGCAACGTTACACATACCAAGTCACCTGCCGCCGGCACATAGCCAAGATATGCGTTAACGCCATTGACGGTAACGGATCCGGGGGTCTTTTTCAAAGAGTTTAGTTGTCGGCGGCTGCAACCCCAACGGTCGCGCAAAATTTCACCAATTGTTTTCGGTCCATAGCTGCCACCAACCCATTGCCAACGCATACCCTCACCTCCAATGACAGAATATCACTTGAGGCAAGGGCTGGGAAGAGAGCACTGCAATCAGACCAATGCCGACAACACCGAAGCCCGAACAATAATCCCCAACAATCTGCCGTCGTCAGACAAAACAGCAAGGGGCAACTTGGTCTCCCGGGCAATGGGAATCAAGTCCCGCACATAGACATCCGGCGTTGTTGTGTGATAGTCCTGAGTCAGTATTTCCGCCAGCGTTTTTTTCGCATCCAGCGCCGCCACCGCATCATCTATGGTGGCTATACCTTTCAGTTTCCGCTGCTTGTCCAATACGAAAATGCTGGAAATTCCGTTGGTCTCCATTTCCCGAATCGCAGTTTTCAGCCCGGCAGTGTCTGAAATCAGCGCCGACGGGCGGAACATTATATCTTTGGCCTGCAGCACCTTGGACCGGTCAACATCCTGGACAAAGTCCTTGATATAGTCACTGGCCGGACTGTCCAGAATTTCCTCCGGCGTGCCAATTTGCTCCACAACTCCGTCCTTCATAACGGCAACCCGGTCACCAATCTTGAAAGCTTCGTTAATATCGTGGGTTATAAACACTATCGTCTTTTGCAGCTTGCTTTGAATGTCCAGTAGCTCCTGTTGCATATCCCGGCGAATCAAGGGGTCCAGGGCGCTGAAGGGTTCATCCATCAGCAGTATGTCGGGATCAGTGGCCAGCGCCCGGGCAAGACCCACCCGTTGCTGCATGCCGCCACTGAGCTGGCGGGGGTAGGAGTCCTCATATCCTTTGAGACCTACCGCCAAAAGATTGTTGCGGGCCGTCTCTTTTCTTTCCTCAACACTCATTCCCTTTACTTCCAAACCGTATTCAACGTTTTCCATTACTGTTTTATGGGTAAACAACCCAAAGTGCTGAAAAACCATGGCCAGCTTTGTTTGCCGCATCTGGCGCAACTGCCGGCTGTCCAACTTGGTTATATCCTCACCATCTATAAAAATCTCACCGGAAGTGGGCTTGTTCAGCAAGTTTATACAACGTATCAGGGTGGACTTTCCGCTGCCGGACAGACCCATGACTACAAAAACTTCGCCCTGGCTGACAGCAAAAGAAACATCTTTAACGCCAATGGTGCATCCGGTTTTTTCCAGCACCTCTTCTTTGGAGGCCCCATCGGCAATCATTTCCAGCGCTTCTTTTTGGTTTTTGCCAAACAGCTTGGTCAGATTCTTGACTTCAATCTTCTTTTTTGTTTCAGCACTCACTTTCATCCCTCCCTGCTAACTGTCTTGCTCATCGTATTTATAGCGGTCAGCCATTGCCTGTGTCATCCTGTCAATGATGATTGCCAAAAACACAATGCTCAAACCCGATTCAGTGCCTTTGGCAATGTCAATTCGGTTGATGGAAACAAGCACCTCATAGCCCAGGCCACCGGCACCAATCATGGAGGCAATAACAACCATGGCCAGCGCCATCATGGTGGTTTGGTTAACACCAGCCATGATGGTGGGCAAAGCCTGGGGCAGCTTAATTTTCAGCAACAACTGCAGGGGCGAAGATCCAAAGGATTGAGCAGCCTCCACCATCTCCTTGGATACCCGGCGCAAACCCAAATCTGTAAGACGTATTATCGGGGGCAGGGCATATATCATTGTGGCAAAAACGCCCGGCACCCGGCCCATGTTAAACAAAATCACTGCCGGAATCAGGTAAACAAAACTGGGCAACGTCTGCATGGCATCAAGAATCGGCTTTAGCACAGCAGCAAAAGTATTGTTGCTGCCCATGGCCACACCAACGGGTATTCCTATCAACAATGAAAAAAGAACAGAGGTCAGCACGATGGCCAAAGTCGCCATGGTGGGATGCCACAATCCAAAGGCGCCAACCAAGAAAAGCAGGCCGGCAAAAATCAAGCCGGACAGCAATGATTTCAAGCGCCATCCCAACAGAAACACCAGCACCAGTATTACCCACCAGGGCACTGTAACCAGAATCCATTCGATGTTTATCAACAGCCACAGCACGCTGCTTCTGATGGCGTCAAACACCTGAGAGAAATTAGTGTTCAACCAACGGACAAACATACCCACATACTTGCCAAGCTCAAATGTAATGTGTTCAGGAAACATTTCAACACCTCCATATAAGAAATAGCGATGAACAGCGGCATAGCAGCTGCTCATCGCCAAGTATCATAGACGGAAATACTAGCGCTCCTCCGCCAGAGCTTGCTTGACTTTGTCTGCTACATCTTCCGGAACCCACTGGGTCCAGAGATCCTCATAGTTCTCCAAAAACCACAGGGCAGCTTCGTAGGAACCAACGTCGTTTTCATGCATATAGGCCAACGCATCGTTGGTAATCTGCGTGCTGGTCTGGTAGTTGCTGAGAAACTCAACAACATCCGGATGAGTGTCCGGCAAATCCTTGTGCACGGTAACAGTAACCGGGCGGGCCAAAATCATGGTGGTGTAATCCTCGGCAAATCTTTCCGGATCGTGTTCATCTTCTTCCAGGAAAGTGAAGTCGTACAACCCCATCAGCCAGGTCGGCTCCCAGTAATAGCCCACAATCGGTTCTCCCTGTTCATAGGCGGTCAAAAAGGCGGTTGACAAGGCAGTGTCAGAGCCCGGGCTGAAATAGTTGTAGTATTCATCCAGGCCATAGCCTTCAACCTTGCCTTCCATGATAATATCAACTTCCCAACCGGGAGGAGAGCCGATAATCCGTCCCTTGCTGGAGTCTTCCGGATCCTGGAAAAGCTCCCAGTATTCATGAAGCTGGTCCACACGGCGCAGGTCAGGAGCCATGGGCTCAATTCCCCGGTCCGGGTCACCTTCAATGACAAAGGTGGGAACGTAGAAACCTCCGCGGGCATCATCATAGTTAACCGACACTTCCACGATGTCTCCGCTTTCAATCGCTTCGTTGTAGGTGTCCTGGAAGGTCTCCTGCCAGGTTTCCATGTAAATGTGGATGCTCCCTTCCCGCAACGATGTAAATGTCAGGGGCGTGGAACCGGCCATTACCTCTGTTGAATAGCCGTACCCATGCTCAATGATAAAAGCTGCGATATCGTTGTGGAAGCGAATGCTGTCCCAACCGGCATCGGCAAACACCAATGTATCTTGCTCAACCTGGGCACATCCGCCGGCAAACATGGCCAGGCCCAGCATCGCGGCCAAAGCCACAAAAGAAAACCTCTTTAGCAACACTTTGAATCATCCTTTCACTAATCTGTCCTACATATAATTTTAACACCAGCACTTTAACGTGACAAGTAAAACTTCTCCCTTTACACCAGAGTGAACCGTTCCAGGAGGAATATGGCACATTTATGGGGCAATGGGGCAGTTATTCTCCCTCTAAACCCCGTTAACTGCCGTATTGTCCCTTTAACGATTGCGGGGTAACATGGATAACCGAGATATGATAGAATAAGCACGTAAACTGTTTGTTTTTAAAAACGCCCGGAGGTGCATGTGATGAAGCGTTTTGCTGTGTTTATGCTGGTGATAATGCTCTTGGCCGCCTGTACGCCCAAAACCCCCGTTGACGACCCCAACAATGATATTGATCCCGATCCAGATCCGGAGCCCACTCATGAGGCGCCGCCCCAGGTGGAGTATTATCCAGACCTGGACAACACCATCGATTATCATGAAGATATTGATCAGCTCTTCGATCAATACTTCTATAATTTTACCGCCGTAAACCCCGAACACATCAGTTGGGCGAGATAACCCACGGATATCGTTCCCCGTCAGGATCATTTGCTCACCCCCATGTCATACGGCTATTCTCTGTGGCAGTATGAATTGGCGGAAAACACCCTGGAGCGACTGGCCGACTTTGATGCTGAAGACCTGACTGAAAGCCAGCAGCTGACCATGGAAGTGCTGCAATGGCGGCTGGAGGGCACTGTGTCCCGGAAAGACTTCATGTACCACGGCTACCTTTACAGCCCCCTCCACGGGCCACACATTGACTTGCCCATGTTTATGCAGCGAGCCCATGCCGTGCGCTCACTGGAAGATGCCGAGAACTACATCGCCCGGCTTGAGCAGTTTGAAGATGTGATGGCTCAGTTTTTCTGGTCTGTGGAGACCCAGTTCCAGAGGGGAATAGTTCCACCGGATTTCATCATCAAGGCAACCATTGAAAAAGTTAATGAATTCATCTCCGATGACCCCAAGGAAAACCCGATCTACACAACCTTTGCCGGTCAATTGGAGCTGGTGGACGAAATAGACGAGGCCACTGCCGATGAGTTGTTGCAACAAGTGGCAGACTTGCTGGCCAAATCCATCTATCCCGATTTTGACTTCATGGCCCACTACCTGGGTGAAATGCAGGGACAGGGCATAAAGCTGGGGCTTTGGGAGTTGCCCGATGGCAAGGAGTACTACGAACTGTTGACCCGGGCCTATACCAGCACATCCCTGACTCCGGAAGAAATACACGAGTTGGCCCGGGCTGAAGCCCGGGAACTGAAAGAAGAAATTCTCGAAATGATGGACGACTTGGGACTAAACGCCCCCATCGCCAACGCCCTGGGGCAAATCTCCCAGCAACACGGCATGTCCGGCCATGACAGGCTGATGGAAGAATACCAGAAGGTAATGGAAGAGCTGTACGCAATGTTGCCGGATTTGTTTAACATCCTGCCGGAAGCGGAAGTGATTGTGCTGCCCAAACCCTCGTACCTTGATCACTTCCCCGCCCACTACATTTCACCGGCCATGGACGGGTCCCGGCCCGGCGTCTTCAAGGCAGACACCAGTCGGGCATCCACAGTCTGGGACATCCAGATGGTCACTGCCCACGAGACGGTGCCCGGCCACCACTTGGAGCGGGCGTTGAAACAAGAATTGGACCATGCCCACATCATTCGTAACGTCTTTAACTTCCTGGCTTACAGCGAAGGCTGGGCCACATATGCCGAAGGGCTTATCTATGAATACGGCCCCTACCAGGACGATGAACTGGGACATTTCAACTACCTGGTCCAGCGGCTGTGGCGGGCCAGCATCGCCGTTGTGGACACGGGCATTCACTACATGGAATGGAGCGAAGCCCAGGCCCAAAGCTATATGCAGGGACTCTTCGGCGTTCAGATCAGCCTGCAGCGCTACGCATCCTGGCCAGGCCAGGCATTGGCATACTTTGTGGGAGAACACACCATACATCAGTTGCGGCAAGAAGCCAAGGATGCCCTGGGCGATGATTTCGACATCAAGGAGTTCCATGACGTCATCCTGGGCGAAGGAGCATTGCCGCTGGAGATGCTGGAGGAAAAAGTCCATGATTACATCCAAAAGAAACTTTCGGAACGCACCAGCTGGCGACAACATCCTTTGGCTGCCGTCAGCTGAACCACTGATTTTCCCCATTTGCACAATGGAGGGGTTGCTGTGAGAAAATACTGGCGCATTGTCATGATAGTAGCCTTGGGGCTGGTGCTTGTAGCAGCCGTGCTTGTTGCTGCTCATCTGCACCTGGACATTCCGACCTCACCTGTTCAGCGCCTTGCCAGCCAGATGGACCGAAACCCCAACGCTGACACCGCCTCAGAGCTGGTAGATCTGGCCCTGGAACAGGAAGATGACGATTTGCTCTACCAGGTGTTGCTGGAACATTTATCCCCCCATTTGCAGGTTCGCGGAGTGCCTGAGCAGTATTTGCGCGGCCTGAAAGCTTACCTGGCCACGAATATGGATAAACGCGCCCTGGAAATGGCAGAGCCCCTGGCTCATATTTCGCCGGCGCCCGATTTGTCAGCGATTCTTTCCAGTGCCTACGTCCAACATGCCCCCGATGACTGGCGGCAGGCAGTGGAAACAGGCAAGTTGATGGCTGAACGGGGCTGGGCAAACTCAGAGGCAATGTCTCAGCTTTTC
>PWLI01000131.1 GCA_003559415.1 Clostridiales bacterium | reverse complement strand
CCAGCTGAAACAGCCGGTGATTATAACCCAGGGTTACAACCTGCCGGCCTTTGCCGACAACAACACTTTGGCTATTGCAATTTCCCATTCGGGCAATACCGAAGAGATACTTGCCACCGTCGCCCAGGCCCAAGAGCGGGGCTGCCCCATGTTGGCCATTACCGCCGGCGGCAAGCTGGCAGAGATTTGCAAAGAAGAAAACATCCCGATGGTGCTGGTCCCCCGGGACATCGGGCACCCCCGGCGCAACCTGGGCTATATAGTGCCGCCGCTGGTAATTGCCCTGGCCAGGCTGGGCCTGGTAGAAGATATCAGCGGAGATATAGAGGAAACCATTGAGCTCATGGCCGAATGGGTAAAAAGCTACGGGGTGGAAACATCCCTGGAGCAAAACCTTGCCAAACAGCTGGCTCTGGAGCTCAAAGGCCACATTCCCCTGGTCTATGGTTCCTCCGACCACCTCCAGGCGGTGGCCTGGCGCTGGAAAAACCAGTTTGGCGAAAACAGCAAGATGATGGCCTTTTACAACCTTATTCCCCACCTCCATCACGACGAGGCGGTGGGTTGGGACATGGAAGGGGAAATGCTGGAAAACTTCTACCTGGTCATGCTCCGGGACACAGAGCTGGATGACGACCGCATTGCCAAGCGCAAAGACATCACCACCGACATGCTCCGCCAGCGCCTGGGCGGCGCCCAAGAAGTCTTTGCCCAAGGCAGCACGCGGTTTGCCCGCCTTTTTTCCCTGATTACCCTGGGCGACTTCGTCAGCTTGTACGCAGCAATAGCCAGGGGCATTGACCCCACACCAGTTGAAGTAATCAATCTGTTCAAGGAGAGGATGGGACAATGAAAGGAACAAATCCTTCCCTGAAGTTCAAGAAAGGCTTGCTCTACTTCATCTATCAGGACAAACTCTACAACCTGGAACTGGACAGCGACCTTTGCGGTACCCACCCCCTGCTGGAAGTCAAAACTTCTCAACGTTCACTGCAACAGGGAAAACAATTAAAGGTTCGGCTCTACACCCCGGAAAAAGTGCAATTGCAGAGCTTTGCCGTGGAGGCAGAGATTGACACCGGCTGCACCATGCTGGTCAACGGCTTTCAGACATGGACCCAGTCCCGGGAGTTGGACAGCTCAAAGCGCATACCTCCCCTGTTTCGCCCTGCACGCCCGCTGTTGGTGCCCTACGGCGACTACGGGTTCACCAGTTACAGCCGCCGCCGGGGCAAGTTCCACTCCTGGTCGTGGGCGGGTTTCAATTACGACGGCAATTGGTTGCTGCTGGCCTCGGACCAGGAAGACCGGGGCTACACCCTTTTCAGTTGCGACCTAAACAGCGGAAACCTGACCATTGAGAGGGACTGCATGGGCACCCACATTGCCAACTACAGCCTGCTGTCGCTTTACATCGGCAGCGGCGAAGAAAGACAAGTCTGGGATGAGTATTCCTCCCTGGTTCCCGGCACCTCTCCGCCGCGCATCAGTGGCTGGACCAGCTGGTACAACTACTACACAAACATCACTGAAGAAATAATCAGCGACAACATCGAGGCCCTTCACGCCTCCGGCCTGCCCTGGGATGTTTTCCAGATTGACGATGGCTGGCAACAGGCAATCGGCGACTGGCACACAAACGACAAGTTCCCCGGGGGCATGGAAAAGTTGGCCCAACAGGCCCGGGAAAGGGGACTGAAGCCCGGGCTGTGGCTGGCGCCCTTTATCTGTGAGGCCGAATCCCAGCTGTGGGAGAGAAATCCCGACTGGCTGTTGAAAGATGAGCAGGACAAGCCGGTTAAAGCCGGTTGGAATCCCGGCTGGAGCGGCTGGTTCTATGCCCTGGACTTCTACAACCGCGATTTCAGGAACTATCTGCGCCAGGTTTTTGACACCGTCCTCAACCAATGGGGCTTTTCCATGGTCAAACTGGACTTTCTCTACGCAGCGGCCCTTTTGCCCCGACAGGGCAAAAACCGCGGTCAGATAATGGGTGAAGCCATGGACTTTATCCGCAAGCAATGTGGCGACAATATTGTGCTGGGCTGCGGTGTGCCACTGGCCCCCGCTGCCGGCCGGGTGGATTACTGCCGCATCGGCGGCGATGTGGCCCCCTATTGGGAAGACCGACTCCTCTCCACCGTCAATTACCGGGAACGGGTGTCCACCAAGAGTTCGCTGTACAGCACTCTGCACCGGCACATGCTGGACAAGCGCTTTTTCGGCAACGACCCCGATGTGTTTCTCCTCCGGGATGGCAAGAAGAAGGTCAACGAAAACAAACTGACACCGGCCCAGCGCCACACGTTGTTTGTGCTCAACAACCTGCTGGGCAGCCTGGTGTTTCTGTCCGATGACGTGGACAGCTACACCCCGGAACAAACCCAACAGCTGGCCGAGATGTTTCCCTGGCCGGAAACAGAAGTTACCGGCTTTACCTGTGAAAACGACCTCTACACCATAACTGTAGAAGCAGAAGGACAGCGCTGGCTGGTGCTGGCCAACCTCTCTTCTGGCAAGAGGTTTACCGAGGTTGAAGAGGGCAGCTGGTTCAACCCCGCCACCGGGTTGGTCGTTCCCGAGTTCCTGGTCAAACTGGCACCCCACCAGACCCTCTGTCTTGCCCAGGTGGACAGGGAAAACAAGCGTCCCCAGGTGCTGGGCAGCAGCGGGCACCTCCTGCCCGGCGCCCAGGTGGCATCGCTGACCGGCAGCGGTCAGAGCTGGCAGCTTAAGCTGAAAAATAATGCCGCGCCCCATTCCCGCATATGGATAAGCGTTCCCCATGGCATGGAAAAATTGGAAGTAAACGGCACAGAATACCCGGCAATCAGTAAGATGGGCATGGCCCACATAATAGTTGAAGGAGGAAACTAAATGGACCAAGCGTTGAAGCCCCGCATGTCCATGCGGGACAAGGTCACCCTGCTGCTGTTGGTGCTGATGTCGGTGTTTCTGTTTGCCGACCAAAACATCTTCTTCCCTGCCTCCAGCCGGATTATGGCGGAATACGGCATTGGTGAAGACTACCTGGGCATAGTCACATCTTCATTCACCATCGTCGGGGCGTTGGTCAGCATGCTCTTCGGCGTGCTGGCCGACCGCACCTCCCGGAAAAAACTGCTGGTATTTGTGGTGCTGGTGGGGGAAATCCCCTGCCTGCTCACCGGTTTTGAGTTTTTCACCCAAACATACACCCAGCTGCTGATTCTGCGTATCTTAACCGGCCTGGGCATAGGGGGCATATTCCCCCTGACCTTCTCCCTGATTGGCGACTATTTCAGCGCCCATCACCGGCCCATGGCCAACGCCCTGGTGGGTGCGGCCTGGGGCATCGGCCAGCTGGTGGGAGGGCTGGTGGCCGGCATGGTTGTGGCCACCTACGGCTGGCGCTTCCCCTTCATCCTGGCCGCCCTGCCCAACTTCGCACTGGTGCCGCTGTTTTTGCTGGTGGCCCGGGAGCCAGAGCGCGGCGCCCATGAGGAGAAGGTTCAGGAGCTGATGGCCCAGGGCATTCAGTACAAGGAAAAAATCCGGCTCAAGGACTTAAAGCCCATCCTGACCAACAAAACCAATGTGCTGGGCTATGTCCAGGGCATACCGGGCTCGCTGCCCTGGGGCATACTGCCCGCCTATCTTATACTTTTCTTTGAGGTAATGAAGGGATTTGAAACGGACAACGCCACCTTTATCTTCACCATGTTCGGTGTGGGCGCCACCGTTGGCGGCATCCTTGGGGGCTGGGCTGGGCAGGTGGTGTACAAAAAAGACCCCCGCTACCTGCCCATACTGTGCGGTGTCACTGTGTTGCTGGGCATAATACCCGCCTGGATATTGTTCAGCTTCCCCTGGACGCCCGACACCAACCTGTTGTTCCCCATCCTCTTCGGTGTCTTCACCGGCGCTTTAATTACCGTGGCCGGGCCCAACATCAAGGCCATCCTGATGAACGTCAATGCTCCGGAACACCGGGGAACGGTCTTCGCCCTGCACAACATCTTCGACGCCATCGGCCGGGGCATCGGCCCCTTGATCGGCGGCTTCCTGATTGTAGCCATGGGCTACCAGTTCACCCTCTACTTTGCCGCCCTGATGTGGATACCCTGCGGCATCCTCTACCTGCTGATGGCCTGGACAATAAAGAAAGACCTGGTCTACCTGGACGACTACCTGGACAGCAAAAAAGCCAAGCTGGAATCAACTGCGTAAAGGAGGCAATGGCATGACCTATTCTCTGGGCAAGGACTTCTTGATGGGCACCGCCACCGCTGCCCTGCAGATTGAGGGCGGCGACAAAAACAACAACTGGTACCGTTGGTCGGAGCAGGGCAAAATAAAGGACGGCAGCCACTCCATTCGGGCCAATGACCACTTCAACCGGGTGGAAGAAGACATCGCCCTGATGAAGAAGATGAACAACGACACCTACCGCCTGGGCCTGGAGTGGAGCCGCATCGAACCCCAACCCGGCCAATGGGACAGCAAAGGGCTGGCCCATTACCGCAAAGAGCTGACACTGCTCAACCAGGCGGGCATAAAGCCCCTGGTCACTCTGCATCACTTTTCCCACCCCCTGTGGTTTGAAGACATGGGCGGCTGGGAACACCCCCAATCGCCGGAGATTTTCCTGCGCTTCACCAAGACGGTGGTGGAAAACCTGGGCGATCTGGCCTCTGACTGGATTACCATAAACGAGCCCAACGTCTACGCCTTGGGCAGCTACGTGGCCGGCGAGTGGCCGCCGGGCAAGCAGAGCGTTCCGGCTTACCTGCGGGTGCTGAAAAATATGATTAAGGGCCACATACTAGCCTACCGGGAGATCCACCGCATCCGCCAGTACATGGGCTTTGCCGGTAAAACCATGGTGGGTGTGGCCAACCACATCCGGGTCTTCGACCCCGAAGACAGCGCCGGCGCCCGCCTGGCCGCCCGGCTGATGGACCGCATGTTCCACCAGCTGGCCATTCGGGGCATGGTGGAGGGCAAGATGCTCTTCCCCCTGGGCCTGGGCGGCCACCCCCTGAAAAAGGGTTTCTACATGGATTTCTTTGGGCTCAATTACTACTCCCGGGATATAATCGGGTTTAAGCCCACCAGCTTCACCACCATGTTCGGCGAACAAAAAAATGACCCGGAGTTGCCCAAAAACGACCTGGGCTGGGACATCTACCCCCAGGGCATCTATCGCATCTGCAAGGATTACCATCAGCGCTACCAAGTGCCTATATACATCACTGAAAACGGCATCTGCGACGCCGATGATGACCAGCGCCCCCAATACATCTATGACCATCTGGAGCAGGTGGCCAAACTCCGGGAAGAAGGCATCCCGGTGGAGCGCTACTACCACTGGACGCTGATGGACAACTTTGAATGGGTGGAAGGTGAAAGCGCCCGCTTTGGCCTGATCCACTGCGACTTTGAAACCCAGCAGCGCACCATCAGAAAGAGCGGCAGGTTTTACGGCGACATAGCCAAACAAAAGGCGGTAACCCAGGACATGGTAGAAAAGTACCTCCAAGACTGAAGCAGCCACGGCTGCTTTTTTTTCATTAGTTATTGACATATGCCACAAATGTAGTATACTGGAATTGAAAGTGGCATATGCCAGAAACGAGGGAGGTGCCAAAATGCCAGGAGGAGACAGAACAGGGCCAATGGGCAGAGGCTCCCTGACCGGCAGAGGCCTGGGCCCCTGTGGTGGAGGCATGGCCTATGGCTATGCTGCCGGACGCAGAGTCGGGTACGGACTGGGCCTGGGACGGCGTGGCCGCTGGGGCGGTTACGCCCAACCAGCAGTTGCAGACCCCCGCAGCGAGAAAGAGTTGCTGACAGAAGAGCGGGAAATGCTCAGCCGCCGCCTTGAGTTGGTAAACAAGGAACTGGAAACGCTGTCGGAAACCAGCCAGGAGTAACAGGGGGCTTCCCCTGTTACTTATTATAGAAAAGAGGTGATGCCATGCCCAGGCCAAGAAAATGGCGGCGGGTCTGTGAATTGCCGGCAACAGCACTGTTCGGCCCCCTCAACAGACCCGGCCCCGCACCGGAAACAATTACCATGACAGTTGACGAATACGAAACACTGCGGCTTGTCGATCATCAGGGCCTGACCCAGGAGCAATGTGCCCAGCACATGAACATTGCCCGTTCCACCGTCCAGGGCATCTACACAGATGCCCGCACCAAGGTGGCCCAGGCGCTGGTGGAGGGGAAAATACTCAGCATCCAGGGCGGAGACTACCAGCTCTGTGATGGTTTAAGTGAACGCTGCGGCCAGGGATCCTGTGGCCGCCACAGAAGGGGCCGGGGAAGAGGCCCTGGAAGGGAAGGTATACAATGAAAATAGCAATACCGGTAAACAAAAATAACTTGGATGCAGGCATCAGCCATGCCTTTGGCCGTGCTCCTTTCTTTTTGTTCTACGACACCGAGACCGGTGAAGAAGAGTATGTAAGCAACCGGTCCGTCGGCGCCCCCGGAGGTGCCGGGGTATCAGCTGCCCAACAATTGGCAGACAGCGGCATTGAAGTTGTGCTGTCTCCCCGGTGTGGGCAGAATGCCGCCCAGGTGTTGATGGCGGCAAATATTGCGGTGTATGTTGCCGAAGAGGAGTCGATTCAGCAGAGCATAGATTCCTTTACCCGGGGAGAACTCAAACCGCTGGTCCCTGGCCAGCCGGGAGTTAACAAGTTCCGGAGGCCATGATGAAAATTGCAGTGCTCAGCGGCAAGGGTGGAACCGGCAAAACAATGGTTTCAGTAAACCTGTCTGCCGTTGCCGGGCGGGGGACATATATCGATTGCGATGTGGAAGAACCCAACGGTCACTTGTTCTTCCGTCCTCAATGGGACAAACCCTGGACTGTTTCCACAAAGGTGCCGGTGGTGGACCAGGAAATGTGCACTGGGTGCAAAAACTGTGTGGAGTTTTGCAATTTCAACGCCCTGGCGCTGGCGGGCAACAAGCTGGTGATTTTTGAGGACATCTGCCATAGTTGCGGGGGGTGTGTGCTGGTTTGCCCACACCGGGCTCTGAGTGAAAAAGACCGGGCAATTGGGACGGTTAACAGTGGCAATTCAGGGGATATCGCAATATACAGCGGTGAGCTGACACCCGGGCAACCTTCCGGCGTGCCGATTATCCAAAAGCTGATTCAGCTCTCTTGCTCATCCCCTTCTCCTGTGGTAATTGACTGCCCCCCGGGCAGCGCCTGCACAGTGATGGAAAGCATCGCCGATGCAGACTATTGCCTGTTGGTGGCCGAACCAACTGTTTTTGGCGCCCATAACCTGGAATTGGTGCACCAACTGGTGACGCTGTTTGACAAGCCCCACGGGGCGGTTCTCAACAAATGCACAGCAGGGGCGAACCCTTCAGAGGATTATTGCCGCGCTCAAGACATACCAGTGCTGGTGTCCATACCCTTTGACCCGGCACTGGGCAAGCTGACATCCGACGGCCTTATTGCCGCCAACGAAGACAGCAACTGGCAAACAATTTTTGCTTCCTTGCTGGAAACGGTGCAAAGGGAGGCAGCAAAATGAAACAACTGCTTATACTGAGCGGCAAGGGCGGCACTGGCAAAACCACTGTGGCCAGCGCCTTTTTGGAGTTGGCCAAGGCAGGGGCTGTAGCCGATT
>PWLI01000149.1 GCA_003559415.1 Clostridiales bacterium | reverse complement strand
TCTGCCTCTTGGCGGAATATCTTATCAACGAGAAGGAAATAAAAGGCCCGCTGGCCCGCACCGTGTCCACCACCACCATGTTGGACCGCATTGCCAGCGCCCATGGACTGGACGTAATAGAAACGCCGGTGGGCTTCAAATATCAGGCCCAGGCCCTGATGGAAAGGGGCGCCTTGCTGGCGGGAGAGGAATCGGGTGGCTTGTCCATAAAGGGCCACATCCCGGAAAAGGACGGCATACTGGCCTGCCTGCTGGCAGCGGAGATGGCCGCCGCCCAGCCCCTGGCCAAACGGTTGGAGCAGCTGGCTGAAAGCTACGGCACTGTGTCCACCCACCGCCTGGACGTCCATTGCCAGCCGAAACAAAAGGAAACCATCCTCAGCGAGCTCAACAACTGGCGGCCCCGCCAACTGGCAGACAGCGATGTGACAGACATCATCACCATCGACGGCTGGAAGTACCAGCTGGCCGACGGCAGTTGGGTGCTGGTGCGGGCTTCCGGCACCGAGCCCCTCTTTCGCATCTATGCCGAAGCCGAGACCCCGGAGCGGGTCAGTGAGCTGCAGCAAGAGGTTGCCGGCCAATTGGGTATGGACAGCAGCGGCTAGTACATGCATAATTGTAATTAATAATGTTTTCTGTTAAGGAGGGAGCTGCCTTGCTGGAAATAATGCTTATCAGCACCGCCGCCGGTTTGTCCACCGGCTTGGGCGGTTTGCTGGTGCTGTTTTTTGGCCGCCCGTCGGCCAAATTGTTGTCGGCCATGCTGGGCTTTGCCGCCGGCATCATGCTGGCCATATCCGCCTTTGACTTGATGCCGGAAGCGGTGGAGATGGGCGGGCTGGCCATTGCCATCATCGGCTTTCTGCTGGGCGCCGGGCTTATGTACTTGCTGGACATCATAGTGCCCCATATCCATATCGGTTCGGGGGAGGGGGAAGGCGCCCCCGACTATGAACAAAGCAAGATGATCAAGCTGGGTTACTTCATCTTTTTGGGCATTGCCCTGCACAACCTGCCGGAAGGTTTGGCCATCGGCGCCGGCTACAGCGCCAGCATTCGTTTGGGTGCAGCCATAGCCATCGCCCTGGCGTTGCACAACGTGCCCGAGGGCATGGCCACCGCCGCGCCGCTGATTGGCGGCGGCATGGGCAAGCTCAAGGCCATCGGCCTGACCACCCTGGCCGGCCTGATGACCCCGGTGGGCACAGCCATCGGCCTGGCTCTGACCAGCATCAGCACCCAGTTCATCGGGCTGTTTCTGGCCCTGGCCGCCGGGGCTATGATTTACATCGTCAGCGACGAGCTGATACCCCAGTCCCACGCCTTCCACTCCCACCTGGCCAACGCTGGCCTGTTGGGCGGGTTTTTGCTGGGCATGGTGATTGCATAAAAAACTCCGGGTCAACGCCCGGAGTTGTATTTTTTCTCAGCCAGTTCCTGCCCTTCATTCATCCAGGCCCAGTAGCGCTGGGGTATGAACCGGGCGGCGTGACGGGGGTTGTTTCGTTCCGGCACAAACTGGGTGCGGTAGTAGGCCAGCCAGGCCTGGCGCAGCTCCTGATCTTCCACCTGGCTGTAGTCGGGCCCTGTCAGGGGGGCAACGTTGCCGTTGGCCACAAACCAATTGCCGGTGGGGCTAAGCAGCGCCAGCGGCTGGCCGGGGTTGCGCCGGGCCAGGGAGAGCGCCACCAGGTCGCCGCAGTTATGCTGCAGCGGCGCCTTGCCCACCAACACCCCGTCGGCAGCCACATCCAGCCGCACAAAGCCGCTGAAGCAGTGGATTTCCGCCGTCACCTGGCGGCAGCAGCGCAGCAGTTTTCGTGAGCTTTCCCCCGCCCCGGTATAAACGAACCGGGGGCCTTTGTCCAGCAGTTCGCCGATGGTTCCAAGCATCAACTGCCAGGGCGGCTGTCGGTAGCGCAGGGCCATGTACATCATGCCGGTCAGCCGGCAGTCGGCCAGGCAGCTGCCCCAGCGTTCCCGGCCGATTAGCAGTTGGTAACGATCTTCCACTTCTTTGTCTTCCACGTCTGTTTCCCACATGGGCAACAGGCTTTGCTCCTGCCGCGGAGACACCATGGCCCCCTCCCGGCAGTGCAGCACCCCCGCCCGTATTACTCCCTCCGGTTCAGCCGGGTAGCGTATTAGCATCAGTGCCCTCCTTTGCCATCAGACATGCCGGCTGGATTCAGCCAGTCCAGTTGTTTGAAAGGTGTTTCCCCCCTGGCCAGCCGCCGGCCTGCCGCCAGCAGATGGGGGGCGGCCCTCTTGACTACAACACCGATGTTTTTCAGCTCTTCTATGCGGGTTATGCGGTGTTGGCGCCTCAGGGCGACGATGCGGCTGGCAGAGCGGGGCCCGATGCCCGGCACCCGCAACAGCTGCTCCCTGCTGGCCTTGTTGACCTCCAGGGGGAAGTGCTGGGGGTTGGCCCGGGCCCAGGCCTGTTTGGGGTCCTCATCCAGAGGCAGGTTGCCGCCGTCAAACACCAGCTCGTCCAGGGAAAACCCGTACTGGCGCAGCAGAAAATCACATTGGTAGAGGCGCTGTTCCCGCACCAGCGGCACCGCCTGGGCAACTGTGCCCTGCAGCGGCACGTAGGCGCTGAAGTAGACCCGCAGCATGTTGTAGCGGTCATAGAATTCCAGTGAACGGGCCAGGATGTCTCTGTCCGCCTCCCCCGCCGCCCCCACCAAAAACTGGGTGGACTGGCGGCCCTGGGCGGCATCGGTCAGTTTGCGCACCCGCTCCATGGTATTGATGATGTCATTCTGGTAATCCTTGCCCGGCGCCACCCGGCCCAGGGAAGTGCCGTCGGGGGTCTCGCAGTTGACCGACACCCGCTGGGCCAGCCGCACCGCTTCATCAATGTGTGCCGAGCTGCAGCCGGGTATCAGTTTGAGATGTATGTAGCCCTTAAACCCGTGGCGCTGGCGCAGCAGCTGGGCGGTGTCCAGCATATTGCCCATGGCAGCGTCGGCGCAGCCGCTTACCCCCGAGCTCAGAAATAACCCGGAAACATAGTTCCGCCGGTAAAACTGCATGAACAAACCGGCCAGCTCTTCCGGAGAAAACTCCGCCCGCTGGCAGTCGTTGGTGGAACGGTTGGGGCAGTAGCTGCAGTTGTGCACACACTGATTGCTCATCAGCACCCGCAGCAGGGAAATGCAGCGCCCGTCGGGGGTGAAGGAATGGCACACCCCCGGCCCGCCGGGGGCGGCGCTGGCGGAACAGATGTCATACTTGGCGCTTTCACCCAACAGTTGAAGCTTGGCCAGCGTATCCACGGAGACCACCTCCGGCATTATTATACCAAACATATGTTCGAATGTAAACGGTGGTTAAAAATGGTAAAATAATAACGTATTGGAGGTATGTCATGGAAGGCAGGCATGTAGATTCGGGAAAAAGGGTTTGGTTAGTTACCGGCGCCAGCCTGGGCCGGGGCGATGACGAGCTGGGCCTGGCGTTGATGAAAAGCTTCCTCAGCACACTGGCTGGCCAGGCGGCGCCCGGCACAATCTTTTTTCTCAACGAAGGGGTGCGTCTGACCGCCGGAGAGTCCGCCCTTACTACATACCTGCAACCGCTGGACGAAGAGGGTTGGCAGCTGGCCAGTTGCGGCACCTGCCTGGACTGGTTCCGCTTGCGGGATGACCTGACCATCGGCAGTGTGACCAACATGGAAACAATCGTTGCCACGTTGGAACAGGCAGAGAAGGTAGTGACAGTTTAGTTTCTTGACAGCCTCAACTCTTGTGTTAAAATGTTATCTAGCGATAACAATTACTGATTAAGGAGGATGCAAATGAGTAAATCACTGGAAGGAACCCAGACCAAGAAAAATTTGGAGACAGCCCTGGCGGGAGAATCCATGGCCCGCAACAAGTACGACTGGTATGCCAAGATTGCCAAAAAAGAGGGTTACGAGCAGATTTCCGGCCTGTTCCAGGAAACGGCCATCAATGAGGTGGCCCACGCCAAGCAGATATTCAAGTACCTGGGCGGACTGGGCGACACAGCGTCCAACCTCAATGACGCTGCCGACGGCGAGAACTACGAGTGGACCGAGATGTACAAGGAATTTGAAGAGGTGGCCCGCAAAGAGGGTTTTGAAGAAATCGCTGACTTCTTCCATGAAGTGGCTGAAGTGGAAGAGGAGCATGAAAAGCGCTACCGCAAGCTGCTGCAAAATCTCAAGGACGGCGTAGTGTTTGAGCGGGATCAGGAAGTTCAGTGGAAGTGCCGCAACTGTGGCTATGTCCACACCGGCAAGTCCGCCCCTGAGGAATGCCCCGCCTGCTTCCATCCCCAGAGCTGGTACGAACTGCTCTGCGAAAACTACTAGAACATAGCGAAACCCAAAGCACAGATTGAAAGGGGAAGATGAGTATGTGGAGATGTGGAGTGTGCAACTTTACCCATGAGGGAGCAGAAGCTCCCGACCAGTGCCCCAAGTGTGGCGCCCCCAAGGAGAAGTTTGCCGCCCTGGAAGCCGACCACGTGGAAAAGATTGAACGTTCCCGTTACGGCAATGCCCTGCTGATGGAACTGAACGGCATGATGGAAGCGCTGGCCGAAATGTCCGAAGCCGGCATCGAAGACGATCTGGATCCCGCCTGCGTCAAGCTGTGGAAGGAGTGTTTGGACTTCTCCTCCTTCGCCCGCCAGTCGCTGAAGGCAGAGATTCAAAACCATATGGGCAAAGGCAAGTGGGGATAAATCCCGGAACCGGCCGCTGAGGCCGGTTTTCTTTGTACAAGCCCTTTGCTATGTGGTGAAAAGTCCCCAAGAATATGGTATTATCAATGGTGACGATTTATGCGCACAAAAAGGAAAATAGAGGAAAATTCGGAGGTGCCCCGTGCTAAAAGAACTGAAAGAAGCTGCCCGCCAACTGCAACCCCAACTTGTTGAATGGCGGCGTTGGTGTCACCAGCATCCCGGCCTGGGGTTTCAGGAACACGAGACGGCGGAATTTATTGCCCAGAAGCTGCAAAGCTGGGGCATTGAATACGAAACTGGCGTCGGCAAGACCGGCGTAGTGGCCATAATACCCGGGGACAAACCCGGCCCGGTCATTGCCCTGCGGGCGGACATGGATGCCCTGCCCATGCAGGAGGAAAACACCCACGACTATGTGTCCAAATACCCCGGCATCATGCATGCCTGCGGCCATGACGGCCATGTGGCCATGGCCCTGGGGGCGGCCAAGCTGCTCAATGAACGGAAAGAACAGCTGGCCGGCAAGGTAGTTGTCATCTTCCAGCCCGCTGAAGAGGGCCTGGGCGGCGCCCCCGCCATGATTAAGGACGGGGTGCTTTCCCGCCACAAGGTGGAAGCGATAGTGGGCGGGCACCTGGGCCTAATCTCCCAGCAACTGGGCACAGGCCAGGTGGGTGTGTGCTATGGGCCGATGATGGCTGCCGCCTACAGCTTCAACGCCGAGATCACCGGCAAGGGCGGCCATGGCGCCATGCCCCACCAGTCCACCGACCCCATCGTCATCGCCGCCGAGGTGGTGACATCCTGGCAGCGTATCCTCACCCGGGAGATCTCCCCTTTGGAACCGGCGGTGCTCACCGTAGCCAGAATCCAGGGCGGATCCAGCCACAACATCATCCCGGAAAAGGTGGAGCTCCAGGGCACCATCCGCTACGTAAAGCCCGAAACCGGCGACATCCTGAAAAAACGCATGGTGGAGGTGCTGGATGGAATCTGCACCACCTGGCAGGCAGAAAGCAGCTTCAGCTTCAACGACGGCTATCCTCCGGTAATCAACGACAATGAATTCACTTCCTTTTTCGCCCAGCTGGCCAAAGAGCTGGCGGGTGAGGAGAACATCATAGAGCTGGACCAGCCCACCATGGGCGGGGAGGACATGTCCTTCTTTTTGCAGGAGGTGCCGGGAACATTTTTCTTCCTGGGCGCCGGTAACCCAGAAAAGGGCATAACCCATCCCCACCACCATCCCCGTTTCGATTTTGACGAAGACATATTGTGGTTGGGCACGGCGCTGCTGGCGGGTACAGCCCTGAGCTATAAAAGTAAGTAAAACAAAAACACAGCTTTCGACGTCTTACCAATAACAACCAGGCATTGGCCTGGCGGACTCAACAACAAGGGGTATTGACATGGAACCAGAAACACAAAAAAAACCAAAAACCTTCGGCAGTTGGTTTGCTTCCCTGAGCATTATAAAAAAGACAGCCTTGCTGGTGGCGGTTTTTATGATACTGTCAGCCGGCGCCGTTGGGGCAACGGTATGGTGGTACTATAACCGCATCACTGACATGGGAAAAATGTTTCCCGAACTGGAATGGTCCAAGCCTTCTGATGAAAGTTTGGGCACGGTGGATGACGTATTTGACTCAAACATCCTTAACATCCTACTGATTGGTTTTGACCGCAATGAGGTGCGAGAAGAAGAGGGTTATGTTATCAATCCCGACACTTTGATGGTGGCGGCGATAAATTTTGACACAGGCCAGGTTGACTTGGTCAGCATACCCCGGGACACGCTGGTACCTCTGTCCAATGCCCTGGGTGAAAGAGGCAGAATCAACACCGCCTACTACTTTGGATCAGCCGAAAGGTACACCGGCCTCACCGACCCGGCGGAGCAGCACAGAAGTGGCATAGCAAAGGTGTTGGAAACAGTTTCCGACACTTTGCAGGGTGTGCCCATTCACCACTATGTGGCCGTAGACATGGACGGGGTGGTGGAAATCGTCGACATCCTGGGCGGCGTTTGGTACGATGTTCCCTTTGACATATTTCACAACCACACCGGACGATTACTTGTAGAAGAAGGTTATCAAAGACTGACAGGCAAACAGTTTCTGGATTTTGTTCGCAACCGGACTTTTCGCATGGGAGACTTGCAACGGGTTGAAAACCAACAAGACATTCTTATTGCTGCCTATGAGCAGTTCCGGGAACAGGGCAAGATTCAACATGCGCCGCAAATTTTCAAAGCTGTGCAAAACCATCTGGAAACCAGCCTGTCGCTGGAGCAGATTGCCGCCCTCAGCCTCTTTGGCGCTCAGAAGGTAACAGGTGACGACATCCGGAACCATACGCTGCCGGGAGGCAGCTATGGCGGCCGTGTTCATCACAGCCAGGTGTCCACCCGCTACTATTACATCATTGACCAACGGGGACGGGCAGATTTGCTTAAAGAGGTGTGGGGTCTGGAAGTCGAACCTGGCCCGCGGGACACCCTCTTACCACCGCTGTCTGGGGACTAAAACGGAAATGCTGACTAGCAAGTTAACTGCTGCCATAAAGGGCTTTGGGGAGGATGCATATGAGCAAGTGGGAAAAGTTGAAAGCTTGGTTCACTGACAAGATGAGCAGGCTGCGTGCTTATTTTGTCCACACCAAACAACGCTTGCAAGCCTGGTATAAGGAACTGACAACAGCGAAAAAAGTTGCCCTCTTTCTGGCAATATTCATGGTGGTTTCTGCAAGCGCTGCCGGGGCAACGGTTTTTTGGTACTACAACAAAGTCTCGGACCTGGGCCGCATGTTCCCTGAGCTGGACTGGTCGGGAGGCGAGTTTGGCGAAGGTGGCCCGGGGGTAGACGAAGTGTTTGACGGCAGAACCCTGAACATTTTATTGATGGGTTTTGACCGCACTGCATCCCGGGACGCTT
>PWLI01000161.1 GCA_003559415.1 Clostridiales bacterium | reverse complement strand
TTGAAGTCTGCATCATCGGTGGTGATATGTACGTCATATGTCCGCAACTTGTTTATGACCTGCAATGTGGACACGGTTATGGCGGAAGAGCCCCTGAACATGTTGGTGCTGGTGTTGGCATGGTGCATAACATCAGACGGGAATCCCAGGCCGAGAATTATACCGAAGTATCCGTCGATGTCCTTGCCAACATCAAAGGGTGTCTTCTTGCCCAGCTGGAACACATTCACTGCCTTTTTCCAGTCGGCGGGGATGCCCAGGCTGCGGGCAAAGTCATTGCCGGTGCCGGCAGGGATGAAGCCGATGGGTGTTCTTGTGTCCATCACCCCGTTGATGACTTCATTCATGGTGCCGTCTCCACCCACGCCAATTACAACATCAAACTCGGAACATGCCCGGCGGGCGATCTCTTCAGCCTGGCCCGGAGCCCGGGTAACCTCCAGGTCGTAGTCCAGATGATTGTCGCCAAAGAGTTGGCGCAGCTGAGGTATCCTGCTTTCCGTCTTGCCCCGGCCGGCTACAGGATTGACAATGACCTTGCAACGCATTCAATCCCCCCTATGCTTTTTTGTCAGCACGCATGTGTCAACGTCCTGCTTTGTCTTGTAAGTAGCGAAGAACAGCCTGGTCAATTTTACCCTGGGGTTGCTGCCGCTCTTCAAAGTTTTCCGCTTGAATAAAACGGGTTAGCGACCGGTAAAGTTCGGCATCTGTGGTTCCGTTCCTGCCCAGGTAGCCCAGCTTGCGCAGGCTGGCGGCAATGTTCTGGCGCATTTCCTCGCCCACCTCCAGGATGTCACCGGGTGCGGGTTTGCCGAAGTAAAGCTGGTGGATGTTGTATATGCGGATAAGCTCCTTGATGGGATCGGGGTGTTCATCCACCCGCAAATCCACAGCCCGGTCGTTGTAACCGCCGTAACCGCCCTTCTCCCTGACCACCAGCAGGCCGGCTGACTGTTTGCCCCGGGAGTCACCACCGGCTGCCTGGCCGGCATCCAACGCTGCCAACAAACGCCGTCCCAGCGGGCCTGTGGACTGGGCGAAAGATTCTGCCATGGCATCCACCGTTTCCTTGCTCACCAGAATATTCCCCTGGGCGGCAAAATGCTTGCCGGTAACCCCGCCAGCCCAGTCATGGCAACCGGAGCCGGTAAAGGTAGCTGCTCTGCCCTGGGCGTCCACCAGCCCTACCTGGCGCTTGTCTTTGTCCGGGTCATCGGAAACAAGTTTCTCCAGCGCTTCTTCCGCCGAAGCCCCGGCAGCCATCATCTCCAACCCCCGGGGTCCATAGCTGGTGTTGGCGTAGGACTGGGTAGCCACCGCCCCGGCACCGGCCTGGGCCCAGGACACCACTGCAGCACAGGCAAGAAACTTGGATTGAACGGCGATACCCCACTCCTTTGTGTCAGGGTCATAGCCGACGATTGAAAAAGTACTTACTTGTTTTGTTGTCATTAGCCTCTCCCTTCCACGTAAAAACAACTGACATGGCTCTATTCTACAAAGCTCCCGCAATTACCTGTATAAAGTTTCTGTATTTGCCAGAGTTTTCCTGCAGGATAATTGAACTATTTGCTGGAATACTCTATCTAACTGAAAAGGGGGAAGCGCCATGTCACGATTGAAAATAGGCTTCGCTTTGTTTGTTGTATTGCTGTTGATAGTAGGGTGCTCTGCCCAAGACAGCTATGCACCGATTGGAGATGAAACTCGCAGCGGCAGAGGCGATTACGACTATGATTACAGCGACGGGCCGGATGAAGGTACGGCTGTTGAACGGCAACGGATATATGATGGTTATATGTCGCTGGAAGTGGAAAACTTCAAAGAGGCGCTTAAAAGCATAAACGACG
This sequence comes from Clostridiales bacterium, assembly GCA_003559415.1. Taxonomy (GTDB): domain Bacteria; phylum Bacillota; class Proteinivoracia; order UBA4975; family PWLI01; genus PWLI01. Next base: position 24,458 of record PWLI01000161.1, on the reverse strand, counting down.
AGGTGGAGAGGCTGGACGGATTTGTGGAATACTCCCGCCAGTGGGATTCCAAACCCCCATCCGGCCGGGTGATATTCCGTGTGCCCCAGGATAAGTTTTTCGCGTTCGTTGATTTTCTGGAGACACTGGGAGATGCCCGGGATCAGTATGTGACCATAACCGATGTGACAGAGGAGTACGTTGATTTACAGGCCCGGCTGGGCGCCCGCAAGGCCCATGAACAACGCCTGGTGGAGCTGTATGAAACAGCGGAGACAGTAGACGACCTGTTGAAGATTGAGTCGGAGCTGGCCCGGGTGCGCGGTGAAATCGAAAGCCTGGAAGGGCGGATCCGCTACCTGGACCACCAAGTGGCCATGTCCCGTATGGAGGTAGAGCTGCGGCAGAAGAAAGAAGAAACTGAGATTCCCCCGCTGAGCCCCATGGGCATCATGGAAACGTTGCGGCGGGCGGGACGCAGCCTGTCTCAAAGCTTCACCATGTTGCTCAACTCACTGAGTTACATCGTAATTGGGTTTGCCGCATCCCTGCCCTTTGTGATCCCGGCAGGTGTTCTGGTCTGGGTGTGGCGCAAGAAACGCCGACAACGGAAGGAACGTCAGCAACAGCAATAGACAATAACACCTCCGGCTAAGCCGGAGGTGTTCCTTTATCTTGGTGCAACAACCGGCGAAGACTTTTCTCAAAGCGCCGGTCGTCCTCTGCCGTTCTTTTTCTGGGCCCGCGGGTGCGGGTGCCGGATTTGCGCACAGCACGTTTGAGGTTGCGCTCCTCCAGCAGGAAGTCTATCTTCTGGTTGGTATAGATTCGTCCGCCGGGAGAGAGGCAATTCACGCCTCTTCCCAGCAACAAAGCAGCCAGGCCCCAATCCTGGGTAACCACTATATCCCCGCGACTGGACATGTTGGCAATTTTAATGTCCACCGCTTCCGGGTCATTGCCCGCCACCACATGCCTGGGCCCGTCAATTCTGTGCTCGAAACTGGCCACCGTCCAAACAGCAACTTTATACTCTTCACCCAACTGCCTGCAAATTGCCAGGGCGCTGCGGGGACAGGCATCGGCATCAACTATTATTTGAGAGTTTTTCATCCTATTCTCCCCCACCCCGCCCCTGCTCAGCGGCCAGTTGTCCAGAAGTTCTAGAGAGTGGTGGCGGTGACAAAAAGGCCGCCAACATACCCAGGGCGGGCATCACCATGGACAGAATAATGATTTCCCGGTAACCGCCAAAATAGTCAAAGGCGAACCCAAAGGGCAATGGCCCGAAGGCAGAGCCGATTACCATGGCCGTCATGGCAATACCCCTGATACTGCCCAGGTAACGCCGCCCAAAATAGTTGGGCCAGATGACCCCATTGTTGATGGCATAAAACCCGGAAAGCACGCCCCAAAGCACACCGTAGCCAATAGCCATGGCCAGAGAGTGAATGTTGAGCAACAGCATCAAAGAAAGCAGTTGGCCGGCAAAGGCCAGCACCATCAACAGGTGGACTTTAAACTTGTCTGCCATGATGCCGGCAATAAAATTAAAGGGTAGTTGCACCACAGCCAGTGTGCTTAAAACAGCGGCGGCAATTGCAGGTGCGACGCCGGTTTCAAAGCCTGTATCCTGCATTATCGAGGCAAGGTGAAAGGTGATTCCGGTGTTTATGGCGGCAGGTATAGTAGTACAAAACAACAACAACCAGAAAGCCCTGGTGGCCATAGCCTCTTTAACAGTCCAGGATTGGGTGTCGTATTGTTGTTCAAGTTCGTGAGCAAGTTTGACCGGACGGGCGTTGTCTGGGGAAAGCCCGACATCCTCTGGCTTGTTTCGGATAAGAAACAGGGCGGCCGGCACCATTACCACCCACAACAGCACAGCCCACACCTGCCAGCCAAAACGCCATCCGAAGGAAAGTATCAGCCAGGTATTCAGTGGCGGCAACAAGGCGGAACTGAGGGTGCCGCCCAACGCCATTATACTAAGAGCCCTCCCCCGGCGAGACACAAACCACTGGGGAACAAGGGTGGAAGAAGTCAGTGTCATGGATCCCTGTCCCAGTAAACGGACCAGGAAGAAGCCGGCAAACAGCATAACCGGACTGAAAACCAGACTCATGGCCAGACATACCAACCCAAAAGTGGCGGCCACTGCCGCCACCATAAACCGTGACCCCAAGCGGTCCACCAATCTGCCCACAACAGGCAACAACAATCCTGCCAGCAAAGTACCCGTTGAGTAGAGGGTAGACACAAAGGAACGGCTCCACCCGAATTCCGTGATATATGAATCGATAAAAACAGAAACGGAGTATGTCTGGCCCGGACCGGAAAAGAAAACACCCAAAGCAGAGATGAATACAATCATCCAGCCATAATAAAAAGGCGTATTTATCGGCAGCTGGTTGCGCCGATTGCCTGTCATTTTCATGTGGCCACCCCTTACATGATAATCAGTTTACCTGAATGACTGATGACGGTCAACCAGAGTAAACCTACATGCTGTCATGGGCGGTGCGGGAAATGATTTCCTGCTGCAATTCCCTGGTCAAGTCACAGAAATAATCGCTGTAACCGGCAACGCGGACAATCAGGTTGCGGTATTGCTCCGGGGCATCCATGGCCGCCTGCAATGTTTTGGCATCCACCACGTTGAACTGAATGTGATGGCCGTTCAAGCTGAAGTACCCCCGGACCAGGCCGACAAGATGGTCCAACCCCTTTTCGCCCGCCAGCAGCTGGGGAGTGAACTTGAGGTTGAGAAGGGTGCCGCCGGTGGCCAGATGATCCATCTTGGCCGCTGATTGCACTACAGCAGTGGGGCCGTTGCGGTCAGCGCCCTGGACAGGCGAGATTCCTTCGGAAAATGGCCGCTGGGCAAAACGCCCGTCGGGCGTGGCGCCGGTGCGACTGCCGAAATATACATGACAGGTGGTGGGCAGCATATTGATGTAGTAACTGCCCCCCTTGGTGTTGGGCCTGCCGTTCACCGCCGCCCTGAACATGGCAAAAACTTCTTGCATCAAAGAATCTGCCCTGTCGTCATCATTGCCGTACTTGGGTGTCTTGTTCACCAGTGTTTGGCGCAGCGGCTCTTGTGCTTCAAAGTCATTCTGCAGCGCATGCATCAGCTGTTGCATGCTGATTGCCTGTTGGTCATAAACCTGTTCCTTGATGGCGGCCAGGCTGTCGGTCACCGTGCCTATTCCCACTCCCTGTACATAGGTGGTGTTATAGCGGGCGCCTCCCTGGTTATAGTCCATGCCCTGCTGAATGCAATCATCGATGATAATGGACAGAAATGGCGAGGGCAGCTGTTGGGCATACAACTGCTCGATAAAATCATTGCCCTGAATCTTTATGTCGATGAAATGGTTCAGCTGCCGCCGATAGGCGTCCATCAGCTGTTGAAAGTCCGAGAAGCTCTCCGGATTGCCGGTGCTCAGGCCAATTTGCTTGCCGCTTGCCGGGTCAACCCCATTGTTGAGGGTGATTTCCAGCACTTTAGGCAGGTTGAAATAACCGGTCAGGATGTAGCTCTCTTTGCCAAAGGCCCCGGTCTCCACGCAGCCGCTGGTGCCGCCGCAGCGGGCATCCACCAGGGATTTGCCTTGGTTCAGCAGTTCCTGGACAACGGCATCGGCGTTGAAAACCGATGGCTGGCCCCAGCCTTTGCGGATAATCTCACCGGCCCGGCGCAGGAAACTGTCGGGATTCTGCTGACTGAGCTGGATGTTGGAACTGGGTTGCAACAAACGCATCTCATCAATGGTGTCCAGCAACATCCAGGACACAGGGTTGACACCGTCACTGCCGTCGGGCCTGATTCCGCCACAGTTGATGTTGGCAAAATCTGTGTAGGTGCTGCTCTCGGCAGCGGTCACCCCCACCTTGGGGGGCGCCGGTTGATTGTTGAATTTAACCCAAAAGCACTGCAACAGCTCCCGGGCCTGTTCGTCGCTGAGCAATCCTCCCTGGGTGTCTTGTTGATAGAAGGGCCAAAGGTGCTGATCCAGGCGTCCCGGGTTGAAGGCGTCCCAGGTGTTCAACTCGGTGATCACACCCAGGTGCACAAACCAGTAGGCCTGCAGCGCCTGCCAGAACGTTTCCGGAGCCTGGGCAGGAACCCGCTGGCAGTTTTCAGCAATTTGCTCCAGTTCCGCCGCCCTGCTGCTGTCTTTTTCGGCAGCAGCCAATTGCCGGGCCAGGTCTGCATGGCGGTGGGCATAGGCGATTATGGCACCGGCGCATATGTCCATGGCGCGCAGTTGATCGTCTTTGTCCTGTGCCCCAGGGTCTGCCTGCCAATCCAGATTGCTGCGGCTGGCGGCAATTTCCTCTTTAAACTGCTGGAAGCCCCTGTGGTATATCTTTTCGTCCGCCACCGTGTGCCCCGGGGCCCTTTGCTCCATAAATTCGGTAAACAGTCCGGCCTGGTAACAGTCCTTCCACTGACTGGTCATGCCATCAAAAATTTTCTCCCGTATGGAGCGACCCTGCCAGAAGGGTATTATTGTTTGTTTGTAAGTTGTTGCTGTTTCGTCATCCACAAGGTAGGGCAATTTTTCCCGGGAGTTGAGCATTTCCAAATCTTCCATGCTGTGACAACATACCTCAGGATAGGTAGGCACCGCCTTGGGGGCGGGCCCCCGTTCACCGACAATCAGTTCTCCGGGCAAAATCGTTATTTCCTTATTGCGCAACAGGTAGTCAAAGGCCATGGCCCTGTGCACTGCCGCCGGGTAATGTTCCGCGGGGTGTTGCTGATAGAACATGGTCAGCAGTTTGGCCCGCTCAGAAGATATGCAGGGAACAGCATCAAGGCTTTGTGTTCTCAGTTTTTCCACTCGCTTGTTCATGATATCCCTCCAGTGGTGACGCTGTGGCCCGATGCCGCCAGCAAACCGGCTGCATGCTCCAGTGATTTTCTTTCCGGAACAGGCACATCCTTCAGGCCATATTCCCGGTGCAGGTTGGCATACTTGCCCGATCCGGTGGGGTGGTAGGGCAACAGCTCCACAGCGGAAACAGCCAGTGTTGAAAGAAATTTGCTCATTGCCCTTAGGTTCTCATCATCGTCGGTAAATCCGGGAATCAGGGGAACCCGGACTACAACGTTGTTGTGCAGTTTCGTCAGCGACACCAAGTTGTCCAATATAAGCCGGTTGTCCCTGCCGGTGAAATTGGCATGGGTTGCCGGATCCATGAGTTTCAAGTCATATAAAAACAGGTCAGCCAACATGGCTGCTTGGGCCAGGTCTTGCTCTTCACAGTGGCCGCTGGTATCCACGGCCACATGGATGGATTTTTGCCTGCACTGTTCCAGCACAGCAAACAAAAAAGAAGGTTGGCAAAAGGGTTCACCACCGGACAATGTCACCCCGCCTCCCGTTTGTTGGTAAAAGACCATGTCCCGCTTCAAAATGTCCATCAGCTGACTGACACTAAACCGGCGGGCGACGTGCTCCCGGGCGCCGGAACAGCAGGCATCCACACATGCCCCACAAACGGTGCACTTCTCCGGTTGGCAGTTGTTGTCACAAACATGCCGGCAGGCACCACAGGCAATGCACCGGGCTTGGTTAAAAATGATTCCGGGGTTGGAAGGTTGGCTTTCGGGATTGTGGCACCAGAGGCAGGACAGGGGACATCCCTGGAAAAATGCCGTGGTGCGTATACCCGGGCCATCATTGATGGCATAGCGCATGATGTTGAATATCAGTCCGGTGACCATAGTTTCACTCCTGTCTATTGGTATTTCGCCACTGAACAAACTTATCCTGCTGTGCAACAATGGAAGGATATACACAGACAACGACGAATATATACTTGGAGGTGAAACCAGTGGACAAAAAGTCAATCGGGCTGGTGTTGGGCGGCGGCGGCGGCAAGGGCGCCTACCAAATCGGGGCCTGGCAGGCCCTGCGCGAGTACGGTTTGGACAAAAAAATAGGCGCAGTTTCCGGCACTTCAATTGGAGCCCTGAACGGGGCATTGTTCGTCCAGGGCGACTACAAGGCTGCTGTGGACATCTGGGAATCGCTGGACACCAAAAAGGTGCTGGTGCTGGACAAAAAGAAGCACATAAACCTCCTGAAAAAATTCGACCTTCAGGGCCTGATGTCTGAGGGTGTTTTTTCCCATGAAGCCCTGTTGTCGATTCTTGACAAGTACGCAGACCTTGACAAAATAAGCCAATCTTCCATTGAGTTTTATGCCACCAGCTGTCGCTTGCCTGATTTCAAGACTACATATTTTCCCATCAACGGCGCCGAGCCGGAAAGAATCAAGAAGATTCTAATGGCCTCAGCTGCCATACCAATGGTGTTCGACATGATTAAAATAGATGGCAAGCAATATGTTGATGGTGGCGTAGTGGACAATGTGCCCATTAAGCCATTGTATGAAAAGGGCTACCGGCGGTTTATAGTTGTCCGCCTGGACGAATTCCGAAAAATTAACCGTAAAAACTACAAGGACGCCGACATAATAGAAGTCAGCCCTGACCAGGGCTGGGATGACATGATACGGGGTGTCTTGGACTTTTCCCCCAAGGGGATTGGCAAGCGGCGAAAGGCCGGACACAGCGACATGTCAATGGCACTTTCCGCCCGATACACATTGCCACTGGGACAGAGAATCAAGAGAGCTGTCGCTCGCCTGACAGGCAGGAAATAGCCCTGGTTTTGTTGAAGTGTTTATTGTTATGCCATGGACACATAAATTCTAAGGGGGTGGCACCGTGGCACAAGTGGAAGCGTTTAGCAAAAACTACCTTCCCCATGTTGTTCGTCTGTTCTTCCCCGATGTGGAAAGGGCTGACTCCAGGCTGGATTATTTTAACCAACAACTGGCATGCCTGGATAACGGCCAAGCAGCACTGATACTGAAAGATGACACCAGTTTGCGGGGGTTTGCCCATCTTATGGCACTGCATCGAGACCGGGTGTTTGTCAATCTGGCGCTGGCCAAAGAGCTGGAGCAACCGCACTGGGAACTGTTTTGGAACCGATGCGCCCAGGTGGCAGAGGAAATTGCCGGCGGCGACTTGGTTATACAGACAGTGATTCGTCAAAACGCACTGGAACAACATTTTTTGAGTTCAGCCGGGTTCCAAGAATCATACGGCTTGGTGGAATTCGCCTCCAACCTGGAGCATGAGGTGGAATATGATCCCGGTGCGGATTTCACCGTTGTTTCGCTGGCAGAAGCACCGGATATGGAACCCCAGTGGATTGACTTGTTCAACCAGGGAATAACCCCGGCCTGGAACCAGCCGCCCTTCAGCCCTGAAATACTTGAAAAAAGACGCGGCGCTCCCGGTTTTATCCCGGAAGGGTTTCGCATCGGACTGGTGGATGGCCAGCCAACTTGTGTTCTTTTGTATCAGTTGACTGACAAGGACAAGGGAATTGTCAGCATCCACACGGCGGCCACCACATCTCAGAAACGGGGCAGGGGTTTTGGCCGGCTGCTGCTCAAGGAGACGTTGAACCATCTCAAAGAAAAAGGTTACGCAGGCGCTCTTTGTTTGGCAGAAAGTCGTTCCCACGCCACCACTCTGTTGCTGAAAATGCTGGGCTTCAAGCCGGCAGGGAATTTGGCGCTCTGGGAGTACAATTTGGCGGCAGGCACGACTGAGCGACCGGTGGAGCAACCCGCTGAAGAGTTGCCAGAGCCGGACAAGCCTGAGGAAACCCCGGAGCCGGTTAAGGAAGACCAGGAGAAAGAGAGCCAAGAGAGCAGTGATTCACCGGGTTTTTACTCCCGCTTTCACCTCTACTTTGACAAAGATGAGGAAGAGGAAGAAGAACCAGACAAAGAATAGTACAGCATAAAGGGCTGTCTCCACCGAGACAGCCCTTTATTTATTTCAGGTAGCTATCCAGGAACTCCCTTACAGCGCTGAAGCCCCGGATTTGGTTGGCCTTTTTGCTGAACCCGTGGCCCTCATCATCGAAGACCACGTACTCAACTGGAACATCATTGGCACGGACAGCTTCCACAATCTCATCGGACTCCACTTTGAGGACCCGGGGATCGTTTTCTCCCTGCAGCACAAGCAGCGGCCTGTTGATGTTGGAAGCATGGAACAGCGGGGAAATGCTCCGCAGGTATTCTTCTTCTGTTTCCGGATTGCCAATCTTGGTATAGAGGGCCTGGCGCATGGATTCCCACCAGGGAGGGATGCTGGCCAGCGTTCGCACCCAGTTGGAAACGCCGAAAATGTCCACCCCGACTGCAAACTCCTCCGGGGTGAAGGCCATGGCTGCCAACACCATGTAACCGCCATAGCTGCCGCCAATGATGCCGATTTTGTCTCCGTCAATATGGCCCGTGGCTTGCAGGTAGTCCTTACTGTCGATGCAATCTGCCAGATCCGCCTCGCCGTGCTTCTTGTCTGCCATTGAAAAAAATGTCTTGCCGTAGCCAGAGCTGCCCCGGTTGTTTACAGCGATTATTGCATAGCCGTGGTTGGCCAGGTACTGGAGCAGGGGATTGTAGCCCACCCGGGACTGGCCGCCGGGCCCGCCATGGACCCAGACCAGGGCCGGCGCCATGTTGTCCTGGCTGGCATCCAACGGCTTGTAGTAAACAGCCGGAATGTCCAGGCCGTCCCTGGCCGGATAACGCACCACCTCTGCCTCCACCAGGTCATCGGGATCTATGTCCTTGTTCAGAGTGTCGGTGAGTTGCCTTGCCTTACCGGTCTCAAGATTATAAACCCAGAGGTTGGCAGGGTGGCGGGAGCTGCTGACGTAAAAACTCAGCAGTTTTTCCGACCGGGAAACTGTCAGGGCTGTTACATCTCCTGCAGGCAGCCCGGGCAGTTCCACCTGCTTTCCTGTACTGTTGTCGTATACCCTGACTTCGGTGCGGGAATCATTGTTTATGGCCACCACCATGTAGCGGCCGGTGTTGGAAAGGCTTGCCAAAGCAATGTCCCAATCCGCTTCCAGCACCTTCTCATGCTTGTCTTCCTTTAGACAGTAACGGCACAGCCACATGTATTCACTGTCTTTGTCGGTGAGGTAGTAGAGATGGTTCCCATCGGGGCTGAAGAAGAGGGCGTAGTTGCGCACTTCACCCTGGTGGGAAGTCAGGTTGCGACTCTTGCCGGAAGACAGGTCATGCAACCATATGTCACTGTCAGTGGAAGTGTTGGGTTTTACCAGCGCCAAAAGCTGCTGATCCGGAGATATCGCTCCAAACCGATTGCTGCCGTCATCGGCAAATACCGTGGCTGTTTCCAGCGTCTTGGCGTCACAACGCATTACGTCCGTAGCCTTGGGGTCCCGTGCATTGGATCCAAAGAAAAAGCAGCTGTCATCATGGCTCCAGCCATAAAATTCTGTGCGGACCTTTTCTCCCGGGGTAAGGTCTGTCACCTTGCCCTGTTCATCCCGCAAATAAATGTGCATCAGTTCGTTGCCGCCGCGGTCGCTGTGATAAAGGACCCTCTTATCTTGGGGGAAGAAGGAAAGAGAAAAAACCGACTCGGTTTCCGATGCAGTGAGCTGCTCCGGCTCACCACCTTCTACAGAAACAGCGTAGGCATTGTAAATGCCTGTTCTGTCGCTGGAATAGAGAATGCTGCCATCATCATAGGCAATGGAATTCCCCCGAATCCCTTCAGAGTTGATAAACTGTTCAATGGTATAACGACGGGGCTTCTTCATATTATGCTACTCCTCCTCCACTATTTTCTTCCATCATCCGCAACCGGAATCCCTTAAGAATATCCGAGCGGGTGATTATACCCACCAATTTGTCTCCGTCCATGACCAACAGTCTTCCGATATCGGCGCCGGACATTTCCTTCAACGCCAGGTAGATGTCATCATCGGGATTCACCGTCTTCATGGTGCAGGACATAACCTGGCCCACAGTGGTGAAATCCCGCAGCCGGGGTTCCACTTTCTGGACATCTTCCATGGTTACACAACCCTTTACCTGACCGTCATAATCCACCACCGGATAACCGGAGTGGCGCTCTCTGTACATCTGCTCCAACAGTTGTTGTACCGTGTTGTTTTCTTCAACCACGGAAACGGGGTAGCTCATCAAGTCCGCCACCACAAAGCCGGAAAGCGTTTGACGGAGCAAGCTTGCCTGGTACTCTTGGCTGGCGCCCTGGTAGACAAAGACGGCAATCAGAATCAGGAAAAAGTTGCCGCTGATCAGGCCGTAAATCCCAAACAAAAAAGCAAATGCCTGCCCCAGGGAAGATGCTATCTTGGTGGCAGCAAGATGGGATTTGCGCTTGGCCAACAGCGAACGCAAGATGCGTCCACCATCGGTGGGGAAGGCAGGCAGCAGGTTAAACACCGCCAAAATAATGTTCAGCTGTCCCAGCAACAAAAATACCAGGAAGATATCAGGGCGGGCAGAACCGGCCACATAGGACAACACCATGAAACCGGCACCAAGCAGCAGGCTGACTATGGGCCCGGCGGAAGCAATGGCCAATTCATTGCTGGGATCCCGGACAAATTCTTCATCCAGTTGGGCGACGCCGCCAAACAACATCAGGGTGATGTTGCGGATTTCAATACCCCGGCGCAACGCTACCAGCGAGTGGGCCAACTCATGAAGCCCCACACTGACAAAAAGGGCAACGGCCAGCAAGCCACCCAAGACATAGGGGTTGGTTGCCAGAGCCAACTCCCTGCCATCAGCTATATACTGGACCTGCATGCCAAACAGCCATGTCAGCAAGGGGATGCCCAGCAACAGGCTCACATGTATTCTGATGGGTATGCCGGCAATACGGCCAATGGTAACTGAAGCTTTGAACATTTTCTGCCTCCTTTGCAACAACTCAACAGAGAAAAAAAGGCTCTTACGAGCCTATTCTTGTGGACCATTTGCTGACGTTGAACCTGACGCGAAAGGTCTTTTCCCTTTCACTGCCATCACCCACAACAGTAACCGTTTTGCTGAGCCAATATGTGCCCGGCTCTTCCGGCGCCGTTGCTTCCCAGATAACGATGTCTGCAGACTCAGGCCCATCCATCCGTTTGCTGGAAAACTCTACCGGCTGCCACTGTTCACCGATTTTTTCCAGGGTAAAGCTGTCATCCCAGTTAAAAATCCGGGAATTCTTCAGGGTTATTCGCATTTTCTCGTTGCAACGATAAGAGGGTTTGCCCAGCGACAATGGGCTGGACGAGAGAAAGAAGTAAAAAATCAGAAGCAGAACCAGGATGGCTGCCACCGCGACAAAAATACGAAGCGGTTGGGGATTTTCCAGCACCCACCACCCCAGTAACACAAAGGGCAGTACAAAAATTGCAATTGTAATCAGTGTCACCAAAAGCCTAATCACTAATCTCAAGTTCAAACCTCCTTGATTAGAACATCTATGACCTTAAAGGCATTATACACTATTTTTCTCAGTACCTGCTGATTATTTGCCCGGGGTCCAGCTGTCCCGCAAGCTGACCGTCAGGTTGAACACCAGGTTGTCCAAAGTGCTGTCCCAATCCATGCAGTAATATCCCTTGCGCATGAACTGGTACCTGCTGCCGGGTTCGGCGGCAGCCAGCGAAGGCTCCACATAACAGCCGGAGTTTATCATCAGCGAGTTGGGATTTATGTTGGAAGTAAAATCCTTTCCCTCTTCCACTTGTTCCGGGTCGCTGACAGCAAACAAATGATCATAACTGCGGACAGTGGCCGGCAGGGCGTGTTGAGCTGATACCCAGTGGATAACCCCGCGAATTTTTCTTCCGCTGATGTCCTGGCCGCTTCTGGTGGCGGGGTCATAGGTACAGCGCAGTTCCACAACTTCTCCCGCCTCGTCCTTTATTACCTCGGTGCATGTAACAGCGTAGGCGCCCTTGAGCCGCACTTCTTTCCCCGGAGCCAGCCGGTGGTACTTGGCCGGCGGGTCTTCCATAAAGTCTTCCCGCTCAATGTATGTCTCCCGCCCAAAGGGAACCTGGCGGCTGCCTGCCTGCTCATCCCCCGGCAGGTTTTCTATTTCCAGCCACTCCACTTCTTTTTCAGGCCAGTTGGTTATAACAACCTTTACCGGTTCCAGCACTGCCATAACACGATGGGCTTTGCTGTTCAGGTCTTCCCGGACACAGTGTTCAAACATGGCCAAGTCAACGACGCTGTCTGCCCGGGCGACACCAATCCGGTCACAAAAATCTGCAATCGCTTCCGGCGTAACGCCCCGGCGCCGCAAACCGGCTATGGTGGGCATACGCGGGTCGTCCCACCCCTGGACATGCCCCTCCTCCACCAGGCGGCGCAGCTTGCGCTTGCTCATGATGGTATGGCTCAGGTTGAGCCGCGCGAATTCATATTGCCTGGAGCGGCACTTGACCCGTTCGGGAATCAACTCCACTGCCTGCTCCACTATCCAGTCGTAGAGCGGGCGATGGTTGCTGTACTCGATGGAGCACAAGGAATGGGTAATCCCTTCCAGAGTGTCAGAAAAGGGATGATCGAAATCATACATGGGATAGATGCACCATTTTTCACCGGTCCGATGGTGGGGTGCATGCAAGATGCGGTAAAGCACCGGGTCACGCATGTTAAGGTTGCCCGAGGCCATGTCAATTTTGGCCCGCAACACCCGGCTGCCTTCTGCAAACTCCCCTCTCTTCATCCGCATGAATAAATCCAGGTTTTCCTTGATTGAGCGGCTACGGTAGGGGCTTTCCCTGCCCGGCTCTGTCAGCGTTCCCCGGTATTCACGTGTCTGCTCCTGGCTCAGGTCGCAAACATAGGCTCGGCCTGCTTCGATAAGGCGCAGGGCAAACTCATACTTGACATCGAAGTTGTCGGAACTGAAGTAAAGCCGGTCTTCCCAGTCTGCCCCCAACCAGCGTATGTCTTCCAGGATGGAATCAACAAACTCCTGCTCTTCTTTTACAGGGTTTGTGTCGTCGAACCGCAAGTTAAACTTGCCGCCAAAATCCCTGGCAATGGAATAGTTGAGCAAAATAGCCTTGGCATGGCCTATGTGCATGTAACCGTTGGGCTCAGGAGGGAAACGGGTATGAACCCTGCCGTCATTGGTGCCGGCCGCCACATCTTTTTCAACTATATTCAGTATAAAGTTGGACTTTTCTTCCACAGCAATCCCTCCCTGTTTCTGGTTAGTATTATAGCCACTGGGGCAATAAAAGTAAAATAGCCGGGTCTGTCATATGAAAAACATGAATACCAGGGGCACCACCGTCTTTATGGCCATCAGGCGGCAAAGATGAAGCATGGAAACCCTGAAGGGGTCTTTGTTGTAACGGATGGCCAGGGTGGTCATAACAGTAAACCCTCCGGGGGCAGCGGCAAGAAAGCTTGTGGGCATGTCCCAGCCGGACAATCGATGTATTATCCAGGCAATGCCCAGAGAGCTGGCAAATATCAATACGGTGGAAAGGATGACCGGCCACAACAGCTGGCCCGACAGAAGTGTCTGGGCAGTTTCCGGCCCGAAATTATCCGATACCATGATGCCCACAGTAACAAGCAATGGTGAAAACAATCGGGGATGCAAGGAACGCATGGGCAAGCCCACCACCCCGGCAGCAGCCACCGCCAGCATGGATCCCACCATTATGCCGGCAGGCACACCCAGTGAGGACAGCAACCAACCGCCGGTCAGGGCAATGAGCAGTGAAAAGAGCAACATATGCGGCCGATGGGAAAAGTAGGCGTAAAGTTCTCCGGCGGCGGATTTTGTTTCTTCCCGCCGGGAGTTGGCTGGTTGTTGATTATCCTTGCGCTGCCCTTCGGGCACAAACCACTTGTGATAAAGCAGCGGGAAAATTGCAATGGTGGCCAACATGCGAAATGTCTGCATGACAATGACCACTGCCAAGTCAGCGCCGGTAGCCAGGGACAACACCATCATCTCGGGAAGGCCGCCTATGCTGGAAGAAAGCACTGACGTAAAACCATCCAGCCAGGTAAGGCGGCTGAGCATCCAGCCCACCAGAAAAATTATTGTCAAGGCCCAAACACTGATAACCGCCGCTGGCACCACCAGTGACTTGAGCTCGCGCACAGTGTCCCGTGTGACCTTTGTCCCGATATACAAACCCAACAGCACCTGCACCACCGGTGCCAGGTAACGGGGGGCGTCGGGTATGGGTATTTCCAGCGCCCGCAGCGTACCGATAATCAGCAACGTGCCCAACAGCGGTGGAACCGGCGCCCGCAACAAACTGAAAACCGCCCAGCCAATACCGCCCAGGGCGAATAGAATCAGGAAATCAAATATTCCCCGGAATAAAAGCTCATACGCCTCTAACATGTCAACCTCCTGTGTGCTGTCTACAACTTATTTCTACTTATTTCTACAATCGAGCTTTTATTCCTGCAAAGTAAAAACCGGCCGGCGGCCGGTTGGTAATGTCAAGACATTTCTGCCACAGCCGTCAACAATTCTTCTGTTTCCGGCAGGCCTTCTTTGGCGTAACGGACTATTCTCGCTTCATCGATGATGTATACCGTGCGCTTGGGCATGCCCAGTGTGACTGGCACCTCATACTGGGCTGCAATGGCGCCCTTGGCATCATGGACCAATGGAAAGGGAAATTTGTGTTTTTCCGTGTACTTCTGGTGATTTTCCATTGTGGCAGGGTTCAGGGCAATGACATACACATTGGCATCCTGGTAGCTCTGGAAGGCATCACGTGCCTCCCCCAATTGCTTGTTTCAGCCGGAGGTTTCGTTCTTGGGGTAGAAAAACAGCAACAGCTTCTTGCCCCGCAAATCTGCGGTGGCAATGGATCCCTGGGTGGTCTCAGCGGTAAAATCCGGAGCCTTGTCACCAACATTTAACATAAACATTCCTCCCCAATATTTTTAAACTCACCAGCGGAGCTCAGGAAATGAAGCGAATGTTGACAGGATATTTGTATGGTTGCTCGTTGCTGGCGGCCACTGCTCCCATTATCGAGAATATCAGGTCCATCAGGCCCAGTATGATCAGGCCCAAGATGCCGACAAGCACAATAACCAGAATGCCGGAAATAATAAACCCGATAACCAAGGTTATTTGGAAGTTCAACGCCTCCTTGGCGTGCTCCCGGGCAAAGACATCCTCCGGCTTGGCCACCAGGTAGAGCACCAGGGGGCCCAAAAAACCCGTCATTAACCCCAGGAGATGGGCCAGTATTGCCAAGACCCTTTGATTGTTGTCCAACATGCATTCCTCCCTTTGCTCCATTATAATACTTTGTTGTCACTAACGATACCCTTTAATTACAGATTATGTCGCAGGAAGGAATTTCCGTTTGCAAAGAGAAATAACTCAGTAGTAAAGGAGGTCAACCAATGAAACTGACGGTGAGGAAAAAGTTCACTGCCAAAACAGTGGTGATTCCATGTTTTCAGGACCAACGGCCCTGTTGCATGCCGGAGGAACTGGCTGAAGTTGCAGACAAGTTTTTTCAGTCCAAGGAATTTGAAGGCAAGGCGGGCACTGCAGCCACTCTGCGCCTGCCGGGCCAAACACACCACAACCTGGTGTTGGCCGGCATGGGCAAGGAAGAAGATTTTACTGCCGAAAAGGCCCGGCGCAACCTGGCTGCGGCCATCCGGGAAGTTGTCAAGCTGAAAGCTGAGGATCTGGACATATGTTTTGACTGCTTTGGCGGCAAAGTGCCGGCAGCAGACCTGGGGTTGGCAATAGCTGAAACAGCGCTGCTGACCAGCTACAAGTTTGACACCTACATCAGTGAAAAGAAACCCTGGCAACTGGACAGCATTTGCCTGGTGGGCGCTGACGCAGAGGTGGCCGATTCTTTGGAACAGGGTCAATTGCTGGCCCAAGCCACCCTGCTGGCCCGCAGACTGGTCAATGAGCCGGCCAACGTCATGACTCCGGCCCAGCTGGCATGCGAAGCAGAAGATGCCGGCAAGGAGTACGGCTTTGACGTTTCCATCTACGGCGATGACAAAATCAGCGCCCTGGGCATGAAGGCCTTTGCCGCCGTGGCCCGGGCTTCAGAACAGCGCCCCCGGCTGATTGTCATGCGTTACAGCGGCAACCCCGGCAGCGACGAAATACTGGGTCTGGTGGGCAAGGGCCTGACCTATGACAGCGGGGGATTGTCCATTAAACCCACCGCCGGCATGAGCTATATGAAATGCGACATGGGCGGCGCGGCCTCAGTCATCGGCGCCATGTCGGCAATAGCTGCAAGCAAACTCAAGCTTAATGTAACGGCAGTGGTTGCAGCCTGCGAAAACCTGATATCCGGCAGTGGGTACAAGCCCGGTGACATTATTGGCTCAATGTCAGGAAAGACAATTGAAGTGCTAAACACCGACGCAGAGGGCCGCCTGACACTGGCCGACGCAGTTCACTACACAATACATGAAGAAAAAGCGACCCGCATAGTTGATGTGGCCACATTAACCGGCGCCGCTGTAGTGGCGCTGGGCAAAATTACCTCGGCTGTGGTGACCAACGATGACAATCTCTACGTCAAACTTGAACAGGCTGCGGAAAAAGCCGGTGAGCGGGTGTGGCGCCTGCCCGGGGACGAAGAGTACAAAGAAGATATCAAGTCGGAAGTTGCAGATCTCAAAAACACCGGCCAGCCGGGTTCTGCAGGCACCATAGCCGGCGCGCTGTTTGTGGGCAGCTTTACCGGAGACGTTCCCTGGTTGCACCTGGATATCGCCGGTACTGCCTGGACAGAAAAAGAACAGCACTATCAGAGCAAGGGCGGCACCGGAGTTGCGGTCCGCACCCTGTTCCATCTGGCCAATTCACTTGCCCAATAGCCCCCACCGGGGGCTATTTTCTTGACAAGATATACTGTACACGTTAGTATTTGTTTAAGTATATGCTTAAACAATTGTGGAAGGATGTGTTAGCTTGTTTGCCCTGGCAGCCAGCAACCTGAGCAAAAAATTTGACCAGCTCACAGCAGTAGACCAGGTAAGTTTTGAAGTTAAAAAAGGGGAGATATTCGGTTTTCTCGGTCCCAACGGAGCGGGGAAGACCACAACAATCAACATGCTCACCGGTCTGGCCCGGCCCAGCAGCGGCAAGATGGAGATAGCCGGACAGACAGTGGGGAGCTCGATGAAAAGGGTTCAGCATTTATTGGGCATAGTTCCCGACGAAAGCAACCTCTATGATGAGCTCAGCGGCTATGACAACCTTTGTTTCTGCGCTTCCTTGTATGGCATGGCGAAAAAAGAAAGACAGACACGGGCAAAAGAACTGTTGGACCAGTTTGGCCTTGCCGACGCAGCAAACCGCAAATTCAAAGCCTACTCCAAGGGGATGAAGCGTAAACTGACCATAGCTGCCGGCATCATCCACAATCCGGAAATTTTGTTTTTGGATGAACCGACAACCGGCATTGACGTGGCCAGCGCCCGGCAAATCCGCCAACTTATCACAACTCTCAACCAACATGGCACCACCATTTTTCTTACCACACACTACATTGAAGAAGCAGAGCGGCTTTGCCACCGAATCGCCTTTATCGTCGCCGGCAAAATAGTCCGCTGTGGCCCGGTTGAGCAATTGATGTCGGACGTCCAGGACCAACAAATAATGGAGTTGAGCATAGAACATTGCGCCCCCGATTTGCCCCGGCAATTGATGGCCCTGTGCCCCGACAGCCAGGCAGAACTGACAGGTGAAGGGGTAATACGTCTTTATTCCCCTGTACCCCTTCCACTGGCAGAAATATTCAGTGTAATTGAAAAAAGCAAGAATGAACTGCTGGAGGCCAAGCGTATTCGCCCCAGCCTGGAAGAAGTGTTTGTACGGGTCACCGGCATAGAAAAGGAAAAAATGTCTGGAAACAATATGGGGAGGAGGAAGAAACAGTGAAAACCTGGATTGCCTTTTGGAACATACTGGCCAAAGACATGCGCGCCTACTATCTCAAGCCTCCCAACATAAGTTGGGGCATACTCTTCCCCGTGGCCTGGACATTGATGTTCTTTGTCCGTTCCCAGGACCCTGTCGACATCCGTCAGTTGCTGCCGGGAGTAGTGGCAATGTCGGTGCTCTTTGGCACTACTTCCATGTTAGCAGTGACCATCACTTTTGAACGGCGCAGCCGCTCCTTTGAGCGATTGCTGTTGGCACCGCTGGATCTGCGCCTGCTGATGTTGGCCAAAACCAGCGGAGCGATTCTCTTTGGACTGGTCAATGCCTTTGTGCCGGTTGTGTTTGCCGCCTTCCTGACGGACATCAGTGGCATCGACTGGGGCCTGCTGCTGGCCGCCGTTGTGTTCATTGCCGTAACATCCACCTTCCTTGGCCTGTTTATCGCCGTTTCCGTCAGCGAAGTTTTTGAAGCCCAGACCTTCTCCAACTTTTTCCGTTTTCCCATGGTGTTTCTGTGCGGTCTTTTCTTCCCCCTGTCCCAGTTGCCAATTTTTATCCGCCCCCTATCCTATGCCCTGCCGCTGACATACGGCGTCGACTTGCTCAGACAAGCGGTCAACAACACCGGAACCATGCACCCGGCCCTGGCTTTGGCTGCCTTAAGCGGATTTGCCGTTATCCTGTTTGCATTCAGCACACTGAACGTCAACAAACGCTGGATATACTAGCAAAACACCCTCCCTGGAGGGTGTTTTCGTATGTGCTACAGTTGTTCCAGCTGTTCCCTGAACCAGACAGTGAACTGATCCACCACTTCCCTGTCCTTCTCATCCTGGCCCAATTGAGCCAGGCGGGACGTCACATCATCAGGCCGCAGCGGCACTCCTGCCAGCTGGGATGCCATTTGTTCTATCAATTGGGGGTTCATGGCATCGGACCAGATTGTTGCCTCCTTAATATGCCCCTTCTGCAAGCTCAGGCCCATGTCAATTTCGCCCCAGTCAAAGCGGGTTGAAAACTCAACATCAAACTTGGGGGTTTTTCCGTAGCGCCATTCCCAGGAGGCGTAGTGATCATATTTGTCCTCCAGCCCCATTGAAGAGGGATCTGCATCGATGATTTCTTTTTCACCGCCATAGACATCGATAAACGCACCGGCAACACTGTCGGCAATCCCTTCAATGGTCAGTCCAGGACTAAGCTCCCGCAAATTAACAACCCTTGCCTTGACCGACTCAACAGCCTTGGAGCGCATCTTGGCGCTGGACACTTGCAGGTACTTGGTCATGTCGTCGAAATTGACATCCACCAGAAGCGTACCGTGGTGGTAGCAGCGGTTTTCCTCGAAATAGAAGGCATTGCCGGAAAATTTACGGCCGTCGGCAACCAGGTCATTGCGGCCGGCAAACTTGGCATCTATGCCCTGCTCTTTTACTGCCTGCAACAGCACCTGCAGTTGGCGCTCAAGGTCATAGTGGCGCCGGGGCATAAGAAAGGTAAAGTTCATGTTGCCCAGGTCATGATAGACCGCTCCACCGCCGGAAAGACGGCGGGCCAGTTTGCCGCCGCTGTCTTCCAGTTCCTTGCAACGGCATTGCTTCCAGGCATTTTGATTCCGTCCAATAACCACAGTATGTTGGTTCTGCCACAGGTAGAGAATCACATGGTCATCATCAACCACATTTTTCAACAGGTGTTCTTCCAGCGCCAGGTTGTACCATGGATTGTATTGTGTGGAACGAAAAATAGTTGTTTTTATGGTGATCACTCCCTATTGCCAGCCCTGGTTCAGCGCTGGACCAAGGCGGCTATTCCCTGTCCGCCGCCGATGCAAAGTGTGGCCAGACCTGTAGTGACCTGCCTGCGCTTCATTTCATAGAGCAAGGTCACCAGCACCCGGGCGCCGCTGGCGCCGATGGGATGCCCCAGGGCTATGGCTCCGCCGTTGACATTGACAATGTCTTCGGACCAGCCCAGTTCCCGGGCCACCGCCAGCGCCTGCACCGCAAAAGCCTCATTTGCCTCCACCAGGTCAAGATCCTCAATGGTCAGGCCGGTCTTGGTCAGCAATTTGTGCACAGCGCTTACCGGGCCTATGCCCATAACCCGGGGCTCCACGCCGGCCCAGGCCGAGGCCACAAAGGTGGCCAGCGGTTCAATGCCCAGCTCCCTTGCCTTGCCTTCCGTCATCAGCACCAGCGCCGCAGCGCCGTCATTGATACCGGAAGCATTGCCGGCAGTGACAGTGCCGTCCTTTTTAAAGGCCGGGCGCAATTTGCCCAGCTTCTCCGCCGAAACCCCCGGCTTGGGATATTCGTCCCGGGCAAACACAACAGGGTCTCCCTTGCGCTGGGGTATCTCCACCGGCACTATCTCTTCATCAAACCTGTTATCTGCCAGGGCCGCTTCCGCCCTGTTCTGGCTCTGAGCTGCATACTTGTCCTGTTCTTCCCGGCTGATGCCGTATTGCTCTGCCAGGTTCTCTGCCGTTATGCCCATGTGCACATCTTCCAGTGAGCACCACAAACCGTCGCGGATCATGGCGTCTTCCAACTTGCCGTGGCCCATGCGCTGGCCCCAGCGGGCATCGGGGAGATAGTAGGGCGCCTGACTCATGCTTTCCGTTCCGCCGGCCACCACAATTTCCGCCTCTCCCAGGCAAATGGACTGGGCGCCCATTGCCACCGCCCGCAGGCCGGACCCGCAAACCATGTTCACCGTCGTGGCCGTCGATTCCACGGGTATGCCGGCAGCAAGGGCTGCCTGGCGGGCGGGGTTCATCCCCTGGCCGGCCTGGAGGATGTTGCCCAACAGCACTTCATCCACCTGTTTTGCCTCAACACCTGCCCGGTTCAGCGCTTCCTTAATCACAAGTGAGGCCAACTTGGCCGCCGGGAAATCCTTGAGGGCACCACCGTAATTTGCTATGGGCGTCCGGACAGCGCTGGCTATTACCACCTTGTCCATAGATATAACCTCCTTATTCCATAGTTCCGATAACATCGGATATAATCAGCTTTGCTCCTGTGTTGGCAATGACATCATCGGCTGAAACGCCGGGGGCCAGTTCTTTCAACAACAGCCCCACTGTGGTGACTTCAATTACAGCCATATCCGTGACAATCAGGTCCACTTCACCGGCGGCAGTCAGCGGCAATGTACACTCCTCCAATATTTTGGGGGAACCGTCCTTGGCCACGTGTTCAGTGGCGACAATCACCTTTTTCGCGCCGCTTACCAAGTCCATGGCCCCGCCCATCCCAGGCACCATTTTGCCGGGAATCATCCAGTTGGCAAGATTACCCAGGGCATCAACTTCCAGCGCTCCCAGCACAGTGGCATCCACATGGCCGCCCCGGATGATGGCAAAGGAAGTGGCGCTGTCAAAACAACATCCGCCGGGAAGGATGGTGACCGGTTGTCCGCCGGCGTTGGCCAAATCAGGATCCACTGCATCAGCAGCCGGTGCCGGGCCAACCCCCAAAAAACCGTTTTCCGATTGGAGTATGACATTCACGCCTTCCGGTATAAAGTTGGCCACCAAAGTGGGCAGGCCTATGCCCAGGTTGACTACATCGCCGTCCACAAACTCCCGGGCAATGCGACGGGCAATCAGTTCTCTTTTGGCTGCCTTGTCACTCATTTTTTCCACCACCCTTAACCAGGTAGTCTACAAAAATACCAGGTGTCATTACCTCATCAGGGTCCAGGTCGCCAACTTCCACAATCTCTTCAACCTCCGCCAACACCAACTGGGCAGCCATGGCCATCAGGGGATTGAAATTGCGGGCAGCGCGACGGTAGACCAGGTTGCCGGCAGTATCTGCCTTGCGGGCTTTCAACAGGGCGATGTCGGCAGATACCGGTTCTGCCAGGATATAATCCTGGCCCTCGACGTTGATCACCTTTCTGCCTTCCTGAGCCACAGTGCCCAGGCCGGTGGCAGTCAACACCCCTCCCAGGCCGGCGCCGGCCGCACGTATCTGTTCTGCCAGCGTGCCCTGGGGCACCAGCTCCACCTGGAGTTCGCCTTCATTCATCTGCTTGCCGGTGGCGGGATTTGTGCCGATGTGGGACGTCATAACCCTGACCACCTGGCGGTTTACCACCAGCTTGCCCACGCCGGCCTCGGGGAAACCAGTGTCGTTGCAAATAACGGTCAGCTGGCTCGTTCCCCGCTGACAGAGGGCATCAAGGGTTTCCATGGGCACGCCAACACCCAAAAACCCGCCCATCATTACCGCGCTGCCAGGACGCACCATTGCTGCAGCCTGCAGCGGATCGATGATTTGTTTCACCCCAACACCTCCAAATACTGCAGTTATTTCTATATTCTCCAACAGAGCTGCCGGTTCCTTCTGTTCCACTATTTGTAAATTTTGGTTGCAAACTGTTGCCGCAGGTAGTATAATTTTACCAATCCTGTTTTGGTGGCTGGTGCCAGGAATATGCTCCCTGCATGGTTCTCTCCGGCATCAAAAGACCAATGGGGATAACCATTTTGGAGGGGGTTTTTTAGTGAGTTTTGAAGAGAAGGTGCTGCAGTGTCGTGACTGTGGCGAAGATTTTGTGTTTACCGTCGGCGAACAGGAATTCTATGAAGAAAAAGGTTTTACCAATGAGCCTGGACGGTGCTCAGACTGCCGCACAAAACGGCGCCAGCAACGCAGTGGCCCACGGGAGATGCATGATGCCGTATGTGCCGACTGTGGAGTGGAAACCCAAGTGCCTTTCAAGCCGACCAACGGCAGGCCGGTATACTGCTCAGAGTGTTTTGGCAAGCAATAATATGTAAACCGGAATCCTCAGGGATTCCGGTTTTTCTATGGTTTAATATAATTCCAGCAGCGGCCGGTCATTCCACCACAGCCAGGCCTGGTTGACAATCAGCGCCAACAAAAGCGGCGTCGCTGCCAGTAAAAACAGTTCTGCCCACAGCGCCGGGAACCCATGCCCGACCGTTGGCAGCAATAGCACAAACCCCAGCAACAGGCCATCGTATACGCCATGGCTGATGACTTGTACCACCACAGGCAGCATAAGCCCTATCCAAAAGACCAGAGTCGCCCGCCAGGGGTTGTTCAACGCATAACTGACCAGCAGCAACACTCCCGGCACCAGCGCCACCCAGGGCAAGGGGTTGGGCCAGTTTCCTGAAGAAAAAGCCGGTGACCAATGCCAGAGGAACCAGTTGGCCACAACAGCCACCAACATCAGAAAGTACCAAACAAACAGCGGTTGCAACTTGCGGGCGAACCCAGCCAACCTCTTCCAGTATGCCAATTGTCTCGCCGCCCACCACCAAGCCACACCAATCACCGGCGGCACCAGCAGCATGAGCAAGACATTCAATTGATTGGAAAAGAACATCAGCGAATCTCCGGCAGCGTACCAGTATCCATCATAGCTGTAGGATATGTGCAAGCTATTGACAATCCAAATAAGCGGGGCCACCGGCACCCCCTGGCTCAACAGCACAGCCAGCACAGCGCCGGCAAACAACCACAACAGCAAAAACATGCCCTGCATTGCCGCCACATAGCCTGACTGGATCTGGGTTTCAGTCAGGCTGTTGTTGAAATCTGCAATTACAGGCAGCAACAGCCGGGTCAGAATCAACAGCGCAACCAAAATTACAAAACTGAAGAAAAGCCTTGGGCCTGTCCCCTGGCCTCTGGCTTTTTTTTCTATGATTTGTTTTTTTTCCAGGCCATTATCTTCAACTGTATCCTTCACAACAATCAATCCCCCCCTGTGTCTTTTCAGTAATTCGCTGTCACCGTGCCCGTTACCTGCCCAGCCTGAAAAATATCTGAGTTGTTGACTGCCCATTTGTGAACTGATAAAATTAATCATACATTTCATACTTATCAAAGGCAGGTGCTGAAGATGACAATACTGCGCAGGTCCACTTTTCTCGGCTCTGGCACGGTGGGAGAGCGGGGCCAGGTTGTAATCCCCGCCGGGGCCCGCAAAGAGTTCAACATCGATACCGGAGACAAGGTGTTGTTTTTCGGACATCCCAAACGGGCAGGGTTGTTCATAATCAAGGCAGAGGTGGTCAATGACTTTGTCAGCAAGGCCATCAACAACGCCGTCAGCCTGGAAAAACTGCTGGCGTCTCTGGATGAAAACGCCGGGATCGATGAGGCATGATTACTCTCGGCCGCCTGGTGCGGTTTGCATCCCGGTACTGGCCGCGGATGTTGCTGGCACTGGGCATTATGCTGGTGGCCACCGCCCTTAACCTGGTGCAGCCAAAAATTATTGAGCTGAGCTATGACATGGGCTACACCAATCAACAATGGCACCTGCTGCCCTGGTTTGCCTTGATCCTTGTGGCAGCAACCGCCGGGCGGGGGTTGTTCAGTTACCTGGAGCGCATAACCATGGAGTGGGTCGCCCAGCGCACCATCTATGACCTGCGCAACGCCCTGTATCGCCATCTTCACTCCCTGTCTTTCAGTTATTTTGACACAGCCCAGACAGGACAGCTGATGTCCCGGGCCACCGCCGATGTGGAGATGCTGCGCCGGTTTCTGAGCTTTGGCCTGTTGCGGGTGTTGAGCAGCAGTTTCACACTGATTTTTATCATTGCTATTCTTTTGGCCACCGACTGGCGGCTGACACTGGTTTCCCTGCCGGCAAT
>PWLI01000115.1 GCA_003559415.1 Clostridiales bacterium | reverse complement strand
TTATGATCCCCTGTTTGTGCCCCATGGAGCAGAGATTACCCTGGCCCAGTACACCATGGAAGAAAAGAACAGCATCAGCCATCGGGCCCGGGCGCTGGCGGCGCTGGCAACGGAGTTGGGCCACAGGGGGTTTTTGGAGTGAAATTGCTGGTTTGCGGCGACACCCACGGCGACCGCCGGGCGCTGGAGTTGTTGCTGGAGGCCTTTGGCAGGCATTCACCGGATTTGTTTGCCCATACCGGCGACTATTACCGGGACTATTTGTGGCTGCAGCAGCAAACCGGTGTCAACGGCTACGGGGTGCCGGGCAACTGCGACTACGGAGTGATGGAGGACGATGAACTGCTTTTTGAGCTGGAAGGTTTGCAATTCTGGCTGGTTCACGGCCACCAACACCGGGTCAAGCGGGGCCCCGAACGCCTGGCCAAGGCGGCAAGGAAGAAAAAGGTGGATGTGTTGCTCTTTGGCCACACCCATGCAACTTTTGTGGAAAAGCGGGACAAGTTGCTCATGGTAAACCCCGGCAGCCTCTACTGGCCCCGGGGTGGCAGCGACCCAAGCTATGCCGTCATCACCCTGAGTCCGGGCAATGCCCAGGCGGAAATCATTATTGTTGAGTGAGCAAAACAGCCCTCTGAATCTTTGACAAAACCTTTGTTTGGGCTATAATATTAGGTGCGCGGGTATAGCTCAGTGGTAGAGCTCCAGCTTCCCAAGCTGGCGGTGTGGGTTCGATTCCCATTACCCGCTCCAGCAAGGCTTAATGCCATTGACAGCGAAGCAATACAAGTGTTATATTGTTTGTTGTCTGTGGCTGTTTACGCCTGTAGCTCAGGGGACAGAGCAACGGACTTCTAATCCGTGGGTCGGGGGTTCGAATCCCTCCAGGCGTACCATTGTTCTTAACTGTTCTTTATACGTGGTGGGTGTAGCTCAGTAGGTTAGAGCACCAGATTGTGGCTCTGGGGGCCGGGGGTTCAAGTCCCCTCACTCACCCCAACTTCATTAAATCGCTGGGGCGTCGCCAAGTTGGTAAGGCACGTGACTTTGACTCCCGCATGCGTAGGTTCGAGTCCTGCCGCCCCAGCCATTTTTATGCGAGGATGGTGGAACTGGCAGACACGCTAGACTTAGGATCTAGTGCCTATGGTGTGGGGGTTCGACTCCCCCTCCTCGCACCAGTGCTGTAAGTTCAAGGGAATCCTTGGGCTTTTTGTTTTTGACAAGGATGGATTTTGCTATTATATTTGTGACGGAAGACTGTTTGCATGCAAATTTGTTCAACGGGGGTTGAGCATGGGCAAAACAATTGTCGCTGCTGTGCTGCTGGCGGCTGTGCTGGTTGCACCTGGCTGCAACCGGGACCGGGTTCCCGATGATGTCAACGGGATTATTGATGATGCCGAGTCCTTGGCCGGCAACATCGTCAACCAGGGCCTGGCAGCCCGGGAGGGTGACTGGGTCTACTTCAGCAGCAACGATGGTGGCAGCATTTACCGAAAACGCCTTGACGGCGCATCCCCGGAGCAACTCAATGATGACATGAGCCGGTTTATCAACGTTGTTGATGGCTGGGTTTACTACTCCAATTGGAGTGATGGCGAAAGCGTGTATCGCATGCGCGTAGATGGCAGCGACCGGGAAAAACTCAATGATGAAATGAGCATGTATGTCACTGTCGTCGATGGTTGGATATACTATACAAGCTGGCAACAACAGGAACGGATACACCGTATGCGCCTGGACGGGAGCCAGCGGCAGAAACTAAACGAGCACCGCAGCGAGTTTTTAAACGTCTCTGGCCAGTGGGTTTATTACTCCAACCTTGATGACATGTGGCGGATTTACCGCATCCCCATTGCCGGCGGTGAGGCAGAGCAGTTGAATCAACACTCCAGCATATATGTCAACGTGGTGGGTGACTGGATTTACTATGCCAACATTGACGACGGCCTGTCTGTGTACCGCATGAGCACTGATGGCAGCGATGTAAAGCGGCTCAGCACCGTGCCCAGCCAACACATCAATGTAACCGGTGGTTGGATTTACTTTTCCAACGGTCAGGATGGCCAGAAAATATACCGCATGCGCACCGATGGCAGCGATGAGCAGCCGGTCAATGACCGGGCCAGCAAACTGATTAACGTATTGGGAGATTGGGTTTACTACTATTCCCATGGGAACGGCGAGAGTTTTTGGCGGGTGAATGTGGAAGACGGCGGGCAGCAACGAATGCCCTGAAAAGCGGGACAGAAGAGCCTTACCTGTGGATATTTGGAGGTGTTGTCAGTGAGAAGGTTTTCAGTAGTGGCAATTATTGTTTCTCTGTTTTTTGTGGCGGTGGCGGGATGTTCCCAGCCCGCATGGCCGTTGGCGGATTTGGACCCCGAAGGTGAAGTAACAGCCGGTTTGGCTCATACCCTGGAGCAATCTGTGTGGGGCAGTCAAAACCTGGTGGTTGATGAGCGTCCCGGCATGCTTTACTTCGGCCAGGTTCACGGCCGGGTGCGCAATACAGTGGCCGACGAAGTGGTGGCCTACAATTTTGTCGGCACCAATTTGTTGCCGGCAGAGCCGGTGGAAGTGGCTTCCGATGGGACGTGGGGGCCGCTGGAGGTGGTGCATGGGCCGAAGGTAATTGTTGCTTACCGCCATCAGGAGATGGTGGGTTACTGGTTGTCACCCATGATCTTCGCCATGCAACCGCTTCAAGACACACCGGCTGTTGATTCCTTTGCAGTGGACCCGGCGGCCACCGGCCTGATTGCCCTGGCGTTGTACTATGCTGACCAACCCCAGGCGGCTACTGATGTGCTGGCCCGCATCCAGGACTTGCACCGGGACAAGGGCGGCATACCCCAGAGCGTCGACTGTTTTGGCCAGGCCGCTGACGATGAAATAGATGTAACCGCCACCGCCTGGGCCGGTTACGCAGCGCTGAAATTGGCTCGGGCCAGCAATCTTGATGCCCTGTGGCAGCAAACAGAGGCCTATGCCAGCTACCTGGCCGATTTGCCCGTTCCCGACGACGCTGAGGCTCGCCTGGCCGGCTGGCTGTTGTTTGATGGGCTGGCCAGGGAAGAACAAGCCGGGTACCAGCAATTGGCTGAGCAGTGGCAACTGGAAGAGCCCCAGGGCTATTGCCCGTGGTATGCCCTCTACGCAATGGTGGCAGGAAATGATTACCAAGCCGATGAACAGTTCCAGCCCGATGCCGGCCAAGTGTGGCTGCACTACCTGGTGCTGGCCGACCAGGGCATTGTGCCGGAAGGGCTGGATGCCCAGGTGGAAGAATTGCTGGAAGCCGGTTCCGGCCTGGCCGTTGCCGATGAAGATAAATCTATCGACTTGCGGGAGACGGCCTGGATGATTTTGGCATTGGCCGGCGCTTTCCGCTAACAGACAAGTTGACAATCCCAGGGTAAATCAGTATACTCTTGTTGTAAAAGATGCGGAAGTGGCTCAGTGGTAGAGCATCGCCTTGCCAAGGCGAGGGTCGCGGGTTCAAATCCCGTCTTCCGCTCCATTAGAAACAAACGCCTGCAGAGATGCAGGCGTTTTGAAACCGCTCTTGCCCGGAGAGCGTGGTATGTTATAATTAAATGGTACTTTTGGCAGTTAAGGAGGTTTTCACAATTTTGAAGGTAGAAATCGCTGGAAAAGAAGCAAATGAAGTCAAGTTGAAGGTCGAAGTCCCCCATGAACAAGTGGAAACAGCATTGAATCAGGCTTACATGAAAATGCGCAATGACTTTTCCGTCCCGGGTTTTCGCAAAGGCAAAGTGCCCCGGGATTTGATTGAAAAGCGCTATGGCGTGGAAGTTTTCTATGAGGAAACAGCCAACATTCTGCTGCAGCAGTCCTATCCCCAGGCACTGGATGAGCAAAAACTGGATCCGGTGGCCCGGCCGGACATCGAAGTGGAGCAGCTGGAACAGGGCAAG
Source organism: Clostridiales bacterium (assembly GCA_003559415.1). Lineage (GTDB taxonomy): Bacteria > Bacillota > Proteinivoracia > UBA4975 > PWLI01 > PWLI01. The sequence goes on along the minus strand of PWLI01000115.1, from coordinate 22,976 downwards.
CCCTTTATCTACGAAGCAAAAGTGACCGTCAAGCCGGAAGTGACGCTGGGCAAGTACCAGGGCCTTAAAGTGGCCAGGGAAGAGCCGACTGTGGAACAAAAGGATGTGGACGCAGAACTGGACCGCATCCGCGACAGCCGGGCCAAGCTGGTGGCTGTGGAAGAAGGCCAGCCTGCCCAAAAGGATGACCAGGTAATCATCGACTTTACCGGCCGTATGGACGGAGAAGAATTTGAGGGTGGCAGCAGCAGCAACTACCCTCTGGTACTGGGTTCCGGTTCTTTTGTGCCCGGTTTCGAAGACCAGTTGGAGGGCGCCAAAGCAGGAGAGACTGTTACCGTTTCCCTGACCATGCCCGAAGACTACGGAAATGAAGAATTGGCTGGCAAAGAAGTGGAATTTACCGTTGAAGTCAAAGAGGTCAAGCGCAAGCAATATCCCGAGCTCAATGATGATTTCGCCAAAGAGTTGAGCGAAGAATTTGAGTCGCTGCAGGCCCTGAAAGACAAATTGAAAGACCAGTTGCAACACAACGCCGACCACCAGGCGGAGCACAAACAGCGGGATGAAATCATTGCCGCTGTCAGGGACAAATCCAAAGTTGACATACCCTCTGTAATGGTGGATGATGAAGTTGAGGCAATGGTTCAACAAATGGAAAACAGGTTTGCCCGTCAGGGCATGAAGCTGGAAGACTACCTCAAGTACAGCGGCCAGGATCTGGAGCAGCTGCGTCAGCAGATGCGTCCCGAGGCGGAATCCAGTGTAAAGACTGAACTGGTGCTGGATCAGCTGGCTGAGACGGAAAACATTCAGGTGGAAACGGAAGATCTGGAAAATGAAATAGAACGGCTGGCCCAGTCCTATGGCCAGAAACCGGAACAAATCAAGTCTGCCCTGGCCGGCAGCGGCCAGATGCCGCAGATGGAACAGGCCGTGTTGCACCGCAAAGTAATGGATTGGTTGGTGGAACACAACAGCAAGTAATTTTCCCGGAAAGGTGGAAAGAAAGAAATGACCCTTATTCCCATTGTTGTGGAGCAATCAAGCCGCGGCGAGCGGTCATATGACATATATTCCCGCCTGCTCAAGGACAGGATTATCTTTCTGGGCACGGCCATTGACGACAACGTGGCCAACCTTATCACTGCCCAAATGCTGTTTCTTGAAGCAGAAGACCCCGACAAAGACATCTATCTCTACATCAACAGCCCCGGCGGCTCAATAACAGCCGGCATGGCCATCTATGACACAATGCAGTACATCCGCTCCGATGTCACCACCATCTGCGTGGGACTGGCAGCCAGCATGGGTTCCTTCCTGTTGGCGGCGGGCGCCAAGGGCAAGCGGTTCTGCCTGCCCAACTGTGAAGTCATGGTTCACCAGCCCTGGGGCGGTGTTCAGGGCCAGGCAACAGACATCCAGATTCATGCCGACCGTCTGCTCCGGATCAAGAAGCGTCTCAACGAAATCATGAGCGAACGCACCGGCCAATCCATTGAAACTGTAGAGAAGGACATGGAACGGGACAAGTTCATGACCGCCGAACAGGCCAGGGACTATGGCATTGTCGATGCCATCATGGACCGGAAACCCGTCGGCAAGTAACACTGTGCAATTCGCGCTGTGAGGTGAAAACATGAAGAACTCAGACTCCAAGGGACAACTGAAGTGTTCATTTTGTGGCAAACCCCAGGATCAGGTTCGCAAGCTGGTGGCTGGACCCGGTGTGTACATTTGTGATGAATGCATTGAGCTTTGCACTGAGATAATCGAAGAAGAATTCAGCGAGTCCGGCGATCTCAACTTGGAGGAAATACCCAAACCCCGGGAGATCAACGAGATACTGGACCAATATGTCATCGGGCAGGACCGGGCCAAGCGGTCGCTGTCAGTGGCTGTGTACAACCACTACAAGCGCATCCGCTCGGGTTCTTCTTCCGATGATGTGGAATTGCAAAAGAGCAACATCCTTTTGCTGGGGCCCACCGGCGTGGGCAAGACGTTGCTGGCCCAGACGCTGGCCCGGATTCTCAACGTGCCCTTTGCCATTGCCGACGCCACCTCCCTGACCGAGGCCGGCTATGTTGGCGAAGATGTGGAAAACATTCTGCTCAAGCTGATTCAGGCCGCCGACTACGATGTGGAGAAGGCGGAAAAGGGCATAATCTACATCGATGAGATTGACAAAATCGCCCGCAAGTCGGAAAACCCCTCCATCACCCGGGATGTTTCCGGCGAAGGTGTGCAGCAGGCGTTGTTGAAAATTCTTGAAGGCACGGTGGCCAGCGTGCCGCCCCAAGGCGGACGCAAACACCCCCACCAGGAATTCATCCAGATTGACACTACCAACGTGCTGTTCATCTGCGGTGGCGCCTTTGACGGTGTGGACAAAATTATCCAAAACCGCATCGGCAAAAAGGTAATCGGATTTGGCGCGGAAATTAGCAAGGCCAATGAGATTCAGATCGGCGACATACTCAAGCACATCCAACCCACAGACCTGATTCGTTACGGCCTGATTCCCGAGTTTGTCGGCCGGGTGCCGGTGATCGCCACCCTGGATGCCCTGGATGAGGATACTTTGGTGCGCATTCTCACCGAACCCCGCAACGCCCTGGTCCGCCAGTACAAAAAAATGTTCGAGCTGGATCGGGTGGCGTTGGAGTTCAAGGATGACGCCCTGGCGGCCATCGCCCGGGAAGCCATGCACCGCAAAACCGGTGCCCGGGGATTGCGGTCCATCATGGAAAAAGTCATGCTGGACATAATGTTTGACATTCCCTCCCGGGACGACCTGGAGAAATGTGTGATAACGGTGGACAGCGTCAATAAAGGTGAAGATCCAATCTTTGTGTCCCGAAAGGCAAGTACTGCCAAAAGAGCGACTTAAAGAGGCGGGTTACCGCCTCTTTTCTGTTGGCGTGGCTCTTGAGAGCGGGGCATTTATCGGTTATGATGAATTCAGGAGGTGACCTCAATGGAAGAACAACAACAAAACACCCGTGTAATCCCTCTGGTGGCGTTGCGGGGAATTATCATCTTCCCCAGCATGATTATGCACCTGGATGTGGGCCGGGAAAAATCTGTTACGGCTTTGGAAAAGGCCATGGTTGACGACAACGAAATAATGCTGGTCAGCCAGCGCCAGGCCAACGTCGACGAGCCCGAGCCGGAAGAACTGTACGATGTGGGCACCATTGCTTCCATCAAGCAGGTTCTTAAGCTGCCCGGTGGCACCGTCCGGGTGCTGGTGGAAGGGTTGTACCGGGCCCGGGTGTTGAAATTTCTCGATGTCCAGTCCAGCTTCGAGGTGGAAGTGGAAACAATAGAAGAAGACGACCAGCCTTCGCCCCACTTGGAGCCCTATATGCGGACTCTGCTGGCGCAATTTGAGCAATACATAAAAATGAGCAAAAAGGTTCCTTCCGATACCTTGGCTACTGTGGGCGAGATTGAGGAGCCCGGCCGTTTGGCCGACATAGTCACTTCCCACCTGACGCTGAAAATTGAGTCCAAGCAAAAGGTGTTGGAATCCTTTGACGCCAAGGCGCGGCTGGAGCTGCTGACGGCGCTATTGGCCCGGGAGAACGAAATGCTGGATGTGGAAAAAAAGTTGGGCGCCCGGGTTAAAAGGCAGATGGAAAAAAACCAGCGGGAATATTTCCTTCGGGAACAGCTCAAGGCAATTCAACAGGAGTTGGGGGAGCGGGATGCCAATACAGAGGAGGCCGACTCCTTCCGCCAGCAACTGGACGAAATCAATGTGTCCGATGAAGTGCGGGACAAGCTGATTCGGGAAATTGAGCGCCTGGAGAGAATCCCTCCTGCCAGCCCCGAAGGTGTAGTGCTGCGCAACTATCTGGACTGGTGCTTTGCCTTGCCCTGGGGTAAGGAGAGCGAAGACCGGGTTGATTTGAAAAAAGCAGAGATAATATTGGACGAGGACCACTATGGCCTGGAAAAGGTCAAGGAAAGGATACTGGAGTTTCTGGCGGTCAGGCAGCTGGCCAAAAAGCTCAAAAGCCCGATTATCTGCCTGGTGGGCCCGCCGGGGGTTGGCAAGACCTCCCTGGCAAAGTCTGTGGCCCGTTCTTTGGGGCGCGAGTTTGTGCGCATCTCCCTGGGCGGCGTCCGGGACGAGGCGGAAATCCGCGGCCACCGTCGCACCTATGTGGGTGCCATGCCCGGCAGAATCATCCAGGGCATGCGCCAGGCCGGCACCGCCAACCCGGTGTTTCTGATGGATGAAGTGGACAAAATGAGCACTGATTTCCGGGGAGACCCCTCTTCCGCGTTGTTGGAAGTGCTGGACCCGGAGCAAAACAACAATTTCAGTGACCACTACATTGAGATGCCCTTTGATTTGAGCAAGGTGTTGTTCATAACCACCGCCAATGTCCAGTACCGCATACCCCAGCCGTTGCAGGACAGGATGGAAACAATTTACATCGCCGGCTATACCGAGGAAGAGAAGGTGGAGATTGTCCGGCGTCATCTGTTCCCCAAGCTGTTGGAGGAGCATGGTCTGACAGAGGAACAGATGGTTGTTTCCGCCAGCGCCCTGACCAACATCATCCGGCTCTACACCCGGGAAGCAGGGGTGCGGGATTTGGAGCGCCACCTGGCCCGAATATGCCGCAAGGTGGCCCGGGAAGTGGTGGACAACGGCAGCAAGACAATTCGGATTACCATGCAAAACCTGCACACCTACCTGGGTGTGCCCCGTTACCACTGGGCAGCCCAACAATTGGAGCCGGCGTTGGGTGCGGCGGTGGGTATTGCCTGGACCCAGTTTGGCGGCGAGGTGCTTAACGTGGAAGCCACAGTCATGCCCGGCAGCGGCAAGCTGATTCTCACCGGCAAGCTGGGTGAAGTGATGCGCGAATCGGCCCAGGCCGGCATGAGCTATGTGCGTTCCAAAAGTGACCAGTTGCCGGTGGACCAGGAGTTTTTCCAAAAACATGACATCCACGTCCACGTTCCCGAGGGAGCCATACCCAAGGACGGACCTTCGGCCGGGGTAACCATGGCCACGGCGATTTACTCGGCACTGAGCGGCAAGAAGGCCAGCCGCAACGTGGCGATGACAGGAGAAATCACCCTGCGCGGCCGGGTGTTGCCGGTGGGCGGCATCAAGGAAAAAGTGCTGGCAGCCCACCGAGGCGGCATCGCCACCGTGATATTGCCCAAGGACAACGAAAAGGACAGTGAAGAGATTCCGCAAAACATCCGGCGCAAGGTCGACCTGGTATGGGTGGAAGACATGAATGAGATACTCGGCCGGGTACTGGTTGAAGAAGATGAAAGTTAAATCGGTAGAGTTTGCCCATTGTGTGGGGTTGCCGGAGCAACTGCCGCCGGCCCACTTGCCGGAGGTGGCCATGGCCGGCCGCTCCAACGTGGGCAAATCTTCCCTTATCAACAGCTTGATACAACGCCGGGCGCTGGCCCGCACCAGCAGTCAGCCCGGCAAGACGCGAACGATAAACTACTACCTGGTCAATGAGGAGCTCTACCTTGTTGATCTGCCGGGCTATGGTTTTGCCAAAGTATCCAAGAAAGAGAAGGAAAAGTGGCGCAAACTGTTGGAGGGCTACCTGGAGCAGCGTCAATCGCTGAAAGGGGTGCTGCTGATTGTGGACAGCCGCCATCCCCCGGCTGCCGCTGACATCCAGATGTACCAATGGCTTACCCATTACCAGCGCCCGCTGGTTGTTGTCGCCACCAAGTTGGACAAACTCAGGCAGCGGGACATCAACCCCAACTTAAAACAAATTGCCCAGGCCTACCCCGAAGCGCCGGTAATACCCTTTTCCGCCGTCAAGGGCGCTGGCCGGGAAGAAATATGGAAACAGATAGAGCTTTTGACAGCACAGCAAATTAATGATGGGAGCAATGGGCATGAGTAAAGCAGTTGTGGGCGACTTTGTCACCGAACTGGATTTGGAAGTGTTTTGCTGCCAGCAACACCTGGACCGTCCGTTGACTACAGCCGATGTTTACCGTCCGGGCATGGAGCTGGCCGGCTACTTAGCCCACTATCCAGCTGGTCGGGTACAGGTCATGGGCCAGACTGAGTGGGATTTTTGTGGCACCCTGTCTCCGGAAGTTCAATCAGAACGGGCAAAGCAACTGCTGGATCCCGGCCCCCCCTGCATTATCTTTTCCCGGGGGCTCAAGCCGCCCCGGCAGATGATTGAGGCCGCCCAGGCGGCATCGGTGCCGCTGCTGGGCTCTCCACTGCCCACCACCCAATTGATCAGCCGCTTAAGCCATTGGCTGGACAACCGTCTGGCTCCCCGGAAAACAATCCATGGCGTGCTGATGGATTTGTTCGGTGTCGGCATCCTGATAACCGGCGAAAGCGGCATTGGCAAGAGTGAAACAGCTTTGGAGCTGGTCAAACGCGGCCATCGCCTGGTGGCCGATGATGCAGTGGAAATTCGTCGCCCTGCCGAAGACATCCTGGTGGGAGAGGCCCCGGAGCTGATCCGCAACATGATGGAACTGCGCGGTGTGGGAATAATCGACGTGGCGGCCCTTTACGGCGCCGCTGCTGTGCGCCCGGACAAGCGGGTGGAACTGGTAATTAACTTTAAACAGTGGGAAGAAGGCGCAGATTACGACCGCCTGGGATTGGAACATCACAATTTTGAGCTTTTTGACGTCACCCTGCAGCGCCTGGAAATTCCCGTGGCTCCCGGCCGCAACCTGGCAACGATTGTGGAAACAGCTGCAGTCAACTATCGGGCCAAGGCCGCGGATATCTGCGGAGCCAGCGAGGTCTGCCGACGCCTGGATGTGGTGATGAATAAAGGCAATCCCGATTGAGGGCAGGAAAATTATATCTTAAAAGAGAAATTAAAGAACTAGAACTTAAGTGGGAGGTTGGAACTCTTGAGGAGAATAACCGAGCACCCTATATTGGAATTTCCCCAACGCCCGGTGGTCAGGTTCAAGTTCCAGGGCCGGGAAATGGAAGGTTTCCAGGGCGACACCATCGCGTCTGCCCTCCACGCCAACGGTGTCAGGGAACTGAGCCGCAGTCACCGACACCATCGGCCCCGCGGCTTTTTTTGTGCCATTGGCAAATGTTCGTCCTGCCTGATGACAGTAGACGGCCAGGCCAGCGTGCGTATCTGCACCGAGCCATTGAAAGAGGGCATGGATGTGTGGATGCAGTCGCCCACCGGAGGTGAGCTGAAGTGGTAAAACCCGACTTGTTGGTGGTGGGCGCCGGGCCTGCCGGGTTGGCCGCCGCTGCAGCTGCCGCTGACCTGGGCATAAAGGTTATGCTGGTGGATGAAGGCCATGAAATTGGCGGCCAGCTTGTTAAGCAGACACATAAATTCTTCGGCTCCGGCGAGCACTATGCCGGGGTCAGGGGGATTGACATACCCAAGCTCTTGTTGCCGGAAGACAACCCCAACATCACCGTGCACACAAACACCACCGTGCTGGGTTGCTACGAAGATGGTGTGGTTTCCGCCCTGACCGGCGAAGATTACTATTTCAAAATCAAGCCCCGCCGCATTGTGGCGGCAACCGGGGCGACGGAAAAGTTCCTTTCCTTTCCCGGCAATGACCTGCCGGGGGTTTACGGCGCCGGAGCGGTGCAAACGCTGATGAACCAATATGGCGTTGTGCCCGGCAACCGGGTGCTGATGGTGGGGGCCGGCAACATCGGCGTCATCGTCAGCTACCAGTTGTTGCAGGCCGGGGTGGAAGTGGCTGCTGTGGTTGAGGGCTCCTCCAAGGTGGGGGGCTACTGGGTCCACGCTTCCAAGCTGGCCCGGGCCGGGGTGCCAATCTTAACCCGGCATACCATCGTGGAAGCGCTGGGTGAATCAGCTGTGGAAGCAGCGGTAATCGCTGAACTGGACGACAACTGGCAGGTGGTTGATGGCAGCCAGCGCCAGCTGGACGTGGATGTAATCTGTCTGGCTGTGGGGCTTTCCCCCATGATTGACCTGCTGCGCCTGGCCGGTTGTGAAATGGCCTATGTGCCGGAACTGGGCGGCTATGTGCCGGTCAGGGACGATGTGCTGAGAACCACCGAACCCTGGATCTTTGTAGCCGGTGATGCTGCCGGGGTGGAAGAGGCCAGCAGCGCCATGGTGGAAGGCCGCCTGGCGGGTGTTGTGGCCGCCGGGGACTTGGGCGCCGACGCCCGACAAGTCCGGGAGATAGTGGACTTATGCAAAGCCAGCCTGGATTCATTGAGAGCCGGCCCGGTGGGAGAACACATCCGGGCGGGAATTGCCAAGCTGGAAGGGAGTGGAGCCAATGCTTGAGTCCAAGGGTGTTGCCGGCAAAAAAGACTGGGAAAAAATGCTTCCCGATGAGAAGCGCCGCCGTCAGGGCCCCTATGTGGTGTTTGAGTGTTTCCAGGAAATACCCTGCAACCCCTGTGAGAAGGCCTGTCCCCGGGGAGCGGTGGGTGTGGGAGATGACATAAACGCCATTCCCGTTATCGACTATGAGCTGTGCAATGGTTGTGCCCTGTGCGTGGCCCATTGCCCCGGTGTGGCGATATTTGTTGTGGACGAAACATACATGCCCGGTTACGGCAAGGTAGTGTTGCCCTGGGAATACCTGCCGCTGCCGGAGAAGGGCAGCACAGTCACTGCCCTGGCCCGGGATGGCAAGCCGGTGTGCCCCGCCGAAGTGGTGGAGGTGCGCCGGGCCAAGGCCCAGGACCGCACTGCCGTCATTGGGCTCAAGGTGCCACTGGAGCATGTGAACGAAGTTCGGGGCATGAAAATGGAGGGACAGCAGCATGGAAAGTAAAGACATGATAATCTGTCGCTGTGAAGACCTGACCCGTTCAGAACTTCTCAAGTACGTTAACCAGGGCTTCACTTCCCTGGAGGAACTGAAACGCATCACCCGCTGCGGCATGGGCCCCTGCCAGGGTCAGACCTGCCAGCAGCTGCTGATAAGGGAAATAGCTGCCATTACCGGCCAGAGTGTAGAAGAAATTGTGACCATGAAAGTCCGCCCGCCGTTAAAACCCATCAAGCTGGGCGTGTTGCTGGCCGGTGCCGAGGAGGATGGCCATGAATAAAAAAAGCGCGGAAGTTGTCATCATCGGCGGCGGTATTGTCGGTTGTGCCACCGCCTACTACCTGGCCAAGGCAGGAGTTACAGATGTTGTGGTGCTGGAGAAAAGCTACTTGACCAGCGGCTCCACCGGCCGCTGCGGCGCCGGCGTGCGCCAGCAGTGGGGGTTGAAGATGAATGTTCTGCTGGCCCGGGAAAGCATCAGGGCCTTTGAGACCCTCAACGAGGAGCTGGACACCGGGTTTGACATTGAGTTCAAGCAGCGGGGCTACCTGATGCTGGCTTACAATGAGCCGCTGTTTGAGCAGTACAAAAAAAATGTGGCGCTGCAGCAATCGCTGGACGTGCCGGTCAAGTTGCTGAGCGCCCAAGAGGCCCAGGGGATTGTGCCCCACGTGAACACTGACGGCCTCTATGGCGCCACATTCTGTCCCACAGATGGGCACATAAACCCCTTTACCTGCAACATCTCCTATGCCGAGGCGGCCCGTCGCATGGGTGTGGAAATCCGCACCTTCACCGAGGCCACCGGCATCACTGTAGACAAGGGCAAAGTAACGGGGGTGGAGACCTCCGGTGGATATATCAGCACCGACAAAGTGCTAAACGCCTCGGGCGGCTACTCCGCCCAGGTGGCGGCAATGGCCGGAGTGGAACTTCCCACCTATCCCGAGCGCCACCAGATATTGGTTACTGAACCGGTGGCTGCCATGCAGGACCCAATGGTCATTTCCCTGGCCCACGGATTCTACTGCCAGCAGGTTCCCCACGGAAGCTTTGTCATGGGGTTCGGCGATCCCAACGAGCTCAAGGAGCATGTAGTCACCTCATCTTGGCATTTTATGGAAGAAATGGCCGCCAAGGTGTTGCCGGTTATGCCGCCCCTGGCCAAGCTGCGGGTGGTCCGACAATGGGCAGGGTTGTACAACATCAGCCCCGATGCCCAGCCGATACTGGGCCCTGTGCCGGAAGTGGAAGGGTTCTACTGCTCGGTGGGGTACAGCGGCCATGGTTTCATGCTGGCGCCGGTTACCGGCATGGCGCTGGCAGCCCAGATGACCGGCCGGGATTTCCACATTGACATCTCTCCCTTGTCGGTGGAACGTTTCGCCAAGGGCGAACTGATAAAGGAGCCATCTGTGGTATAAGCAAAACCCCGGGGAGTAAGCTCCGGGGTTTCCAAACACAGTGCTTGAGGGTGGTGAATATGAAATTCAGAACTTTTTTGCAAGCCAACATCATGAAAAGCATCTGGCTGTACCCAGTGTTGTACAGCTTCCTTGCAGTTTTTATTGTCACTGCTGTTATGCTGGTGGAAAACAACTTTGGAGATGACATTTACCGGCATATGCCACAGATTATAGCCACAGACAGTGACGCCGCCCGGGTGGTGCTGACCATTACTGCCGGAGCCTTTATTACGATCACCACTTTCACTTTTTCAACAACCATGATTGTGCTTACTCTTTACATGTCCCAGTTCACGCCCCGGGTGGTGGAGAACTTTCTCTCTTACAGGGGAACAATGAAATCCTTTGGTATTTTCGTCAGTGGTTTTGTGTATTCAATACTGGCAATTTTTATGTTACCCAATTCAGGCCATCAGACCCTTACCATCGCAGGCACTGTCGGTGTTGTGTACAGCATAATAATTCTGGCAAATTTTATATTGTTCATAAACAGTGTGGGCACCTACATCCAGGTCAGCAGTCTGATTGCCCGACTGTATAGTGAGGCGGAGTCGCGGATAAAAAATTACAAACAAGAGCTGGAACAACTGAACATCGTGGCCCGTGAAATAGACACCGGCAAAGAAGATGTGGTTGACATTGCCAGTGCCGTAAACGGCTATGTCCAACGAGTTAATTATGACAGCTTGTTGGCCCTGGCCAATGAGTACCATGCCACCTTGGTTTTTAAAAAAGTGCCGGGGCAGTTTGTGACCGACGAAACGGTGGTGGTCACAGTTTCAGGCGTTGGTGATGCGGAGCTCCTGGACGATCTGCAAAAACGGGTGCATAAATGTGTGGTGGTGGGGGACAAACGAATCGAAGCGAAGGATATCAGTTTTACCATCCAAAAAATTGTGGAAATTGCCTTAAAAGCCCTGTCTCCCGGTATAAATGACCCCCATACTGCTATTTACTGTATCTACATAATAGCCTTGCAACTCCGCTTGCTGGCGGATTTGGAGAAGGGCTATGCCCTGGTGACAGCAGAAGAGGGCGGGGGCCGGTTGTATTATGAGTTGTACGATTTTGACATTATGCTGACAGATGCATTCCACCAAATTGTTCATTATGGCCAGGGAGATATTGCCGTTATGGTTGCCGTTATCAAGGGCTTTCGTTCTATATTGGAAAAAGCATCCGCCCCCAACCGCACAATTATTCTTCGCCACCTGGGTCACTACGAGAAAAAACTGATGGGCAGAGGATATGAGGAGTTTGAGTTGGATTTGCTGAAAAGGGAAATGCAAGACCTGAAACAGGATTGAGGTGAGGTAAGGTCATGGATACCTTTGTCTGGCTGGGCATTGTACTTTGCCTGTCCCAATCGGCGACCCTTTCCGGCCTCAACCTGGCTTTTTTCAGCATCAGCAAGCTGCAGCTCGGGCTGGAGGCCAAAAAGCAAAACAAGCACGCACTGAAAGTACAGAAGCTGCGCCAGGATTCCAACTTCCTGTTGGTGACCATTTTGTGGGCCAACGTTGCTGTCAATGTCTTGCTGGCGCTGTTGTCCGAGTCTGTGCTGGCCGGGGTGGCCGCCTTTCTGTTCTCAACAGTTGCCATAACGGTGGTTGGCGAAATACTGCCCCAGGCCTATTTTTCCCGCCATGCACTGGTGGTGGCGGCCCGGCTTTCTCCCCTGCTCCGCCTGTACCAGGTGCTGCTTTTTCCCATTGCCAAACCCACCGCCCTTTTGCTGGACTGGTGGCTGGGCAAGGAGGCCCTGCGTTATTATCAGGAGAGGGACATCAGGAAAATTCTCACGATGCACATGGAGTCGGCGGAAACAGAAATTGCCCATGTGGAAGGACAGGGGGCGTTGAACTTTCTGGCCCTGGACGACTTGCCGCTGAAAAAGGAAGGGGAGGAAGTCGCCCCTGAGAGCGTAATCCAGATGGAGTTTGACGGGGGGCGGGCTTTGTTTCCAGCCATGGAAAGATCGGCGGATGACCCGTTCATTAGGCAGGTTGAGGCCTCGGGCAAGAAGTGGATTGTGTTGGCCGACAGAAGCAATCAGCCCCGGCTTGTTATGAACTCGGATGAGTTTATCCGGGACGCCCTGTTTGGCCGCGACGTTTCTCCTCACCGCCATTGCCACAAACCAATACTGGTAACAGACGGCAATGTGCCCATGGGAAAAGTAATCCCCCGTTTCCGGGTTTATGCTGATCACGCCGAAGATGATGTTATAGAGGAAGACATAATTCTGCTGTGGGGCCAGGAGAAAAAGGTAATTACCGGATCCGACATACTGGGTCGCCTGTTAAGGGATATAGTTAAAGAAAAAAACATTTGACAACAGAGCCAAGTGTTTATATCCTGATAATACCAAACCTTTTGGCCCGGTGTTTTGGTCAGGGGTGAACGAAAGGAGATTGGACCATGAGCAAACGAAAAGAATATCAAAAGTTGGTTAGAAAGCAGATCAAGGAATGGAATGAAGAGCTGGAAAAGTTGCAGGCTGATGTGGAAAAGGCCGGCAAAGATGCCGGGGAAGAGATGCACCGGCAGGTGGAGCGCCTGGAATATAAAATCAGCCATGGTGAAGAAAAGCTGGAAGAATTGACAGAAGCAACCGAAGATGCGCTGGATGAAATCATTGAGGGGCTGGACACCGCCTGGGACTCGATGAAAGAAGCTTTCCAGCAAGCGGCTGAGAAGTTCAAAGACTAGGCTGCCAAATGCGGAGATTAAAAATACCCTGTTGCACAGGGTATTTTTTTGCTATCTCAGGGCTTCTTCCAGCTGTTCCATGGCCTGTTGCAACAAAGGCCGGGGGCAGGCGCTGTTGAGCCGGGCAAAGCCGGCACCCTCCTGGCCGAAACTGTGGCCCTGAATCAGCCACAGGCAGGCCCGGTGGACCAGCAGCTCCTCCTGTTGTTCAACACTGAGGTTGAGGCCCCGGAAGTCCAGCCACAACAGAAACAACCCTTCCGGCTCAACCAACTTGACCCGGGGCAGGCGACGGGCAAGAAAGTCCCGGACAAATTCCATGTTGCCCTGGAGGTAATCCAACACCTGGTCCAGCCACTGATCGCCATGGCGGTAGGCCGCCTCGGTGGCCACCAACCCCAGGGTGTTGACTTTGGCCAGGCCCCAGCTGGAGGCCGCTTTGGAGAAATTTTCCCGCAGGGCGGAATCGGGGATGATGGCATTGGATGCCTGCAGCCCTGCCATGTTAAAGGTTTTGCTGGGAGCTGTCAGGATGATGGTGTTTTCTGCAAATCTCTCATCCACGGCAGTAAAGGGCAGGTGGCGGTGGCCGCTAAAGGCCAGGTCGTGGTGTATTTCATCCGACACCACCAGCACATTGTGTTTAAGGCATATCTCACCCATTTGCTGCAGTTCTTCTTTTGTCCACACCCGGCCCACCGGGTTGTGGGGGCTGCACAGCACAAAAATCTTGACCTGGTGGTCAATGATCTTTTGCTCAAAGTCGGCAAAGTCTATGTAGTACTTGTTGCCCCGGAGCACCAAGGGGTTGGTGACCAGTGTCCGCTGGCTGTTTAAAACTGAACTGCTGAAGGGCGGGTAGACCGGCGGCTGGATCAGCACGCCATCGCCCGTTTCACTGAAGGTGTTGATGGCCAGGTTGATGGCGGGAACCACACCGGGGACGGCAATAATCCAGTTGGGTTCAAGCTGCCAGTTGTGGCGCCGCTCCATCCAGCCAACGATGCTGTCCCGGTAACAGTCCCGGACCAGCGAATACCCGAAAATCTCGTGCTCTGTCCGCTTGCGTATCGCTTCTGTGACCTGGGGCGGAACGGGGAAATCCATGTCTGCCACCCACAGAGGTATGGCATCATCAGGGATCTGTCTCAGGTGATGGGCGTTCCACTTGGCAGAACAGGTGCCTTTGCGACATACTTCTTGATCGAGTTTGGACAATGACAGCCCTCCCATTGGTTGGTTATTGATCCAGTACAAGCATTTGGTCGCCGCCGTATTCAATTCCGGCGCAGTTGCTGGTCTCCTGGAAGAGAATTTTGTTGTCACCTCTCCGTTGCAACTTGACGCTGACTCTTCCCTGGAGGTTTTCCTGAAGCAGGGGGACCATTTGGCCGTCCCGGGGCCCCAGCAGCGTAATGAAACTTTCCTCTCGAGTGGCGGTGGCCATGGTCAGCAGGTATTTTTTATTCATTGCCTGCAATACAATGTCTGCCCCTGACAGCTGAATATGTACTTTGCTGCGGTTGGCGGTGGTGAACTCAAAGAACTCATCCTCCACCATCAAGCCGATGAGAAATCCCCGGAAACTGGTGCCCAGGGGCATGGGGATGTGACCCAGGGAGCAACTGATTGAGGCCGGGGAAGGAAAGCTGTTGGCCTGAACCCATATCCAGGAATAGGGAAATGCCGACCCCCAGTTTTTTTCCACATAGCCCCTGCCGCCGTCCAGGTTTACTGTGCGGCCATTTGCCGTCAGTTGCCCGCTCAAAGCCATGTCCATGGCGCAGACCTGGCTGTAACACTGCATTCGGGGCAGGAAGTTGTACGGGCCCATGCTGCCGGGACTGAGAAAGCTGTCCGGCCACTTGCTGACCCGGGAAAAGGCCAGTTGGCCTTGGACGGAAAACTCCGGCTCATCCACATTGAGCTCCAGCGATTGCAGGGAAAAGCTGCTGTCTGCCACCTTGACGGCAAATTTGTCCCGGGCCGCGGAAAACTCTTCCACCGGCAGCTTCAGATAGTGCATAAAGGCTTTGCTGCCGTCAATCAAGTGAATGAAGCTGTGGGAGTGCTCTGCTTTCTTGCCTTTAATCAGGCCGGGGATGAAGGCAAAGACCTCCTCCTGGTTGGCATCCACCAACTTGAAGTACCAGCCCTCAAAAAAATTCCGTCGCCGGCGATGTCCGTGGTACAAATCGGGATTGAAAACCGGTTTCGGCACGGTACCCCTCCTTTTTGTGTGTTGCTACAGGGTGCGTCCCCGGTTTTTGGCCCGGGTGTCCAGCCAGGACCCAATGCCCACACCCAGCCCCAGGCCAATGACAATGCCCAGCCCCAGGTTGTCAAACAACGTCAGCCCAAAGGTAATGCCCAGGGCGGTTCCCACTCCCATGTATATCATGGTGTAGTGGTTTTCCGGCAGCACCTCATGGGATTTATGCAGGTGTCTGACTATGTCTTTAAGCAAGTTGCGGTTGACCTGGACAACAGCCATGTCCTCCACATTGGCCTCTTCCGAAAGCCAGTGAACGTGCTGCTCCATTTGCTGGCGCAGCTGATGACAACGGCTGCAGTTTTCCCCGTAATCGCCCAGCAATCGGGCGGCTTGTTTCATGCGTTCCATTTCCAGGTCCTTGACTCGTATTTCCCGTATTCGCCGTTCCAGCAGTTCCAGCTGCTCAATGATGTTTGGTGCCATATGTTCCTCCCGGTTTCGCTTGACTTTTTTTGGCTTCTTGAGTATTATACACCTAACATCCCCATAGCAAAAGACAATGAAGGGGAGGGCCGGGACCGGCGCCGCAAAAGAGAGGGAAAACCTTGGCTGAAAGTTTCCCCGGAAGGCAGTCCTGTCTGTCGCCCCCGAGTCGCCCTGCTGAACATAGGCAGGGCCGGGCCACCAGTCCCGTTACCCGTTGAGTGCCGGCCGTTGGCCGGAAATAAGGTGGTACCGCGAGCCCCCTCGTCCTTATGTGACGTGGGGCTTTTTGGTAAATTAAATCGAGGAGGTGCCGGAAATGGAGAAGGCATACGACCCCAGGCAGATTGAAGAAAAACTGCAGCAGGAGTGGCAGAAGCAGCAGCTCTTTACTGCTCCCGACAAACCGGAAGGAGAGACCTTCAGCGTCGTCATGCCGCCGCCCAATGTCACAGGGATTCTGCACATGGGACACGCCATGGACAACACCCTGCAGGATGTGCTGGTGCGCTGGCAGCGCATGAAGGGCAAGGCGGTGCTTTGGTTGCCCGGCACCGACCATGCCGGCATTGCCACCCAGAATGTGGTGGAGCAGCACCTGCAGGAGCAGGAGGGCATCAGCCGCCATGACCTGGGCAGGGAAGAGTTTGTCAGCCGGGTATGGGAATGGAAGGAGCAATACCGGGACAGAATTGTCGGCCAGCTCAACAAGCTGGGCATATCCTGTGATTGGTCCCGGGAACGCTTTACCCTGGATAATGGCTGTTCCCAGGCAGTCCAGGAGGCATTTATCCGCCTTTACAAAAAGGGCATGATCTACCGCGGGGACTACATGGTAAATTGGTGTCCCCGTTGCCAGACCGCCCTTTCCGACATTGAGGTGGAGCACGAAGAAACCGATGCCAAGCTGTGGCATGTGCGCTATCCCCTGGCCGAAGGTGAAGGCCACCTGGTAGTGGCTACCACGCGGCCGGAAACGATGCTGGGTGACACCGCAGTGGCCGTTCATACCGATGATGCCCGGTACAACAAATACATTGGCAAGGAAGTTGTGTTGCCGGTGATGAACCGTAAAATACCCGTCGTTGCCGATGACCAGGTGGACCCGGAATTCGGCACCGGGGTTGTAAAGGTCACCCCGGCCCACGACCCCAACGACTTTGAAATCGGCCAGCGTCACAACCTGCCCCATGTGGTGGTTATTGACACCCAGGGCAACATGACAGCGGCCGCCGGCAAATATGCGGGCCAGGACCGCTATCAGTGCCGCAAAGAGCTGGTGGCGGAACTGGAGCAACTGGGGCTCTTGGAAAAGACCCAGGAGCATCGCCATGCCGCCGGCCAGTGCCAGCGCTGTGACACAGTGGTGGAACCTCTGGTGTCAACCCAGTGGTTTGTGAAGATGAAGCCGCTGGCTGAGCCGGCCATTGAGGCGGTACGCCGGGGCGACACCCGGTTTGTGCCTCCCCGGTTTGAAAAGATCTATTTCAACTGGCTGGAAAGTATCCGGGACTGGTGTATTTCCCGACAGCTGTGGTGGGGGCACCGCATACCTGCCTGGCACTGCCGCTGTGGCGAAATGGTGGTGGCGGCAGAAAAACCCGACCGCTGCCCCGAGTGCGGCAGCACCAAGATGACCCAGGACCCCGATGTGCTGGACACCTGGTTCAGCTCCGCCCTGTGGCCCTTTTCCACCATGGGCTGGCCGGAAGAGGCCGATGACCTGAAAAACTACTTCCCCACCTCGGTGTTGGTCACCGCCTATGACATCATCTTTTTCTGGGTGGCCCGGATGATGTTCATGTCCCTGGAGTTCACCGGCCAGGCACCCTTTAAGGATGTATACATCCATGGCCTGGTCCGGGATGAGCTGGGCCGGAAAATGAGCAAATCGCTGGGCAACGGCATCGACCCCTTGGATGTGGTCAAGGATTACGGCGCCGATACGCTGCGTTTTGTGCTGGTCACCGGCGCCGCCCCCGGCAACGATATCCGCTTCCAGCAGGAGCGGGTGGAGGCGGCCAGAAATTTCGCCAACAAGATTTGGAATGCCACCCGTTTTGTGTTGATGAACCTGGATGATGCCCCGGACAGCTTCCGGGAAGAGGACCTGGACATCGCTTCCACGTGGATTCTTCATCGGTTTGCCGAAACCGCCGGGAAGGTGGATGCCAACCTGGGAAAATATGAACTGGGCGAGGCGGCCCGGGAAGTGTACGAATTCTTGTGGAACCACTATTGCGACTGGTATATTGAGGCCGCCAAGTTGGGGCTCCAGGACCCGCAGCGCCGGGGCATGACCCAGGCGGTGTTGCGCCAGGTGCTGACTGGAGCGCTGCAAATGCTCCATCCGATAATGCCCTTCATCACTGAAGAGCTGTGGCGCAGCCTGGGCCATGATGGATCCATTGCCCTTTCCCGCTGGCCGCGGCCCCAGGCCCGGCAAGAGGGAGAGTTTGACGCAGTCATGGAGACGGTGCGGGCCATCCGCAACATCCGCAGCGAGATGAACGTCAATCCCGGCAGGGAAATACCGGCAATGCTCTACACCGAAAGGGAAGTCTCTGACCAGGCCCGGCAACTGATTTGCCACCTGGCAAAGCTGGACAAGCTGGATGTGACCGCCGGCGGCGAAAAACCCCGGGATGCCATGTCCCGGGTGGTTAACCTGGGCGAGGTGTTGGTGCCGCTGTCCGGGGCGGTGGATGTGGCCCAGGAACGCAAGCGCCTGGCAGAGGAAAAAGAGCGCCTGGACAAAGAAGTGGCCAGGTTGGAGAAAAAGCTGTCCAATCCCGGGTTTGTGGAAAAGGCGCCCCAGCATGTTGTCCAGCAGGAGCGGGAGAAACTGGCCGGATACATGGCCAGCCGGGAACTGGTGGAGAAGCGCCGGGCGCTGTTGGAAGAAGACAGCTGATGAACCCCTCCCGGTGGCTGAAGCAACAACCCCTGTACAGCGATGTGAGCTACAATCTCTATCGGACCCATCGCCTGTTGCGGCAATTCGGGCTTGACCCCCGGCAACAGGATGTGTTTGTCATAGCCGGCAGCAAGGGCAAGGGCACGACAGCCCATGTCCTTGCTGCTATTCTTGCCTCAGCGGGCCTGAAACCCGGTCTGTTGAGCTCTCCACACATTGTCAGCTACAACGAACGGATTGCCGTGGGCGGCCAACAGATTGACCCCGGGGATTTTGACCGGCTGACCGGCCAAGTGGCCCGGAGCTTGCCACCCTGCCCCGCCCGGGCAGGCCAGTGGACCCGGGGGGAGCTGCTGTTGTTGCTTGCCATGCTGCACTTTCGGGAAAGGGGAGCTGACATATGTGTGTTGGAGGCCGGCCTGGGCGGAAGGCTGGACCCGGCCAACATTTTCCCCCGTCCCCGGGCAGTGTGCATAACGTCGGTGTCGCTGGAACACCGGGCAATTCTCGGCGACAGTTTGGAAGAAATAGCTGGTGAAAAGGCGGGCATACTGAAAAGAAACACCCCGGCCTTTACCGGTGCAACCGGCGAGGCCTATGACGCAATTGCTGACCGGGCCCGGGTGGTGGGCTGTTCCCTGTACGGCAGGGAAATTGGCTGGCACAAACAAAACAGCCGCTGGCAACTGGCGTTGCCTGAGGCCAGTTTGGACATTGAGCCGATGGCTGCAACGGCCAGTTCCCGGAACAACCGGGCGCTGGCGGCGGCAATGGCCCTGACCCATCCCCGGGTGGGGCAAGAGCACATTGTTTCTGCCATAAACACCCCCGGCCCAACCGGCAGGTTTCAGATTGTCCCCGGGCGCCCTGTGCTGGTGCTGGATGTGGCCCATACCCCCGAGTCTGTCGCAGATTTGCTTGACGGCCTCGCCCAACAGTTTCCCGGCTCCCGGCTGGGTTTTGTGGCAGGTTTTGCTTCGGACAAACAAGGTAACGACATGGCCCGCCAGCTGGCCGGTGCCGGTGCAGTGGTGTTGGTTGACGCTGGCTATCCGGTGGAAGGCTTGGATATGCCGGTGGCACCGTCGGTGGCTGCGGCGCTGGAACAGCTGGTCAGCCAGGCAGACGTGGTGGCCGTAACCGGCTCCTTTGCTGTTGTCAGGGAGGCCTTTGTGTTGTTGTCTTTGCCATGACGATTTGATAGAATTAGGTAATATTATTTTCAGGGGGGAGGGATGACGTTGACTGGAAAAAAGGTTGTTGATTTCAGCCTTGGGTCCAAGTTTTATTTCCAACGGGGAAACTATTATTATTCCAAAAACAACCTGGACAAGGCTTTGGATTTTTATCGTAGGGCTATAGACGTCGATCCTGACAACCCTACAAACATCTTCAACCTGGCCTGCCTGCTCAGCGAGCTGGAGAACTACAGCGAGTCCAATCGCCTGTTCCGGCAGCTGCTGGACCAGGGAGGAGACGAGTTTAATGAAAGCCTGTACTGGCTGGCCATGAACTATGGCCAGCAACAGCAGTTTGACAAGGCCTACAAGTATTTGCGCCAGTATCTGGAAGTGGAGCCTGAGGGTGAGTACAGCGATGCTGCCTGGCATATTATCAGCACGCTTAACATCGAACGGGCGTTGACTTCGCCGGAGCCGGAAGGCAATGCCCAGCGTCTGTGCAGCAAGGGCATCGACCTGATAAACCGGGGAGAACTGCATTCGGCAATCGACTGCTTCCAACGGGCCAGTGAAGAGGATCCGGATCTCATTGCCCCCAGAAACAACTTGGCACTGAGTTGGTTTTACGTGGGCAACATTGAAAAAGCAGTGGACATTTGCCGGGAAGTGCTGGACATTGACCCGGATAATGTCTATGCCAATTGCAACCTGGCTATGTTTTACTACGCCAAAGAAGATCACCTGAACTGTCGGCGCCAGCTGTCTGCCCTTGCATCAATGGCCAGTGACGACCCTGATGAAGTGATCAAACTGGGCACCACCTTTGGCCTGTTGGGCAACCATCGCCAGGCCCTGGACCGGTTTCGCTGGTTGCTGGACAATGGCTACGGCGACAACTTTGAAGTGTTGTTGCTCGCCGGTGTGGCTGCCTGGAACAACGGCCGGCACCAGCAATCCCGGCAATTGTTTGCCCGGATGAATAGCCTGGAGCCGGAAAACCCCTATAGCCAGTACGCAAACCTGTCCGTTGATAACGACCAGGAGCTGCCCTATCATTTGCGCCTGCCCCAACCGGTGCTTCATCGGCTGCTGGAGCGCAGCCCCCGTCCCGGTGACTGGGAGGAGTTGGAGGGGGGTTACACCCTTTGGCGACAGCTGGTGTGGATGATGGTGAACGGCAATGTCCCCACCCGCCGCCGTCTGGCCGACAAGGTGGCCGGCAGTGGCAGCATTATACTGACTGAACGCCTTGCCCTGTTGGTGTGGAGCAAAAAAATGCCTTACAGTGTGCGCCGGGATTTTTACCTGGCCTTGCGCAAACACAATATTTCCCCTCAAACCAATGCCCACCTGCCGCTGGTGGAGTGCTCGGACAACGCTCGCCGGGTGCTGCATCAGGCCATGGCCAGGATGGAGCAACGCCAGGCCGGTTTCGGCCCCCTGGCCCGGGCGTTGGCCGTTTGGGAAGGGTATTGCGTGAAAAAGAAGCCGGTTATACGCAACGTTCAGTTGTGGGCGCTGGCTTTGGAAGCCTTTGTGTGCAACAACTGGGATGAGCTAGCCCGGCGATCTGACCAGCTGGGCATCCCGGAAAGCCGGGTGCGCCAGGCGGCGAAAAAGCTCACCGGCATTTGCCTGGATTCCTGATGACATAACCGGGACGGTGTGACATGGATAGCAAGGTTCCCCAAGCTGACATCAATCATAACATAAAGTACAACACCCTTAACGGGGTGTTTGCTGTGTTGTCAACCAACCTGGTAATGCCCTTCATTGCAATTTTGGCGTTGAAGTTGGATGCCAGCAATTTCCAGATGGGCCTTATATCTTCCTTGCCCCCGGCTGTGGCACTGTTGGCCATGTTGCCGGGCGCCTTTTTTGTGGAGCGGTTTACCACCAAGAAAGTGGTAACCGGTGTGCTTATTCTGATACACCGTTTCTTTTTTGTGTTGCTGGCCCTTACGCCGTTGCTGCCAGCCCATCAGGTCTGGTTTCTGGTCATCGTCAACGGGGTGATGAACCTGCCCGGCTCGGTGGCCGGTGTCTCCTGGCAGTCCTTTGTGGCCGGCGCCATTCCCGCCCATGAGCGGGCCCGGGCTTTTACCTATCGCAACAGATTGGTGTCGCTGTTCGGAATTGGCATTACCATGCTGGCTGGTCAAATATTTGGCTTGTTGCCCCAGGCTCAGCATACACTCTACACCGTGTTTTTCCTTGCCGCCTTTGGCTTTGCGATTTTCGAGGTGTTTTTCCACTTTAAGATGCGAGAGACGGTGGTGGTGCAAAGCGACTTAACCCGCCCCTGCTTCAAGGAAGTGGTCAGCGGCATGCTCCAGGCCAAACCCTACTTGGTGTTTTGTGGGTGTTCACTGTTGTTCCACTTCGGTTGGCAGATGGCCTGGCCGCTGTTCAGCATCTACCAGGTTCGCAACTTGGGTGCCACCGAGAGCTGGATTGCCATAATCAGTGTGGTCAACGGTGGCATGGCCTTTCTCAGCTACGGAATGTGGCGGAGACTGGTGGAAAGAAAGGGCAATCAGTTCGCCCTTGTTTTCGCTACCCTGGGCATTTCCAGCTCACCCTTTCTTTATGCAATGTCCACTTCGCTCTACCATGTTGTGGCGGTCAACGGACTTATAGGAGTGGCTCTGGCTGGTATCATTTTGGTGCTGTTTAACAGCTTGTTGGATGTGGTCCCCGACCAGGGGCGCACCATTTACATCGCCGTCTATACCATGCTGATCAATCTCTCTGCCACCATTGCCCCCATGGTGGGCATCGGCTTGCTGGAGGGAGCGGGAATAGTCATAGCCCTCTGTGTCGCCGGCACCATCCGCCTGCTGGGCACCGGCGCCTTTGCCCTGCGCTACTTCAAGTACCGGGGCACCGAGGCAGACAGCCATACGCCGGTTTAACCCTTTGAGATAAGAGAGGGCTCGATAGAGAAAAACAGCAGGAAGTTTGTGAAAAAAATAGCAAAAACTCTTGTATTCCAAAAGGCGGATTAGTATAATAAAGGGGACAAGGGAGCCTGCGGGCATATATTTTTAATGGTGCTTGTGAAAGTAATCTCTTTCCTTTGGTAAGAGTAAAATCACGTGAAATATTTCTTTTTCCCCGGGTCCGTATAGGTTTTTTTGCTTAACTAACATTGAAGGAGGGCTTAAGATGTTGCAGGCATTTTTCAGTCTCATTTTGCTTGGAGGAACCGG
>PWLI01000081.1 GCA_003559415.1 Clostridiales bacterium | reverse complement strand
GCTACATCAATCCCTTTCTGGCGCTGGAAGGAGATTTGTACAAAGAAGCTTCCCGGCGGGGTTACCTGGTGTTGCACCCCGAAGGTGGGGAATACCAGGTGAAAATTACCGATTTCCCGGCCGCCATGCTGGACCTTTCCAACCCTGAGGCCACAGGGTGGATCAAGGAAGTCATAAAGAAAAACCTCCTTGATGCCGGACTTTCGGGCTGGATGGCGGATTTTGGCGAGTACATGCCCGTTGACGCTGTGTTGCACAGCGGCGAAGGGGGAGAGACATTCCACAACAAGTATCCGGTAATTTGGGCCCGCATCAACCGCCAGGCGGTGGAAGAGGCTGCCAGGGAAGATGTGACCTTTTTCAGCCGGGCAGGTTATGCCGGCACATCCGCCCATGCGCCGCTGATTTGGGCCGGCGATCAGCTGGTAAACTGGAGCCGGGATGACGGCCTGGCATCGGTCATACCGGCTGGCATCTCCCTGGGCCTGTCGGGAGTCGGGCATTTCCATTCCGACATCGGCGGCTACACCACCGTAGGCTGGATAAAGCGCAGCAAAGAACTGTTTATGCGTTGGGCCGAGCATGCTGCCTTCACCGCCCTGATGCGCACCCACGAGGGGAACAGGCCCGACGTCAACCACCAGTTTGACGCTGACAGCCAGACATTGGAGCACCTGGCCAGCATGACCAGGGTGCACGTGGGCCTCAAGCCCTACATACAGGAGGCCATGGAACAATACCAGCAACAGGGTTTGCCGCTGATGCGCCACCCCTGGTTGCACTACCCAGAGGAGCAACATCTGCACGACCTTAAATACCAATACCTCTTTGGCCGGGATTTGCTGGTGGCTCCGGTCTATAAACGGGGGGCAGAAACGCGCCGTCTCTTGCTGCCCCGGGACAACTGGGTTCACCTCTGGAGTGGCGATGAATACACCGGTGGATGGCTGACAGTCGCTGCCCCTTTGGGCCAGCCGCCTGTCTTCTATCGGGCCGACAGCCCCTGGGTTGAATTGTTTCGCCAGGTGGCCAGTTTATAAAAACACCCCCGGAGCCACAGGCTTCGGGGGTATCTGTTACTTGGTGATTTCCGGAGTCAAATCTTCGAATATTATATTGTCAGCGTAGCGCATGTCCCGCACATAGTCTCCGGGGCAGTTGACCGTCCAGGTCAGGACATACAGCCCTTTTGCCCTGAGCCGGGAGGCCAGCCATCTGGGCATGGCTCCCGTTTCATAGGCCACGTACTGGGGCTTGCTGACACCATTAAGCAGCAACCAGCGCAGCAGAAACTTTTTCCACCAGGCCAGCTTTTCTCCCTTGAAACTGCCGGATATCTGTCCCCTTACAACTTCCGGTGCATTGTCATGAAAGTACTTCAGCACAAAGGGGTTGAATCCCTGGACTGAATATTGCCCACTGTAACCGGCCAACTCTTCCAGCACCGCCTGTTCCAACGGGCCGACGGAACCCTCATTTTTTATCTCAATCAACAGCGGAACCTTGCCCTTGACAAGCTCCAGCACATCTTTAAGCCGGGGTATGCCCTGGCGGGAGTCCAGAAGGTTGAGTTTGCTAACCTCACTCCAGGGTGTGTCTGCCACCTTGCGGTCAAGGCCGGTCATGCGCTTTAAGCAGTAGTCATGGAAAATTACCGGCACTCCGTCAGCTGTCAGCAATACATCCAGTTCAATACCATAGCCGGCGTCCCGGGCCCGGCGGAAGGCCTCAAGGGAGTTTTCCGGGATGTTGTCCTCCTGGCTGTGCAGGCCCCGATGGGCCACGGGGATGTTTTTGAGCCATGTGTTCGCTGAATTGTTGGCCCGGGGTCCTGGATTGATGACTATAACGATTAAAATGGCCGCCACCAGGACGGCAGGCGCCAGCAGCAAGTAAATCATCTCATCATCTCCCGGTTGATTGTTTGATTTAAGCATAAAGATAACCATTGCCGTGGTCAAGCCAAACCTGAAATTTTGTTTTTTCCCGGTTGCATCTGCAATATGTTGAAACCCCGTGCCCTATGTGCAATACTAAAATCAAACAAACAGTGGAGTTGATCAAATTGGTGCCGGTGGGCATGCGGACGGTTAAGACTGCTGTGGCGGTGGGGCTGGGCGTTTTCATCGCCCAGGCTGTCAACCTGCAATCACCCTTTTTTGTTGCCATTGCTGCCATCATAACGTTGCAGGGAAACCTGGTTGATTCCTTCGGCATTGCCCGGGACAGAATGCTGGGGACGATTTTTGGCGCCCTGATGGGCCTGGGAGGAGCCTGGTTGGCGCCGGGCAACCCCTTTGTGGTGGGCATTGGTGTGGCGCTGATAATCTATATACTCAACGCATTGAAATGGAACAGGGCTATTGTGATTTCTTCGGTGGTGTTTGTTTCCATGATGGTGGGCTACCGGGAAGACCCCTCCCCGATAGACAGTTTGCATCGGGTGCTGGATACCCTTGTGGGCATTGTGGTGGCTGTGGTGGTCAATTTTGCCATTTCCCGCCCTTACAGCCGCGACCGGGTTGTCAAAAGCGCCACCGACGCGGTGTTGAAATCCATGTCCCTGGTGCGCAAGCTGATTTGCCAACAAGGCTCTTTCCCTCTGGACGACATTGCAGCAGAGTTGGATGTGCTGGAACGGGAGTTGCCGGCGCTGAAGAAGGAGGTAAAGCTGCACATTGTCCGGGCGGACAGTGACAAGGATTTTGACAAGATTAAAAACCAGATCGATGAACTATACCAGAACATATTCCTTTTGGCCCAGCTTCAATGCAGCCGCCGGTTAAACATCAAGAATTCGGAAATGGTCAATCGGCTCTACCAGCTGGACACAACCCCGGCGGTGAAGATGGAAGAAGAGGACATCGTTTTTAACTATCATCTGGGAATAATTCTGGATTTGCTGGAAGAACTGTCCCAGACCTTTGATGTCAGAGGTCAGTGGCAGAATCAAAACCCAGGGGAAGAGCAAGCTCCCTTTTAGACGTGTCCACAGGACAATGGAGGGGCGACATGGATTACCAAACCAAGATGCTGACAAAGAATGATGTTGAAGAAGCTGCCCGGCTTATTCGCCAGGGGGAGTGTGTTGCCTTCCCCACTGAAACGGTGTACGGCCTGGGAGCCCATGCATTGAAAAAAGAGGCTGTGGCAAAAATATACTCTGCCAAAGGCCGGCCCGCCGACAACCCCCTGATTGTTCACTTGCATAACATTGATCAATTGACCCAGGTCGCCAGCGGCTGGCCGCGGGAGGCAGAGGTGTTGATGAAAAAGTTTTGGCCGGGGCCGCTGACGCTGGTGTTGCGGCGCAAACAGCAAGTGCCGAATATTATCAGTGCCGGTTTGCCCACGGTGGCTGTGCGCATACCGGCCCACCCCCTGGCCCTGGAATTGCTGGAGAGGGCAGGGGTGCCTGTAGCTGCCCCCAGCGCCAATGTTTCCGGCCGCCCCAGCCCCACCCGGGCCAGTCATGTTTTGGAGGACCTGGGAGGGAAGATAGCGGCCATAGTTGATGGAGGCGAAACAGGCTGGGGTGTGGAGTCCACTGTGTTGGACTGCACCGTTTTGCCCTTCCGCTTGTTGCGCCCGGGGGCTGTGACGCTGGAACAATTGCGCCAACATGTTGGTGTAGTCATGGCAAGGGTAGAAACACAGCATGTGCCGCTGTCGCCAGGTGTTAAATACCAGCACTATCGGCCCAAGGCCCGGGTTGTCCTCTTTGTCGGCAGCGCAGTGCAACAGGCCATGACCTGGAGGCTGGCCGAGAGCCGCCACAGGAAACTGAACACGGTGGTGCTGGCTTACAGTGAAAATATTACTGCCTATGAAAATGTTGACACCATGGACATGGGCAGCCGTGACGACCTTCAGCAGGCAGCATCAAGGATTTACCACTTGTTGCGGGAGGCCGACCGTCAGGGCTATCAGTTGGTGTTGGTGGAAGGTGTGGAGGAACGGGGCCTGGGCATGGCGATTATGAACAGGCTGCGGGCCGCTGCCGCCGAGATTGTCACCACATAGCATTTGCAGGGAATTTCGCTTTTGTGGCGAAAACAAATGTGCACAGGTGTGTAAGAGGCGGGAAAGGGGACAGGGGAATGGAAGCCAAGGTTATACTCAATCCTTATTCCAATCGCTGGCGGGCGGAAAAGAGATGGCCCCAGGCGGAAGCTTTGTTGCAAGAGGCGGGGGTGGACTTTTCTTTAGATGTTTCTCAGTATCACGGCCATGCAGTGGAGCTGGCCCGGGAGGCGGCTCTGGCCGGCCATTCACCGATTATTGCCGCCGGCGGCGATGGGACCATCGGTGAAGTGGTCAACGGCATCGCCCAGGCCCGGGGCGAGAACTCACTGGGTGTGCTGGGCATAATGCCGCTGGGCACGGCCAACGACCTGGTATGCAACCTGGGCTTGCCACTGGACCTGGCTGAGGCATCAGCTGTAATTGCCGCAGGAAAGACAAGGACGCTGGACGTTTGCAAGGCCGGGGAACGTTATTTTGTCAACAATTCGGCCATGGGCCTGGAACCCTATATAACGGTAATTCAACAGGAGATAAAATTGCTCAAAGGCATCCCCCGCTACCTGATGGCTGCCATAAAGGGCATAATCCGCAATCCTGCCTGGCAGGCAAAGGTTCAGTGGGATGATGGCAGCTATGAGGGGCCGTTGACGCTGATATCAGTGGGCAATGCACCCCGCACCGGCGGGCTGTTTTTCATGGCCCCGGCGGCGGATCCCGCTGACGGCAAGCTGACCTTTGTGTTGGCCTATAAAAAATCTTCAATGAAGTTGCTGGCTTTGTTGCCCAAGACCATGACACCGGAAGGTAAGTTCGTCAATGCTTCCGGTGTGCAGCAAATCCACTCCACCCACATCAGCGTGGAGCTGGATCAACCTTCTCCGGCCCACAGCGACGGCGAACTTTTCCCGGAGCGGGTGACCAAGCTGGAGTATTCAATACTGCCGGGGATTATCCAAGTGCTGTCTGTATAGCCCCTGTCCCTGGGGTGAGGAACCTGAAAGGAGCGATAGCGTGGAAGAACTGGAACTGCTGGCTGCTTATGAACGCCGGGTCGGTGATTTGTATGAGACCTATGGAAACCTTTTTGAAGAGTACCGGGAGTTTTGGCATGGCCTGGCCTCGGAAGAGGTTCAGCATTCCCTGTGGGCGCTGAACCTTATTGAAAAGCTCAACACCCATAAGCTCACTCTCAAGGAAAATCCCTGGCGGGTCACCGCCATTAAGACTGCGCAAGGCTACGTTGACAAACAGATAGAACGGGCAAAGGCGGGCCAGGTGGATCACGTGGCGGCTCTTTCCATTGCCCTGGATTTGGAAAAATCCATGTTGGAAAAGGATATTTTCGCCCACTACGGTTCGGACAAACCGATGACTAAAGAGTTGCTGAACAAGCTCCAGACTGAAACTGAGCATCATCGCCGCAAACTGGAGCTGATGTGGGAAGGGGCTCGCAAAAAGGAAACCGAGTAATTTCCAAGGGACAGCTCTGCTGTCTCTTTTTTCCCGCTGGGGGGTGGTCTGATGAAAAGCAAAAAACGTTGGTTGCTTTTAGCCGTTGTTGTCAT
The DNA here is from genome assembly GCA_003559415.1 of Clostridiales bacterium. GTDB lineage: Bacteria > Bacillota > Proteinivoracia > UBA4975 > PWLI01 > PWLI01. The sequence continues at coordinate 21,413 of PWLI01000081.1, read as the reverse complement.
CGGCGTTGTGCTGGTGCAGCTGGCTGCGCATTATCCGGAGTTTGTGGAGAAATATTTTTCAAGCTTTTTCTTCCCTCTGCTTGTCTGGGCGGTGAGCAATGTCAGCGGCCTTGTTCCCCTTTCAGTGGCTGAAGCCGCTCTTTTTCTGCTGGTTGCGACGGGTCTGTGCTGGCTGGCCAGGGGAGCGGTGGCGCTGGTGCGCCGCCCCCGGCAGAGTGTAGCAGCATTGCCCCGTCTTGTGGCTTCATTGGCCTTTGCCCTGGCCGTTGTCTACTTGTGCTTTATGTTAATGTGGGGCTTGAACTACAGTCGATTGACCTTCGCCCAACTGTCCGGTTTGACGGTGCAGCCATCCACAGCCCAGGAGTTGGGAGACCTGGCCCGGGAGTTGGTGCTGGTGGCCAATGAACTGCGGCAACAGGTTGAGGAAGGTCCGGATGGCACCATGAAGCTGAGCGGCGGCATCCCGGGCATGCTGGCCCGGGCTGATCAGGGATTTGCGGCCGCGGCTGTTTACTACCCGCAACTGGCGGGCAACTATGGCCGTCCCAAACCGGTGGTGGCGTCCCACCTGATGTCCAAGGCGGGCATAACGGGGATTTACATTCCCTTTACCGGCGAGGCCCATTTTAACGCCCACATGCCCCACAGTTTCATGCCGGCTACTGTGACCCACGAGATGGCCCATCAGCGGGGTTTTGCCCGGGAAGATGAAGCCAATTACATCGCCTACCTGGTTTGCACGCTGCATCCCGACCCGGATTTTCAGTACTCAGGAGTGTTGTTGGCCCTGGTTCATACCATGAGCGCCCTGGCCCGGGCTGATGCTGAGCAGCATGCAGAAGTGATGGAAATGTACAACCCCGGCTTGAGGAGAGACCTTAAACAATGGCGGGATTATTGGCAATCCTTTGCCGGCCCGGTGGAGCGGGCGGCCAACCGGCTCAATGACCGCTACCTGCGGGCCAACCGCCAAGAGGATGGGGTGGCCAGTTACGGCCAAATGGTGGACTTGTTGCTGGCTGAACGTCGTCAGCGGCAGTAGCATTTGACAGAGCGGCGGGTATAGAGTAATATTTTCTTACTAGTAGCTATTATCAATGTATGTTTGCGGGGTGAAAATGTGAAGTATCTTAATGGATATCGTCTGTACCAGGGCATGGCTGCAGGCACAGCTGCTGTTGCCAGTCAGCGTAAGCAACTGAATGACATAAATGTTTTCCCTGTGGCCGACGGTGACACCGGCAACAACCTGGTTGCCACCCTGGAGTATGCTGTGGATGCCGTCCGTCCCCAGTCCTATGCTGCGGTCACATTTAAGTCTTTTGCCGATGCCTTTCTTATGGGCGCCCGGGGCAATTCCGGCTTGATTGTTGCCCAGTTCATTGCGGGCATTGCTGCGGAAGTTGGCGAGGCCAAGGTGCTGACCACCCAGAAATTCGGAACAATTGTGGCCAAGGCCGCCCCCTATGCCTACAAGGCGGTGAGCAAGCCCACCGAAGGCACCATACTGACGGTGATGAAGGACTGGGCCGATGCGGTTTATAGGTTCAGGTATTGCAATAATTTTGTTCAGCTCTTGCAACAGTCACTGGATGTGGCCCGCCAGTCGCTGGCTGCCACTCCGGAAAAACTGACGGTGTTGCGGGAAGCGGGGGTTGTGGATGCCGGCGCCAGTGGTTTTGTTCACTTTCTTTCGGGCATGCTCAGCGCCTTTGACCACGGGAGCGTCGGGAAAGTGATCCGCCAAAAAGGGAAGGGAGAAGAGAGCATGGAAAGAGAAAAGGTTGAACACCGCTATTGTTGTGAAGGTTTGCTGACGGGAACCGAGCTGGACGTTGAAAGGGTAAGGGAGCATGTCAATGCTGTGGGCGACTCGGCGGTGGTGGGCGGCACTGCTGAAAAGGTGCGCTTCCATGTCCACACCAACACCCCGCACCAACTTTTCTATCCCCTGATGAAGATGGGTGACATCCGTCAACCCAAGGTGGATGACATGCAGCGGCAAAAGGATGTGCTGCACAACCGGGCCAGTGACATCGCTCTGGTCACCGACTCCATCGCCGATGTGCCGCTGGAGTTGCAGGACAAGTACCAGATTCATATGCTGCCGGCAATCCTTAACGTAGGTAACTCAGAGTTTTTGGACAAGCTCACCCTTTCTCCCGAGCAACTGTACCAGGTCATGGAAACCCGGGAAGACCATCCCACCACTGCCCAGCCCTCTGTGTATGTTGCCTCACAGTTGCTGGAGTTTTTGTCAGAACATTATAAGTCAATTATCGTAATCACAGTTGCCTCAGCCCTCAGCGGTACTTTTAACGCCTTTAACCTGGCGGCAGAACAAATCGGGGAAAAAGGTGTGGAGGTTTCTGTAATCGACTCCAAACTCAATGCAGGTGCCCAGGGGCTGTTGGTGCTAAAGGCCGCGGAAGACATTGCTGCCGGACACAGCCACCAACAGGTGGTGGAAACAGTCCGGGAAAAAATACCCAACACAAAGATTTACGTCAGCGTCAGCTCACTTAAGTACATGGTCAAGGGCGGCCGGGTCAGCCCCATGCAGGGCTTTTTGGCCAACGCCCTGAACATGAAGCCCATTGCCTCGCTGGATGAAGAGGGCAGGGGCATATCCTTTGCCAAAGCCTTCAGCCGCTCGGCCAACCGGAAAAAGATTGTTCAGTTGGTAAAGGACATTCATCGGGATGCGCCGTTGGAGAAGTATGCCATCGTCCATGCCCGGGCCCAACAGCGGGCTGATGACCTGGCAGAGACCCTGAAGGAAATAACCGGGTTTGAACCCCAATACATCATGGAAATATCCACCGCCGTGGCCCTCAATGCCGGGCCGGACTGTGTGGCTGTTTGCCTGATGTCTTAAAGGAGGTTGATGATGGATCCGATAATGATCAACAGCGTCTATGTCGTTTTGGGATTTTTCACCACGTTTTTCATCATTGCCCAGGTTGTAAAAAACAATGCCATAGTGGACTTCGCCTGGGGCTTGGGCTTTGTGCTGGTGGCGGTTTACTCGCTGCTGGCAGGCCCGATGACCACCCGGGGTATCATTCTTACCATCCTGGTGGCATTGTGGGGGTTGAGGTTGTTTTACTACATCTTTCGCCGCAACTGGGGCAAGCCGGAAGATTTCCGCTATGCCAAATGGCGTCGGGAGTGGGGCAAGTGGGTTGTGCCCCGGGCCTTTTTCCAGGTGTTCATGCTCCAGGCGGTGATTCAGATGGTTATTGCCTGGCCGATAGTGCTCGTAAACACGGCAGAACAAGTGCCCATTGGCCCCTGGGCTGTGTTGGGCATTGTGGTGTGGTGTGTAGGCTACTTCTTTGAGGTGGTGGGGGACAAGCAACTGGCGGACTTTAAAAAAGACCCTGCCAACAAGGGCAGAATCATCCGATCAGGTTTGTGGCGCTACACCCGCCACCCCAATTATTTTGGTGAAGCGGTGATGTGGTGGGGAATCTTTTTGCTGGCCCTGCCCGTTCCCCTGGGCCTGACCGCCGTTGTCAGCCCGTTGCTGATTACCCTGCTGTTGCTCTTTGTTTCCGGCGTTCCCATGCTGGAAAAGAAGTATGCAGACAATCCAGAGTTTCAGCAATATGCCCGGGTGACCAGTAAATTTTTCCCCTGGTTTCCCAAGGGCGAATAACTAAAACAGTTGCACAAAAAAAGAGCTGCCGGTAAAGGCAGCTCTTCTGCTATGTTACTCTAAATTGTTGCCACACTGTCCGCAGAAGCGGATGCCGGGAGCGCTCTCAGTGCCGCACTTTTCACACTTGACCAGGGACATGTTGGCGCCGCAATTGCTGCAGAACTTGCCTTCGCCCGCCGGCTTGTTGCACTGATGGCAGATGGTTGCTCGCTCATCAATTTCACCGGTAAAGACCTGGGTAGTGGCAGCTTTGGCTGCGATGTCCTGGGCCATTCTGCCTGCCCGGGCTGCCTGAACCTCCACATTTACCCGGGGGGCGCATTGGACGCAGAGCCCCGATTGTTCATTCCAGTCGGTGGCGCATACCCACTTATAACACTTGGGGCAACGCTCAAAGTGGCCCTTGGCCTCATTTTGGGCTTCTTCAAAGGCTTTTTCAAATTCTTTGTGCCACTCGGGGGATTTGCCGCTGTGGGTGCCCATCATGTGGCCACCCTGGCGCATGCCGCTGCTGACCCGGTGCTGACCGGCCATTGACGCCCCAATGGCAGCAATTCTGCTGAGGCCCCTCATCCGGTTTTTTCTCTTATAGGTTTTGGACTCAATAAACCGGGATTTGTAGCCATCACGGCAGATGTCACAGTAGAAAGTAAACTGAAATCCGGCATCGGTGCTGTTGTCCTTGCAGTTGCTGGTAAAAGCTTTCAGTGTCAAGTTTGGTTTCCTCCTTTCTGATTTTTATTTTAATGCTTTGCCACAGGATGTACATGTTTCGCTGATCGGTGCCTGTTCAACGCCACACTTTTTATTGGAACACTTGACTACTAGCCTTGTCTCACAGTGGTCGCAGTAATCGCCCAGGAAGGTCGCCTGGTTGCAATCAGGACAGTCTATTTCCAGTATCAGGCCGCAGTTGTTGCAGGCCTTCCAGGCCTTTCTCACTGGATTGCGGCAGTTGGGGCAGCGCAACTCATCCAGCGGGTTGACTTTTTTACATATTGGGCACACCTTTGAGTTGGGAGGAAGCAGGGCGCTGCAGTAGCGGCAGGGTTGTTTGTAACCGACTATGGAACTCACCTCCGAATGATCTTTTGCATCAAGTTTATGTCTTGGACCACCTTTCCCCGTCGTCGGAGCTGGCAACATTAAACGCCAAAAGGTCTTGAACATCCTGTTCCCATTGCCCTCTGGACCGATGGAAAACCCGTCCAATAAACCGCTCCCGCAGCAACTGCAACTCGGGGATCAGTGCTACTGAGTAACGGTAGCGGGCAAAGCGCGGTGTGTCAATCTGGTCATCGGTAATGTATATCGGCTCCCGGCGGAAGTTGATAGCCAGCAGGCAGATGTTGAGAAGCGACATAAACTCTTCGGCAATTCCGTGCAGGGTTTCAGCATCTTCCATGTTACGGTATTCTTCACGGCCGGTGATGCGGAAGAAGTAGGTTGCCTTGCCGCCGCCCTCCCCTTCGGAAGATGCCTCCATGGCCACAGCATTGCCTGGCTGACCGGCATCGCCGGAGTAGAGGGGAATGAGAAACCAGGTATAGTCGCCGGTGATGTCGCCCATCAACCCCCGTTTGACGCCGATTGCTGTTTTGCCTGGGGGGGAAAGGCGAGAGAGGAACTGATACTCGTCCTTAATCCCCACGGCATCCAGCTGTTGTTCCAGTTGCGGCCACAGCTGGGGGCAAATCTCTTCCAGCGATTGCTGCTGGACTGCCCGTCCATCCCTCATCAGCCTGGCCACCTGGCGCAACACCCGGGGATTGGCATCGGGAAGAAAGTCCTGCACCATGGCTTGAGCCTGCATGGCCAGGTTGTTCATGGCTTCAGACAACCTGCGGCTGAGCAAGTCCAGCTTGGGCCCCATTTGGGACAGCTTGAGCTGGGAACCAAGTTCAGAACTAATTGTCATTACATAGTCTTCCACCTTGATGTCCGCTATGAAACTGTAAGGAAGACGGAATATCTCACTGGCAGGCGTCAGCGTCACCAGGGCGGTGTCGTAGAGACGGACTTCGCACTCTCCGGTTGTCTGTTGGCCGCTGGCATCCGTCAGCGAATACTTGGCTTGCACACCGGATGTGCGCAGGCTTTCCAAAAACAGCATGTCGCTGAGCAGCGTCTTGTTTTTCAGTCTGACAAGTATGCGGACAAAGTCATCAAACTTGTAACCCATGTGGTAAAGGATCAATGTTTCACCGGAGACGCACTGCAACTCCACCCGGTAATCGTCAGTGCTGGAAACGTTGATGCTGCGCAATGGGTACTTAAGCGGCATGCCCAGTTTGGGCAGCACAGCCAGGCTTTCTTCCGTAAGTTGCCCTTCACCTTCGCCTGCTTCTGCTTCCTGACCGTCGGGTTCCAGCAACGAGTAACTGAGCTTGACGGTGATTATTGCCGGAGGTGGACTGTCATCCGGCGCATCCTGCTGCCCGGACAGCAAGTCTTTGGCCGAAGACATGATTTCTTGCATGTCCGGCATCTGGCCCTTGCCCTGGGAAAAAACATCAGTCAGCTTGGAGATTTTCTCGAGGTTTGCCGGCAGTGATTTTTTGTCCACAGGCATGCGCTCCTTTTACTGTATTACTATTGGGATTTCGACGCCCCTGGGTCCGTTCCTCTATTTTTTAAGCACTTTGACCAAAACAACCAGCATTATCGAGATGGCGATGACGAAAAATCCCACCAGGCCGCCCAGCAGAACAAAGGGATGGCGCCAGAGCGGTTCAGAACCTGGCTCGGGATCCGGTTCAGGATCAGGGTCGGGTTCAGGTTCAGGATCAGGTTCAGGCTCTGGTTCCGGGTCGGGTTCGGGATCCGGCTCCGACGGCGCCAGGGCGTCTTCGGGCGCTGTCAGCAACGTTCCGTAATAACCGGCGGCGATTATCTTCCCTGCCCCGGTGGCTGCAGCGTAGAGCGTATACTCCACCGGCGAGCCCATTTGTTGCCAGGTAAAACCATCCTCGGAAACAGCAACAAGGCCATCGCTGCCCACTGCCAGGAAAATGCCTGCCCAAATTATGTCAGTTATGTCTGCGGTTATCAGGTTTTCTGACTGTTCCCAGTGGAGTCCGTCCAAAGAGGTGAAGAACACTCCATCCCGGCCGCCGGCGACAAAAATGTCATCGCCCCAGGCTACACAGGTCAGGGTGCCAAAACCTTCTCCTTCACTTACCGCGACCACCCATTCTTCACCATCAGTTGACTTGATGATTGCTCCGGTGTGGCTCACTGCCACGAACAGGCCGTCACCCCAGGCCACGCTGTCCAGTGCCCCGTCAAAACCGCTGTCTTGTTCAACCCAGTTAACACCATCGTCGGAAGTTATAACCGTTCCCCACTGGCCAACCGCCACAAAGCGACCGTCACCCCAGGTTATGCTGGCCAGGATGGGTACGGTAACATCGTCTGCGTCAGCCCACTGGAGACCGTCAGCAGAAGTGACTAAAATTCCCCGTTCTCCATATTCAGTTCCGCCCACCGCTACGAACAGGCCGTCGCCCCAGCTTACATCAAAAAGGGAGTTGTAAACTGTGGTGGTGGAAGGCTCCCAGGATGCGCCGTCGGCTGAGAAGAGGATAACACCTTCTTCGCCAACTGCCACAAATCCCGGTGTGCCGTGGGCAACACTGTATAACGGTGTGCCCGGGCCGCTGTGGGTTATGTTCCAGGTGCTGCCGTCAGCTGAAGTGCTGATAACGCCCCAACCCACGGCAACAAACCGGTCATTGCCCCAAGCCACACCTGAAAAGGGCTGCTGGGTTTCTGATTCTGCCTGGTGCCAACTGTCTCCATCAGAGGAAGAGAACAACTGACCCTCCAACCCCACGGCAGCATAGGCGCTGTCGCTCCAGCTCACCGACAACAGGCTGTACTGATTGTCTATGGACTTCACCTCCCAGTCCAGGCCATCAGTGGAAAACATCAGGCCATCACCGGCAGCGACAAATTTGTTGTTCAGCCACTGCACTGTCCGGATGTCTCCGGCGGGTGAGTCGTGACTGGTCCAGTTTTCCCCATCAGGGGAGGTGAATATCTGATCAAACCCGGCAGCGACAAATTTGCCGTTGCCCCATGAGACGGTCTGCAACCATTGGGTGGTGCCCGATGAAACCTCTGTCCATGTCTCACCGTCGGGAGATGTGGCCACCGCCCCCTGGCTGCCAACAGCTACAAAAATACCGTCACCCCAGGCAACCTGGTAAAATGATCTTTCTCCTGGGTAGGTTTCAGACCAACTAATCCCGTCTTCTGATTTGAGTATTTGCCTGTTACCCACTGCAACAAAAAATTCCCCATTCCAGGTTACTGCTTCCAGGTATCTGTCGGCATGATGCTGCAGCGTCCAGTCTTCACCGTCGGCAGATGTCAGCACAAGGTTTTCACCGACGGCAACAAACAATTCGTTGCCAAAAACAACATCAGTGAGCCGGGGAAACGGGCCCGACACAAACTCCCACGGCACTTCGTCTGGTGCAGCATGGAAAAGAGCTGGTTGGAATAAAAGCAACAAGGCAAGCAACAAGGGGGCAACTATCCGACACTTCTTCATAGTCAGTCCTCCCGTCCCTGATTTTATGATATTATTATTCGCCCTGCTTCCATAAAATCCCTGCTGCACTGGTCAATTGCCATCGCTGGTGATAAAATGTAAACGTTAGTGAATAGAAAGATTAGTGAATAGAAATTAAGTGAGGACCTGCCATGCTTAAAGTAAACAGAAACCAGCAAATGATTCTCCAGGGAAATATAAGGAAAGCCCTTATTGCCCTGGCGCTGCCGGTGGTGCTGGGCAATGCGATTCAGACGTTGTACCAGGTCGCTGACATGTACTGGGTCAGCCGCCTGGCCGACGGCGACAGTGCAGTAGCAGCGATTAACTTTGTGTGGCCGATGATTTTTGTGACCATGGCCTTTGGCATCGGCATGAATATAGCCGGCACCAGCATTGTTTCCCAGTTTGTTGGGATGAAAAATGAAAATGCCGCCAAGAAGGTAGCCGGGCAACTGGTGAGCTTTTCTTTTTTGTTTTCCCTGGCATTGGGGTTGGTGGGCGTGATGTGGGGACGGGACATTCTCGCCCTCATGGGTGCCGACGGCGCCATGTTGGACTATGGCTGGCAGTTCATTTCAATAATCTTTGCCGGCATGCCCACCATGTTTGTGTTTTTTGCTTTTCAATCCATCAAGCAGGGCCAGGGGGACACCCTGACTCCAATGCTCTTGGGTGGCGGTTCAGTGTTGCTCAACATCATACTGGATCCCATCTTCATGTTTACCCTGGATATGGGCATGGCCGGTGCGGCCTGGGCCACAGTTGTGTCCCGGGCGCTGGCTACTGTGGCGGGCATGTACCTTTTGTTCTTTACCAACAACGGCATTCGCCCCCAGTTTGGCGATTTGCGTTTTAACCCCAAGGTGCTGAAAACCATTATCCGGGTCGGTCTGCCGGCGGGTGTGGGACATTCGGTGGAGGGCTTTGGATTTATGTTGCTCAACGTGTTTGTGCTTTCCTTTGGCAGCGTCACCATCGCCGCCTTTGGCATCGGCAACAAAATGAACTCCCTGGTGCTGATGCCGGCCATGGGGCTGGGCGCTGCCCTGGCTGCGGTCGTCGGCCAGAACCTGGGCGCTGATCAGGTGGACAGAGCAGTGCAGGCAGTGAAAGAAAGCATCAAGCTCTCAGTCGCTCTGTTGGCGGTGGGCGGCCTGGCGCTGTTTCCCCTGGCGCCGATGCTGGTGGGAATTTTCACCGACAGCCAAGTGGTGCTGGACCAGGGGGTATACTACCTGCGCCTAATCGGCCTGTCGTTGCCGCTTATGGGCGTTTTCCAATCCTTTGTCGGCGCCTTTCAGGGTGCCGGCCATACAGTAAAGGCCATGCTTATAACCACCGGGCGCCTGTGGGCGCTGCGCATACCCCTGGTGCTGTTGCTCAAGAACTTCACACCGCTGGCAGAGCGATCAGTCTGGTTTGCCATGGTGGGCAGCAACCTGATTATTTGCATCGTTGCCTTTGCCGTATTTGCCCAGGGCGGGTGGAAACAGAAGGTGGTCAGCAGGGAAGAGGATTATACCGAAGAACTGGAAGTGTCAGTTGCCAAGTAAAGACCCAATAAAAGACTGGAGGTCAGAGCATGGAAAAACTGCAAATCGATGAGTTTACCAAGTACGTATTTTTGTCCAGCTTGGAATTCAGCCCCGACGGGAAACATGCCTGTTTTGTCCATCACAAGGCAGACATGGAAGAGAATGGTTACAAGTCCAACCTGTGGCTCTATCGGGTGGAGGACGGCGCCTGTTTTCAGCTGACAGCGGCGGACAAGGAAAAGGGTTTCATCTGGCTGGATGACAGCACCATCCTTTTTCCCGCCATGCGCAACCCCAAGGATAGGGAAAAGGCCGCCAACGGCGAGCCGTTGACGGTGTTTTACAGTATAAACATCCATGGCGGCGAAGCCACCGAAGCTTTCCGGCTGCCACTGGAAGTGCGCGCCTTCCGCAAAGCGACGGAAGACAAGTATGTGATGACGGTGTCCTGGCATCCCCAGCGTCCGTCGCTGGAAGATATGTCAGACCAGGATAAGGCCGCAGAGCTCAAAAAACGCAAAGATGAACAGGCCTGGGAAACCATGGAAGAGATTCCCTATTGGAGCAATGGTGCAGGGTTTATCGCCGGCAAGCGCAACCGCCTGTGCATCTATGATGCTGCCACCGGCAAGTGGGAGTTGGTTGGGGATGAAACCCTCCAGGTGCAAAACTTCCGGCTCAACGCAGACAAGACCGAGGCCATTGTGCTGGCTCAGCAGTTTGTCGGCAAGATGGAAGTTTTCAACTTCATGTTTTTGCTGGACATGGAAAAGGGCAAACTCACCCAACTGACCACCGAGAAGTTCTCCTGGCAGGATGTCCACTATGTGGAAGGACAATTGCTGGCCATGGGCCGGTCCATGGAAAAATATGGCCTCAGTGAAAACCCCCGTTTATATGCCATAGACAAAAACACCGGCGACCGCAAGCTGTTGACCCCGGACTTTGACGCCAGTCCCTGGAGCTCGGTGGGATCCGACTGCCGCCTGGGCGGCGGCGATGGCGCCCGGGTGGATCAGGGATTGTTGTACTTCGTGACAACCGAGGGCTGCAACTCATATATCAATAGTGTCAACGCTGATGGGGACATCACCCGCATAACCCAGGCTGGCGGCTCGGTGGACAGCTTTGACGTGCGCAACGGCCAGGTTTTGTTTGTGGGCATGCGTGACTTGCGTCTCCAGGAACTATACCGCTTGAAAGACCAGGGAGAGGAAAAAATAACAAGCTTCAACGACTGGGTTCACACCGAAAAGAGCATTTCTCCCCTGGAGCACTTGGCCGTTGAAACCGACCCCGGCGTTACTATCGACGGTTGGGTAATCAAGCCCGTTGATTACAAAGAGGGCGAGAAGCATCCTGCCATCCTCAACATTCATGGCGGGCCCAAGACTGTCTACGGCGAAACCTTTTTCCACGAAATGCAGTACTGGGCCAACCAGGGCTACTTCGTAATGTTTTGCAATCCCCGGGGCAGCGATGGCAAGGGCAACGCCTTTGCCGACATCCGGGGCGCCTACGGCACAATTGACTATGATGACATCATGGCCTTTGCCGATGAAGTGCTTAAACGCTACCCGGACATTGACAGTGAGCGCCTGGGCGTCACCGGCGGGTCCTACGGCGGGTTTATGACCAACTGGATAATCGGCCATACCCACCGCTTTCGGGCTGCTGCTGCTCAACGCAGCATCTCCAACTGGGTGTCCATGGGCTACACCGCCGACATCGGCTACTTTTTCGTGGACGACCAGGTGGGGACACACCCCTGGGATGACGTGGAAAAGGTCTGGTGGCATTCACCACTGAAGTACGCAGACAAGGTAAAGACCCCTACGCTGTTCATCCACTCGGACCAGGACTATCGCTGTTGGACACCGGAAGCGCTGCAGATGTTCACCGCCCTGAAATATTTCGGCGTTGAGTCCCGGCTCTGTCTGTTCAAGGGGGAAAACCACGAACTCAGCCGCAGCGGCAAGCCGAAAAACCGCATCCGCCGCCTCGAGGAAATAACCCAGTGGTTTGACCGCCACCTCAAGTAGCAACCAAAAAGGGATGGCTCTCTCAGCAATCAAGAGGGCTGTCCCTTATACATAGGGAGGACCAATATGAGCGAAAACCTGCGACAACGCTACCGTCAACTTGATGCCCACTGCGCCGGCATTGCCTATAAGTTGCGCAGCGCCCGGGATTTTGAGCGCCAAACCTTTGTGCCCACCCGGCAGAACCGCCAAGAGCAACAGCGGGCTTTGTCCCGCCTGCTCAAGGAAGTCCGGGAACTGCCGGCCCCTGACCCGGTGTATGCCCTGTTGAGCAACCATTTCGATGAACTCATCCAGGGCCAGCTTTCCCGGTTACAGTCGCTGGGCAGCCGGCCAGGCCTGAGCATCGGCGCCCTGACCGGGTTTATTGACTTCATGGCCCACAAAGATTCCCGGCCTGCCGATGAGCGCCTGGCCATATTGCACGCCCGCCTGGACCAGGCCGACGAGCTGTGGGCCGGTTTGGCAGAAGAACTGAACCAGGTATCAGACACTCACGTCAAACAGCTGGCCGATGCCTGCAACATACTGGGCAGGGTGGCGACCATGGCTGCCGACAACATGGCCGGGCATTTTCCCGGCTTGTCTGGGCAAAATCAGCAGCAAGGGGCCCAAAAGCTCAAAGAGTTGGCTGCAAAGAGCGCACAATGGCAAGAGCATGCCTTAAACCAGGCAGACAGCAAGGAAGAAGAATCAACAGCAAATCTCAAGTTGGACGACGAGTACTACCGCCAGCTGCTTTTAGAGGACCTGGGAGTGGAGCTTGACCAGTTGCTCAAGTGGCATAATCAGGAAGTGGAGGACAACCGCCAACAAGTGCTGGACCTTGCCTGCCGGCTGAACATTTCTGACAAGGCCGGGTCCATGGCAGATGTCGCCGCCATACTGGATAAATACGCCGGCAGTTGCCAGAGCCCTGAGGAAATGTTTGCCCGGGGCAAGGACTATCTGGACAGGGCAAAGGAGGGAGCCCGGGGCTATGTCTCTCTTCCCCAAGAAGAGTGCCTGGTGTTGCCGGTGCCGGAACAGATAAAGGGCCACTTCCCCTGGGGTGGTTACGGTGGAGGCTGCCATCGCCGCCGCCCCCTGGTGGGAGAGATGTACCTCAATGAGGGGAACTACCGGGCAGTGACCGATGGCTGGCTGAAGATGATGGCCATCCATGAGGCCTACCCCGGCCACCACGTCCAGTTTGTCCGCACCACCGCCGGCCCCCTGCCTGAGAGTTTCAAATTGGGCGCCCGGGCCACGCCGCTGATCGAGGGTGCCGCCCACCGTTCCGAGCGGGTCTTTGAGTTTGTATTTGCCGAGGATCCCTTCTACCCGTTGTTTGTCGCCTACCGCCGTCACCACACAGCGGTGCGCATCAAGGCGGAACTGTACCTGCGCCATTTTGGCAGGCCGTTGGAAGATGCAGTGGCGCTCTACATGGATGAACTGGGCTTTGACCGGGACACTGCCCGGGGACAGGTCCGGGCCCAAGAACTGATGGTCGGTTATTTCAACTGCTATTACTATGGGCTCAAGCGCCTGTTGGACATGGAAAAGCAGCACGGCATAGATGAAAAGGCCTACACCGAACTGCTCTTTTCCGTGGGCAACATCAGCCTGAAAAGTTTTGAGGCCTTGCTGAATTTGGATGAACAGGACAAAACCCGGCTGCTGAAGGATTTTGCCGGGCCGGGCCACTACTAGGGCAGGTAGTCAGACAAATGCACAAACCGGTAGCCCATGGCCCGGGCCCGGTCGATAAATTCCGGCAGTATCCTTACTCTCCGGTTTTTTTCGTGGAACAGGACAATCAACCGGGAGATGATGAGATGATTTGCTTGCTGCTGGCGCCTGCCGTCCACTTCCAGGAGTGTCAGCACGGCGTCAAGGTTTCCGGTCATCACTGCCAGCTGCAGGGGGGTATGGCCGCTGGTACCTGTGGCTGACGGGCTTGCCCCGTGCTGGAGAAGGAAAACCATTGTCGTTGGATGGCCGTTGACGATGGCCAGCACCAGCAAATGCTGAGCACCTGTTTCGTCGGTTGGCCAGAGACCCCAACATTTCTCGAGAAAGTTGACATCGCCGCTGGCGGCGGCAATGGCCAGAGGCGGAATTTCTTGTCCCAGATCCAACAATGTATCTGACCCGAGAAAGCGGCTTGGTTTGGCGACGCCAGCATTTTGAGTTCCATGAATCGGAGGGGAGGCAGCTTCTGCCCAGACAGGTGTGGCAAAGGGATAGAGTGATAAGCAGGAGAGCAGCAGTGCCAAAAGCAACAGAGCAGCCTTGTACGTCATGGGGTAAAGGTGTTTCAATTTTCCCATTGACCAGTCTCCTTAGATTGAGATTTGCAGGCCACCGCTCAATTACTAGGGAAGATTGACATTATATACAGATATTTCCTGGCAGTGCTGTTGCCGGACAACAAGAAAGTTTCCGGAAGATGTGATTTCCTGCATGCTGTCCCAACTGTAGTGCAAGCCCAACAATGTGACTGAAAGGTCGGCACTGATTATGCCGTAGTAAAAGTGGTTGTTGTACTCAACGACGCAAAACACAAAGTCCAATGGCGGATAATCCGAGTGACCGATGTGGATGTCATAATCAAAGTCTGCCGTTGTGGGGACTGCGTCCATGTCCAGAGGGTAGAGAAGCAGACGGTTTATGGCCTGGTAACTGTCCAGCTCACGGACTAGGCAGCCAGCTTGAAATATGTTCATCAGCAATGATCCAGGGGGGAAGTCTGTGGCCGTGTCTTCAACCACCATTTGAGTGACAGAGGGGGTGTGCACAACCCAGAACCGACCCCGGGGTGTATGAACTATGTGAGATACAAGGGTCGGGGTTTCGTCCAGATCCTTTGTTTCAATGTTGTAGAGCACACCGGTATGTCCCTGGTAACGCCAGGCAATTTCAATGTCACTATTCCAATGGACCAATCCAAACATGTAGTCAAACTCGTCCAGCGACACCCAGTCGGCGGTTGTTGCATCAATCAGGTAGTACTGATCATCGGCATGCATGTTGTAAGTAAGAATTTTGCTGCTGTCGGGGCTCCAATATACCCACATCAGTCCGGGCAGGGTGTTTTCCGGGCCATAGCTGGCCGCCGCAACATCATAAATCCGCCAATAGCTGGTAAGCTGCTGGTCGCCGGGAGGATCGTTGCCCCAGACAATCACTCGCTGCCCATCGGGCGAGACTGCAGCATTGTTGTAATTGCCATCGGGCAGGGTGAAGCTGAAAACAGGCTGGGGGGGCGGGGGCAGGTTGTGAATCTGTGTGATGATTGTTTCTGGAAGGTTGGAATCGGGGTCATATCCAGGATCCCAAGTGTCCGAATCGTCGTCATTGCCGCCGTCCGGTTCTTCGTCACTGCCATTGTTCGGGTCTGGATCGGGAATATCATTTCCGTTGGTGCCGTCAGAACCCCACAGCCCGCATCCAGCAGCCAGAAGCAAAAAAGCAATTAAAAAAACTGCAAAGCCGCCCAGCCAAAAACCTGACTTGAACATCTTTGCACCTCCTGTACAATTTACCACTATTCACTGCTTTAGTAAAGTAAAATGTCGTCTGGGGCGTGGGAATGGAATTGTTTCAGTTTGGTTAATTGCCATGAAAGCTATGGACACGAAAAGGATTTGTATGTCACATATAGAATATAGAGTGTAACAATCATCTCAGTCCCTTTCAGCGTAAGGGGATTGGGTATTTTTCTGCCGATAACGGTGACAGAAAGGAGAGTCTTGATGGAATGCAAGCACAGTGGGGTTAAGCAGTGGGTGGAGGAGATGCGGCAACTTTGCCGACCGGATTCTGTATACTGGTGTGATGGTTCCGATGCGGAGAATCAGCGCCTGTTGGATGAGATGGTCGCTGCCGGCAGCGCCATTCGCCTGAATTCGGAAAAGCGGCCCAACAGTTATCTTTTCCGCAGCGATCCTTCTGATGTGGCCCGGGTGGAAGAGCGGACCTTTATTGCATCAAAGAAACAGGAAGATGCCGGCCCCACCAACAACTGGGTTGACCCCGATGAGCTTAAGCAGACAATGACCGGACTGTATGACGGATGTATGCAGGGACGGACGATGTACGTGATACCTTTTAGCATGGGGCCCCTGGATTCCCCCTTGTCCAAGCGGGGCATCCAGCTGACTGACAGCCCCTATGTGGTGGTCAACATGCGCATCATGACCCGGATGGGAAATGGGGCTCTTGAGTTGATAAACGGCGGCGGCGAATTTGCCCGCTGTCTGCATTCGGTGGGCGCTCCTCTTTCACCGGGCCAAGAGGATGTGCCCTGGCCCTGTGCGCCCATGGAGCACAAGTACATAACCCACTTCCCGGAAGAGCGGGCTATTTGGTCCTATGGCTCGGGGTATGGCGGCAATGCCCTGTTGGGCAAAAAATGCCTGGCGTTGCGCATTGCTTCAGCCCAGGCCCGGGACGAGGGTTGGCTGGCAGAGCACATGCTCATCTTGCGCATCACCAATCCCCAGGGGGAAAGCAGGTACATTGCCGCCGCCTTCCCCAGCGCCTGCGGCAAAACCAACCTGGCCATGTTGGTGCCCACAGTGCCCGGCTGGAAGGTGGACACCATCGGCGATGACATCGCCTGGATGAGGTTTGGCGACGATGGCCGTCTCTATGCAATAAATCCCGAGGCCGGTTTTTTCGGCGTTGCGCCCGGCACGTCCCGGAAATCCAACCACTGTGCCATGGAAACGCTGAAGCAAAACTGCATATTCACCAACGTGGCTCTTACCGATGATGGCGATGTTTGGTGGGAAGAGATTGGCTCCGATGCGCCGGATCACCTGATTGACTGGCGGGGAGAGGACTGGTCTCCCGGAACAGACCGCCCGGCCGCCCATCCCAACGCCCGGTTCACCGCCCCGGCCAGCCAGTGCCCGGCCATTGCCGATGAGTGGGAAAATCCCCGGGGGGTGCCAATCTCTGCAATTTTGGTGGGCGGGCGCAGGCCTTCCACCATCCCCCTGGTCTACGAGAGCTTTGACTGGCAACATGGTGTGTTTCTTGGCTCCATCATGGGCTCGGAGATAACCGCCGCTGCCATCTCCGACAAGGTGGGCCAGGTCCGTCGCGACCCCTTTGCCATGTTGCCCTTCTGCGGCTACAACATCTCTGACTATCTGCAACACTGGCTGGACATGGGAAGCAAGACCCAATCGGACAAGCTGCCCCGGATTTACTCGGTAAACTGGTTCCGGAAAGATGAGGACGGCAATTTCATCTGGCCGGGATTTGGGGAAAACAGCCGGGTGCTGAAATGGATTTTTGAACGGGTGACGGGCCAGGGCGATGCAGTCAGGACGCCCATCGGCCATGTGCCGGCGCCAGAGCATTTGGACTTGGAAGGGCTTGACCTTTTTCAATCCCAGCTGGAAGAGTTGCTGAGGGTTGACAAGTCCCAATGGACGCAGGAGGCTCAGTCTATACGGGACTACTATGAGAGTTTGGGTTCCGGGGTCCCCGGGGAACTGGCCCGGCAACTGGATGACTTGGAACAACGTTTGCGTTAACAGCAGGGGCTGCCGACTCAGTCGGCAGCCCCTTTTTTTATGCCTGCAATTTGATGCAACAACTTTTTCCCGGTTAGAGCAAGGAATTGGCATGAGCTGCTGTGTAAAGTTTGGCAAGTAATGAAGGGAAACCGCAGTTGACGTTTTGCTGTTGCCGCCAAGCCATCAGCTTTTCAAGCCCCATGCTTTTTACGAAAGGATCTTTACTGTCCGAAGGCAACAGGTTTTTCTTTCTGTAGCAGATTTCTGTCTCGATAATCTTTAACATGCCGAAGTAATTTGCCTTCATAAAGGGTCCTGTTTCGGGGTGTTTTGCCAGAATTTCCAGGTTGGCAGTCCTGACCCCAATTTCGTGGGTTAATGCATTTTCCAGTACAGGCCAACTATGTTTGGCACCGAAGACAATTTTTTCAGGTCCCAGACTGCTGGCAAATGTTTCGCTCTGGGGGCAAATTATTACTTTGAAAGAACTGTAAGGGTAGGGTTGTTCCAGTTGTTGTTGCCAGCGGTCAAATACATTCAATTTGTTTGCCAACAACTCCCTCTGGGCAAAGGGATATCGGGAAGTTTTTTCTGCATGGGCTTCCGGATAACTGAGCCACATCTCTTTCATGAATTCAAAGAAAAGTTTTACAGCCTTGCGGGCTGCCGGAATATCATGGGCCATGCCCGCAAAAATATTGTTCAGCCAAGCTTCTGTGTACCATTTCTCCCAATGCAAGGTTTTAAAGGGAAACTGTTTTTTAAAGACAGCTATATCCCTGTCGACAATAAATTTGTCTGTAGCCTGAAAAACTTCCTGGAGATCCTGCAATGATTGGGGGTCAAGGTAGCCAGGCACTTGATAAACCAAAGAGAACAGCGGCCCGCCGGCAAGGGGAGCATTAAAGCGGAAAGCTTCTCCCAGCTCACTCAGTTGGTCAGCCCACTTTTTATAATGGGGGTCTTTTTTGCTGTTCATGAAGCCAATTTTCTGTAACCCGTAAAAACACAGTGATGCGTAGTAGCCGGACTGCAGATGGATGAAAGGGGACAAAGTGAATTCTCCTTTGCAGGTCTTTATTGTAAGCTTACAGCCATTGATTGAAACGCTTTACATACCATGTCTTTACCAATTGCATCAGGCCGAAATAGGCCAGCAACGTGGCAAAGAGCCAGAAGAAATAGGGCAGCGGCAGCGTCACAAACCCTATGGCTTCTGCCAATGGAGTGAAGGGAAGAACCAATCCGATGATCATCACCAACCCGGTCATAATCAGCACCGGCTTGGCAGCTGTACTTTGGATAAAGGGGATTTTCCTGGTCCGTATGATGTGAACCACCAGCGTCTGGGACAAGAGCCCCAGCACAAACCAGCCGGTGTGGAAAAAGGACTGATCTGCCGCTGTATTGGCGCCAAACACAAACCACAGCAGGGCAAAGGTGGTGAAGTCGAAAATTGAGCTCACCGGGCCCACATAGAGGGTGAACCGGGTGATGTTGGCCGGGTTCCATTTTTGTGGCCTGGTGATGTACTCTTCGTTCACCGTATCCCATGGCAGGGATAACTGGGAAATATCATAGAGCAGGTTTTGAATAAGCAGGTGCAGCGGCAGCATGGGGGGGAAGGGGATGAATATGCTGGCCACCAGCACGCTGAAGACGTTGCCAAAATTGGAGCTGACGGTCATTTTAATATATTTCATGATATTGCCAAAGACCATCCGTCCCCGGGTGATGCCCTCGTCCAGGATCATCAGACTTTTTTCCAGCAGAATGATTTCCGCCGACTCCTTGGCGATGTCCACAGCATTGTCCACCGAGATGCCCACATCCGAGTCCCGAAGGGCAGGAGCATCGTTTATGCCATCACCCAGAAAGCCGACAATATGGCCATTGGCCTTCAGGGCATTGAGGATGCGGGATTTCTGCAGCGGTGCGGTGCGCACAAAAACATTCGCATCCTCCACCGCTGCTGTCAGCTGCTGGTCGGACATCTCTTCTGTGTCTTGACCATGAACAAGCCCTGTTATTTCAAACCCAATTTCCCGGCAAATGCGGCGGGTGGCCACCTCATTGTCGCCGGTGATGACCACTACCCGGACGCCACTGTTGTGGATGGCGGCCATGGCCGGGCCGGCAGTGTCCTTGGGCGGGTCCCAAAACCCCAACATGCCCAGCAGCGTCAAACCGGTTTCATGTTCCGGCCCGTACTGTTCTTTGCTGGCGGAGAACTCCCGCTTGCCTAAGAGCAACACCCGGAACCCATCGTTGATTCTTTCTTTGGCCAGTTCTTCAATTTCCTGGCGAACTTTCTTATCAAGATAAATTACTCTGCCATCGATACGGACGCTCTCAGCGCTGTCCAGCATTTCAGTTATGGCGCCCTTGCATATCAAGATTTCTTTCCCTTCGTCAGACCTGACCACAACGGACATTTTCCGTCGGGCGGTTTCAAAGGGCACCTCGTCCACCTTGACAAATTGTTGTTCCGCTTGCCGGCGGTCCAGCACCGCGTCATTGGCCAGGATGGCTTCATCCAGGGGATTGCGGTAACCGGTTTGGTACTGACTGTTGAGGTAAAGCTCGGTGAGGAAACTGTCGTCGGGCCTGCCGTCCAGTCCAAGGCAGTGCTCCAGTGATACTGCATCATCAGTCAGAGTGCCGGTTTTGTCTGTACAGAGTACATCCATGGCCCCCAGGTTTTGTATGGCGCTGAGGCGCTTGATAATGGTTTTGCCCTTGGCCATTTCCAGCGTGCCCTTGGCCAGGTTGGCGGTAACAATGGTGGGCAACATTTCCGGTGTCAGCCCGACGGCCACTGCCAGCCCAAAGAGCAGGGCTCCGAACCAGTCGCCCCGGGCCAAGCCGCTGATCAGGAAAATAATCGGCACCATTACCGCCATAAAACGAATGAGCAACTTGCTGACGCTGCCAATCCCCTTGTCGAAGCTGGTGGGCGGGTGGTGGCCGACCAACTCCCGGGACATTGCTCCAAAGTATGTGTTGGCGCCGGTGGCCAACACCACTGCGGTGGCAGAGCCGCTGACCACGTTTGTGCCCATGAGGCCAATGTTGGGCAGGTCCAGGGCGTTGGCTTTTTCTGTCAGGGTGCCGGTGAAAGGCTGGGCGTGCTTCTCCACCGGCAGCGATTCACCGGTAAGTGCCGCTTCGTTAACGGAAAGGTTGTTTGTGTCAATGAAGCGCACATCGGCCGGCACAATGTCTCCTGCCGACAAAAGCAGCACATCTCCGGGCACCAACTGGCTGGTGTCTACTTTGTGCTTTGCGCCCGCCCGCTTTACTTCGGAGGTGCTGGTTACCATGGCCTTGAGCTTTTCTGCTGCCTGGTTGGCCTGGTACTCCTGGATAAAGGTCAGCCCCACCGAGATGAGCACCAGGGCGGAAATAATCACCAGCGCCGTCAGATCTTCCTCGCCTGCCGGGGCAAATATGTATTCTGTGACAAAGGAAGCTGCCGCCAGCAACATCAGGATGCCGACAAAGGGATTGAAAAATGCCTGAATCAGCTGTCGGTACCAGGGTGGCGCCTTTTCATGGGCTATTTCATTTTTCCCGTATTTGTCCAGCAGTTGCTCTGCCTGTTGCTGGCTGAGGCCCTGTTCTGTTGAGTCCAGTGATTGAAGCAACCCTGCCGGGGAGGTCAGGGCGCAGTTCACCAAGCGTTGGGATGCTCTGGCCAGGGCGGTGCGGACCTCTTGGGAGTGGACTTCCCGGCCAGTCAGCGAAGCTAGCAGGCGACTCCACTTTTTTACCAAATTCATTCTTCGTTCTCCTTACCCGGTTGCTTTTCTATAGGAAATACTGACCCAAAAAATCATTTCTCCACAGTTTCTGAATATCCTGCAACAACTGAGGAGACTTGAGAGAGAGACAGATTATGTCAACAAAAGCTCCTTGGTTTAAGTGCTTCATGGATAAAAAAGCCTGCGTATGGTGACTTTGCGTGGCACGAAAATTGATGCTTTGACCTGGCGTCGGAATTATGGTAAGTTTGTAGAACAACAGCTGAGTAAAGGAGCCTTGCCCATGGACCGAATGGTGGAAAACTACCTGGTGCATCTCCGTGTGGAG
>PWLI01000011.1 GCA_003559415.1 Clostridiales bacterium | reverse complement strand
GCAAGCCGCCCAGGGTGCCAAGAATGGCTGAGGCGGTTTTTTTGTTGAACCCGCCGATGACGGTCAAGGTTACCAGCGTTATCAGGGCTGCAAATCCCGCAGTCAACAACAGGGGATTATGCCCTTCCAATATCAGCGGCAACAGCCCGTAGACGATTACAATACCCATGAAAGCCAATGTAAACAGCGATTTTAAACCCCGCAGCCAGGCGACGAAAATTATCCCCGCCACAAACATTGCCAAAAGGATGTAAAGGTAGTTGTCCCGGGCCACATCATGCAGATTTACACTGACCAGCCTTCCCTGGTCCGTCTCTATAAACAACAACACCTGATCACCGGGCTTTAGTTCCAGATCCCGATAATCAATGCCGGTGAAAAGGTTTTCCAGCTCTTCCACCTGCCCGCGAAAGCGCCCGCTTGTTATCTCAACAGTAACCCATTGCCGGCCAACAAAAGTCCAATCATGCTCTATCTCTTCATACTCAGAAACTTCCAGTACACGTCCCCGAACCACCTCGGTGTCGAACTCAGGGACCCAGTAATCGTCATCCTCCCCATAAACGCTGCCACCTGGAATCAGCAACAGCAAAAGCAACACTAGTGCAATTTTTTTTGCCATCATTCTTCCTCCTGGGTGTTGTGTGTTCTGCATTTGGCGCACAGGCCATTAAACTGCAAGTGATGGCCTTTAATCAAAAACTTATGTTTTTTTTCAATCAGTCTCTCGAGATTGTCCAGCAAATCCAAAGGCACTTCCCACACACCACCACAACGATCACAGACCAAATGGTGATGGTGATGGGCATCGCCGGCCAATTCATATCGATTGCAGCCATCGCCAAACATCAACCGCTGCACAATGCCCACTTCTGTCAACAAATCAAGGGTGCGGTAAACAGTGGCCAAGCCGGTTGCCGAATGCTCTCCCAGCATCTGGTGCAGCTCCTCGGCACTTATATGCTTGTCACTGTTTTCAAGCAATACTTCCAACACTTGTTGCCGGGGCCTTGTCCACTTATAGCCATGCTGGGCCAAAAGCGTCCGGTAGAGTTTTATTTTATCCGCCACCCTAACCCTTCTTTCCAGAACTCGACTTAACTAATTATACTTATTGTAAGAAACAAGTGTCAAACAACACAGATAAAACTAAGAGAGGCCTGCGCCCCTCTTAAAACTCACCGAGAACGACCTGTGCCAGGTTGGTGGCATGGTCGCCAATCCTTTCAAAGTTGGACAGGATATCCAGAAATATAACCCCCGATGGAGGGAAACAAGCTCCCTGGTTTATCCGGGCCACGTGCTGCTTGCGCAGCCGCTTTTCCATGCGGTCGATTTCGTTGTCGTCCACCAACACTTCCCGGGCCAAATCCCTGTTCTTTGTCTTGTATGCTTCCACAGCCTTGGCATATATTGCCCTGACTTTGTTGTACATCACTGACAGCTCTTCCATTGCCGCCTCAGAGAAGGGCAGGTTGTCTTCATACTTGCCCAACCCCAGGTTGGCGATGTTCTCGGCATGGTCGGCCACCCGTTCAATATCATTGATGGCATGCAGGTAATTGGCCACCAACCGGCTTTGGTCACCGGTAATGCTGCGCTGGGTCACCTCAGACAAATACACGCCTATTTCTTTTTCCAGCTCATCGACAATTTCTTCTTTCCGCTCCACCGCTTTGATGCGATGGTGTTTGTTCTGCATAATAATCGCTACTGCGTCATCAACCATCTCCAGGGCGATGTCCGCCATTCTGGCTATTTCCCGCTCAGCCGCTCCCAGCGCCACCGAGGGTGTGTTGAGCATGCGGCGGTCGATGAACTGGGGGCCTATCTCCACTTCTGCTTCCTCGCCGGGCACAAGCCTGACAATCAACGCCACAAACCAGGACAGGAAGGGGAGGAAGAGCAGGGTGCTGGCCACGTTGAATACCAAGTGGCCGTTGGCAACCTGCCGGGCCAAATCAGAGCTGGAAGAACGGATAATCTCGGTAAAGGGTGTGAGCAGGAAGTAAAAAATCATCACGCCGATAAAGTTAAACATCACATGGGCCATGGCTGTGCGCCGGGCGCCCAGGCTGGTGCCAATGCTGGCCAGCATGGCTGTGATGCAGGTGCCGATATTTGTGCCCAGCACCAGCGCCATGGCTGATTCCAGAGTGAGCACACCGCTGCCCGCCAACACAAGGATGGTGGCGGTGCTGGCGCTGCTGCTCTGGACGGCGACTGTGAAGACAGCACCGGCCAAAATGCCCAGTATATGCACCTGGCCGAAGGTGGCCAGAAAATCAATAAAGGCCGGATAGTCGCGAAGCACATGGAGCTTGTCGCCCATGATGGATATGCCCAAAAACAAAAACCCAAACCCCATCACTGCCTGGCCGATATTCTTGTGTACCCGGCGCTTAAAAAAGAAAGACAGAACAACACCCACGGCAATAGCCGGCAGGGCCAGTTCTGTTATCTTAAAAGCGATAATCTGGGCTGTGATGGTGGTGCCGATGTTGGCGCCCAAAATAGTTCCCACCGCCTGGGTCAGCGTCATCAAACCGGCATTTACAAAACCCACCATCATGATGGTGGTGGTGCTGCTGCTTTGCACCAGAACGGTAATTATGATGCCGGTCAGCACCGCCACGTAGCGGTTGAAAGTAAGCATTTCCAGAATGCGGCGCAGCCGGTCGCCGGCAGCCCTCTGCAGGCCCTCTGCCATTAATTTCATGCCAAAAATAAATAGGCCCAGCCCGCCAGCCACACCCATTGTAATTTCAGCCCACAGCGGCAACTCCCTCAGCTCCCATCTTTGCAGCATTCATCTGTACAATGTTATAGCACACTTGCCTTGCTGTCAATAAACAAGCCACCTCGGGGGGAGAGGTGGCAGAAATTGCCGCAATCAGGCCTTCTTTTTGTTATAGTCTTCCACCGCTGCTCGCAGGGCATCGGCAGCCAGGTTGGAACAGTGCATCTTGACCGGCGGCAACCCGTCCAGTGCTTCAGCCACATCCTTGTTGCTGATTGTGACAGCTTCAGAAAGGGTTTTGCCCTTGACCAGTTCGGTTATGATGCTGCTGGTGGCAATTGCCGCTCCACAACCAAAGGTCTGAAACTTGATGTCCTCAATAGTTTCATCCTTGCCTACCTTGATGTAAAGCTTCATGATATCACCGCAGCGGACATTTCCCACCTCACCGATGCCGTCGGCATCCTTAATCTCTCCCACGTTCCGGGGATTTTGGAAGTGATCCATTACTTTTTCACTGTACATTTTGCTTTCCTCCTTCCCCTTTGAGCGGAGACATGGCCCGCAATCTTTCTATGATGCCGGGAACAACATCCAACACATAATCTATGTCCTGTTCTGATGTGGATCTGCCCATGGTCATGCGCAACGAACCGTGGGCGGTTTGGTGGTCCAGGCCCATGGCCATCAGAACATGGGAGGGCTCCAATTCTCCCGATGTACAGGCCGAACCGCTGGAAACTGCTATCCCCGCCATATCCAGGCTGAGGATCAGCGATTCCCCCTCCACCCGATCCACACTGATATTCACATTGTTGGGAAGCCGCAGGCTGGTGTGCCCGTTGAGAGTTACGTCGGGCAGGGCTGTTAGGCCCTTTATCATTTTCTCCCGAAGCGGCAGCAAAGTATCTGCTAGACTCCTTTGCTCTTCTACAGCCAACTCCAGCGCCCGGGCCAGGCCGACTATGCCGGCAACATTTTCCGTGCCAGGGCGGACCTTTTCTTCCTGGGCTCCGCCATGGTAGAGGGGCCGCACTTTCACACCTTTGCGAATATAGAGGGCGCCGACTCCCTTGGGGCCGTAGATTTTATGCCCGGAAATTGTGTACATGTCCACTCCCAACTCATCCAGGTTTACGGGAATCTGTCCCACCGCCTGGACACCGTCGCTGTGAAACAAAACACCGTGCTGCCGGGCCACCGCCGCCAATTCCTTTATCGGCTGAATTGTGCCCACTTCATTGTTGGCATGCATAATGGTAACCAGGACGGTTTTATCGGTGATTGCGGCGGCCAGTGAATCGGGGGAAACCAAGCCATGCTGGTTCACAGGGAGCACGGTGAGCTCGTAGCCCTTTTTCTCCAAGGATTTGCAGGCATCCAGCACCGCGTGATGCTCCACTGCACTGGTGATAATATGATTGCCCTTTTTGGCCAGGGCTTCCGCCGCACCCAGTATGGCAATGTTGTCAGATTCGGTCCCGCCGGAGGTGAAGTAAATGCTCCCGGATGAGCCACCCAAAAGCGCTTTGGCCTGTTCCCGGGCAGCTTCCACAACTTTACGAATTTCCCGGCCATACCAGTGAATGCTGGAGGGGTTGCCAAAGTGCTGAGAAAAATAGGGCAACATCACTTCCAGAACTTCTTCCCTTAGCGGTGTAGTGGCAGCATGATCAAGATAGACTTTCCGCATGGCAATCACTCCTTGTCGTTGGCATCTGCCATGGACAGCAGGTCTGCCAGTGTTGTTGAATCAACAACGCTGTCCGTGGCGTCCTTGAGTTTTTTCCACAACAGCCTGGTGGCACAACGGTCGCCATGGGCACAGACTTGTTTCCCGTCTACGCACTCCATGGGCGTCAACGACCCTTCCAGTGTGCGCAGCACTTGTCCCACCGTTATGTCAGAAGGATGGCGGGAGAGGGTATAGCCCCCCCGGGATCCCCTGTGGCTGACCACCAAACCTGACAAGCGCAGCGCCCGGAACAAATGCTCCAGGTATTGCTCTGAGATATTTTCCCGGGCCGCAATTTCCCTGAGCGGCATGGCCTGCTGTCTGTCTTGGCCAGCCAGCACCAACACAGCTCGCAATCCATATTCTCCACGGGTGGAAACACGCATTGCCCATCCTCCTATATCTAAACAATCCATAGTGTTTTGCTAGGATATTATAACGCCCAAAACATTTGCTGTCAACCGCAACAAAAAAGCCCTTCAGGGCTTGGCAGGGGACAGGCAGCGAATTATGCGATTGTGCCCGGCCAGGTCTTTGATTACTTCGATGGAAACAAACCCCTGTTCCTTGCAGATGGACTCCACCATTTCATGGTGGCCGCTGCCAATTTCCATAACAACCAGGCCTCCGGGGCGCAAGGTGCCAACAGCAGCAGACAGCATGCGCCGGTAGAGTGACGCAACATCGGGCTCGGCCACCAGGGCGCCGCGGGGTTCGTGGTAAAGCTCGGGAGCCAGCGCTGCATAGTCTTCAACCGACAAATAGGGAAGGTTCGCCACTATACAGTCAAACTTTCCCCGCCATCTTTCCAGGGGGACAAGCAAATCTCCCCGGTGAAAATGCACCCTTGATGAAACGCCCAGCATGCGGGCATTGCGCCGGGCCACCGTCAGCGCCCGGCGGGAAATATCCACCGCGTGAACCCGGGCCTGGGCAACCAATGCGGCAATGCTAAGACCCACCACTCCGGAGCCGGTGCCGATGTCCGCTACCAGGGGCCGGGGCTTTCCTCGCAGCGCCTCCACTGCCAGCTCCACCATGGTTTCTGTTTCCGGACGGGGAATCAGCACACCTGGAGTGACATAAAACTCCCAGTGCATAAAGGGCTTGCGACCCAGAATATAAGCTGTGGGGCGACGCTTTTGGCGCTGCACCACAGCTCTTCTATATTTAAGCAATTGCAGCCGGGAAAGCATCTTTTCGCTGTCTCGCACCAGGTTAACCCTTGGGACTTTTAGGACATGGGAAAGTAAAATCTGCGCCTCGCTGTAAGGGTCTGCAACCCCGGCCTTGTGCAACTTGTCGCTGGCCCATCGCAACACCTGGCCTATCGAGGTCATTCTTCCAGCTGCTCCACCCGGGCAACCTGGTCAGCAGTGGTCAAGGCATCAACTATCTCCTCCAGGTTGCCGGCAAGTATTTCTTGCAGCCGGTGCAAGGTGAGGTTGATCCGGTGGTCGGTAACCCGGCTTTGGGGAAAATTATAGGTGCGAATTCGTTCGCTGCGGTCGCCGGAACCGACCTGGCTTCTGCGGGCCGCCGCTTCTTCTGCATGTTGTTCTTCCTGAATTTTGTCCATCAACCGGGCACGCAACACCCGCATTGCCTTGTCCTTGTTTTTATGCTGGGATTTCTCATCCTGGCAGGACACAACGATGCCCGTGGGCTGGTGGGTAATGCGCACAGCCGACTGGGTGGTGTTGACGCTCTGCCCCCCCGGGCCGGTGGAGCAAAACAGGTCTATGCGCAAATCAGCAGGGTTTATGTCAACCTCTACTTCCTCAGCCTCGGGCAACACTGCCACCGTCACAGCAGAAGTGTGGATGCGGCCGCCGGATTCTGTGGAGGGTATGCGCTGCACCCGGTGAACGCCGCTTTCAAATTTCAAGCGGCTGTAGGCGCCCCGGCCTTCCACGACGAAGACCGCCTCTTTCACTCCGCCAATGTCTGTGTAGTTGGCGCTGAGCATTTCGGTATTCCAACCCTTGCCTTCAGCGTACCGGGTGTACATCTTAAAGATTTCAGCTGCAAACAGCGCCGCCTCTTCACCGCCGGTGCCCCCGCGGATTTCCATGATGACGTTTTTTTCATCATTGGGGTCCTTGGGAATCAGGGCGGCCTTGAGGCTTTCTTCAACCGTTGCAAGTTGCTCTTTCAGAGCCTGTTGCTCTTCTTTGGCCAACTCCACCAAGTCATCGTCGGCCTTTTCACCGATAATATCTTCCGCCTCTGACAGCGACTGTTGCAATTCTTTGTACTGGCGAAAGAGAGCCACTGTTTCAGACAAAGCGGCATGTTCCTTGGTCATTTCCAACCATTTTTTGTTGTCCTTGTTTACCAGCTCGGGGTCGGCAAGCTGTTGTTCCAGACGAAGGTATTTCTTCTCCAGCGCCTCTAATTTGTCTAGCATCTTTTACACCTCTTGTGCTGTGTCAGAATCTGACCCATTATAACCCCTGTCCCCGTCAGGGTCAACAACTGCCCGCAGGGCCGCCAGCGCCACCTCCACCTGTCCACGGTCAGGCTCCAGTGTGGTCAGACGCTGCAAAGCCATTCCCGGCGCCATGGCCAACCGGGCAACAGGGCTGTTGCTGGCCCCGGTCCAGCGGATAAACTCATAGGCAATCCCCGCCAAAAGCGGCAAGAGCAAAACCCTGCTGAGCACCCGCCACAACAGTGTGGGCGGGGAAATGAAGGAAAAAACAAAAATCCCGGTCACCACAACCAGCAGTATAAAGCTTGTCCCACACCGGGGGTGGGAACAGGAAGCCTGCAAGGCAGAATCCACATCATCCTTACCCTGTTCCCAGCTGAAAATTGCCTTGTGCTCCGCCCCGTGATAGGCAAAGGTCCGTCGGATATCGGCGTTGATCCGAACCAGCAGCAAGTAGCCGACAAGCACCGTTATGCGCACCAGGCCTTCAATCAGGCTAACAGCCACAGAGGACCATCCCAAACGGGAAAGGGGGGTGACCACAACGGCGGGCAGAATAAAAAACAGGCCAACGGCCAGGGTCACAGCCAGGGCCACAGCCAGCGCCAAGTCCCGCCCGCTTATCTCTTCCTCGGGGCTGACAATCTGGGCAGAGCGGCCCAGCGTCTTCACCGCCCCTGACATCGCCTCGGCCAAGGCAGCGATGCCCCGCAAAAGCGGCAACTTTAGCCATGGCCACCGATCAGACAAAGGTGCAACATGGTTAACTTCAACCACTATCTCTCCATCGGGCCCGCGGACAGCCAGGGCCTGACGGTGCTTGTAACGCATCATCACACCTTCCAGCACCGCTTGCCCGCCTACATGGTTCACCGGGGCACCTCATGGCAGCTGCGGCAGCGGGCCTCGTATGATTCGGCGGCACCGACCAGGATTGTCGGCTCACTGGCCAGGGCAGGCTTGCCGTTTATCATGCGCTGGGTCCGGTTGGCGGGGTTGCCGCATTGTATGCATATGGCCTGCAGCTTGTCCACAAATTCCGCCACCGCCATCAAAGTTGGGGTGGGGCCAAAGGGCTGGCCGCGAAAATCCATATCCAGGCCGGCGACAACAACTCGCTTGCCCTGGTCGGCCAAACGGCGGCAAACATCAACCAAGCCGTTGTCAAAGAACTGCACCTCGTCTATGGCAACCACTTGGGTATCTTTTTCCACCGCCCTGAGCAAAATTCCCGAATCGGGCACTGCCACCGCCTCAGCCTCATCCCCGTCATGGGACTTGACACTGGCTTTGCTGTACCGGTCATCCACCTGGGGCTTGAAAACCTGAATCTTCATCCGGGCAATCCGGGCCCGCTTTATGCGGCGGATCAGCTCTTCGCTTTTTCCACTGTACATGCTGCCTGTTATGACTTCAATCCAGCCCATGTCCTTCATTAAATGCATCGGCAATACCTCCGGCTTTTTCTATTATATCTATTCTCTATGGAAGCAACTGTTACCTGCTTTTGTCAACCACAGCGATTACAAGCTTAGCCCCAACCGGTAGAGAAAAAATGCTCCCGCCAGGTAAAGTATAATTATGCTGTAGGCATCCAAACCCAGGAAAAGATAGCTTTTGTTTGATTTGTATATCAACCCTATAATCACGATGGCAGTGAGCATCATGGCCAGCACTGCGGCAACAGCCACTGTGGATGAAGCACCGGCTAAAATGCTGCCCTGACGGTAAAAACCATCGGCGGCAACGATAATAATCATATTCATCACATTGGCGCCCAGGATATTGCCAACAGCCATATCCAAAGCCCCCAGGCGAACGGCGGCTATGGTGGCAACCAACTCCGGCAACGACGTGGCGATGGCCATCATAAAAGTTCCCACAAAGGTGCCGCCCAGCGCGGTAACCCGGCTAATCTCATCCGCGGCCAAGGCCAAACCCCGCCCGGAGAACACAATCAACACCCCCGCGACCAACATCAGGGTCAGGGCAAGGGGCAATGATTTGCCGGCATAAAGTCGTTGGAGCTGTTCCGGATCCCGGTGGCGCCGCTCATAGCGGACAATCAAGCGCAGCCCGGCAAGGAAAAGCAACACTATTACCAGGCTTCCATAGCCTATCTTCAAAAAGGGGATTGTGCCAAACCCTCCGGCCAGCACGGCAAAGGCAGTAAAGCCGGCCAGCATTACGCCTATGGAGGCAGTAAGGATGTGCCCGGGACGAACATAGCGGAGAATTGGGCCGCTGCCCTGTACCAGGTCAATGACGGCAATAATCATCAGGTTGAACATGTTGCTGCCCAACACATTGCCCAAAGCCAGGTCCGGATTGTTAACCAGGGCAGCCTGGGCACTGGTAACAATCTCCGGCAAAGAGGTAAAAAGAGGCAACAGCAATACCCCCACCCAGGCGCGGCCCAGGCCGGTTTTTTCGGCAACAATGTCCGCATTGCGGGAAAGGCTGGAAGCAGCCAGGATTATCACCCCAGCTGCCAAAAAGAACCTGGCCCACAGCTCCAGCAACGGCAGCACCCCCTGTAGTCAGTTCAAAGATTTATTGCTGCTAAAACCTGTAGGGCTTTTTATCCAAATCATGCCTGGCTTCAACATGCCTGATGGTGCCGGTCTTGCCGCGCATGACAATTGTATGCGTGGTTGCGATATTGCCCTTGTAACGAACCCCTTTGACCAAGTCTCCGTCGGTAATGCCGGTGGCGGAAAAGAAGCAGTCCTCGCCGGAGACCAAGTCGCCCATGGCCAGTATCTTCCGCGGGTCGGACATGCCCATGCTGACAATCCTTTGCTCCTGTTGTTTGTCCCGGGGGGCAAGCCTGCCCTGGATTTCGCCGCCCATGGCTTTCAGCGCCACAGCAGCCAACACTCCTTCCGGGGCACCGCCTGTACCCAACAACATGTGGACTCCTGCCTCGGGTATGGCTGTTGAAATCGCCCCGGCCACATCGCCATCGGATATTAATTTGACCCTGGCTCCTGCCTCCCTGACCTTGCGGATAATTTCAGCATGGCGCTCCCGGTCCAGAATCACCACAACCAGGTCGCGAACCGGCATATTGTACGCCTTGGCAATGTTGTTGAGGTTTTCCTCGGGACTGGCATCAAGGTGTACATGCCCTGCAGCCTTGGGGCCAACGGCAATTTTTTCCATGTACATATCCGGTGCATGCAGGAGGCAGCCCTGGGGCGCCATGGCGACAACGGCAATTGCATTGGGCAATCCCTTGGCTACAAGGTTGGTGCCTTCCACCGGATCAACGGCTACATCCACAGCCAGGCCGCCCATGCCCACCTTTTCCCCGATATAGAGCATGGGGGCTTCGTCAACTTCGCCCTCGCCGATAACCACTGTGCCGCTGACGGAAACGGTGTCAAACATCATCCGCATGGCATCCACTGCCGCGCCGTCAGCTTTTTCCTTTTCTCCCCTGCCCATCCAACGGGCAGAAGCCAGCGCTGCTGCCTCAGTGACCCTGACCATTTCCAGTGCCAGTTCTCTATCCATGTGGCGCCTCCTCATTCAATATTTCCCTTTACCTTGTCAATTCTGCCTTGGGGAAAATAAGTCCTGCAAAAAGCCGGCACAAGCCGGCTGTTTTTACTTCATTGCTTTTTCCCAGTCAGCCTTGAATTTTTCTATGCCCTGATCTGTCAGGGGGTGATGCAGGCAATCGCTGAGCACCCGGAATGGAACAGTGGCATAATCAGCTCCTGCGGACATTGCGCCTTCGACATGCCCGACATTGCGGATGCTGGCTGCAATAACTCTTGTTCCCACGGCGTATGCCTGAAAGTTTCTGACAGTCTCAGCAACGGCCGACAGGCCGCATGCCCCCACATCATCCAGGCGGCCGATAAAAAGGCTTGCATAGGTTGCCCCCGACCTGGCGGCCAGCATGGCCTGCACAGGAGAGAAAGCCAGCGTCAGGTTGGTCTTTATTCCCTGGGCAGATAGCTCCCTGGTGGCAGCAAGCCCATCAGCTGTCAGGGGAATTTTCACAACAACATTGTCCGCCACCGCCGCCAGCTCCCGGGCTTCGGCAACCATGTCATCAGCCCCTTCACTCAGCACCTCTGCACTGACGGGGCCGGGAACAATGCTGCAGATCTGTTTCAGCAGGGGCATAAATTCCTTGCCCTCCCGGGCCACCAGTGACGGGTTGGTGGTCACTCCCGCCACAACTCCCCAGGACATGACCCGGGTGATCTCTTCAACATTGGCTGAATCCAGAAAAAATTTCATGGCTATCGGACCTTCCCGGCAGTTCCAAAGAGGGAAATTTTTGTCTTCACTACCTCTTTCAGCCGTTCTCTGCCAGCGCCGATATATTTGCGGGGGTCAATCTCTCCCGGCCTTTCGGCCAGAACATCCCGTATGGCGGCAGTAAAAGATTGGCGCAAATCTGTGTCGATGTTTATTTTGCTTATCCCCAACTTAATGCAACGGGTTATGGCATCATCGGGAACTCCCGATGCCCCATGGAGCACCAGGGGTATTTCTACCATTTTGCCGATTTTTTCCAGCCTGTCAAAATCCAGGCACGGCTCCCCCTTGTAGGGCCCATGGGCGGTGCCGATGGCAATTGCCAGGGCATCCACACCGCTGTCCCGGACAAATTCAACCGCTTCTTCCGGAACAGTCATCATGGCAGCAGCTTCATCCACATGGATGTCATCTTCTGTGCCTCCGATTTTGCCAAGTTCACCTTCCACAGTTACCCCCACTGCATGGGCCACCCGGACAACCTCTTGGGTGTTGGCCACATTGATGTCAAAGGGATGCTTTGAGCCATCGTACATTACCGATGAAAAGCCTGACCGGATGCATCCCACCACCTGTTCAAAGCTGGTACCGTGGTCCAGGTGCATTGCCACCGGCACCGACACCTGGCTGGCCGCTGCCTTCACCATGGCCACTATGTACTCCAGGCCTGCGTACTTGATGGCGCCCTGGCTTGCCTGAAGGATGACCGGTGCTTCCATCTCCTCTGCAGCAGCCACAATGGCCTGCACAATTTCCATATTGTTTGTGTTAAAAGCTCCCACAGCATATCCGTGTTTTTTCGCATCTGCCAACATTTCCGACAGAGAAACCAATGCCATTGTCAAGACCTCCCCATGCTTAATATTTCCCGCGCCTCAGAGGGCGTGGCAACAGGACGATTCAGTTCACCGGCAATACGGACAACTCTCTCCACCAGTTGAGCATTGCTCTGGGCCAGCACTCCTTTGCTGTAATAGATGTTGTCTTCAAACCCCACACGCACATGGCCGCCAAGGACCAGGGCCATCACTGCCAGGGGCAGCTCTGCCCTGCCTATGCCCGCCATCGTCCAGGTGGCATCGGGG
The DNA here is from genome assembly GCA_003559415.1 of Clostridiales bacterium. GTDB lineage: Bacteria > Bacillota > Proteinivoracia > UBA4975 > PWLI01 > PWLI01. The sequence continues at coordinate 57,499 of PWLI01000011.1, read as the reverse complement.
GGCAGCAGGTGGCGCAAAAACATCAGGTTTTCCGGTGTTCCCGGCATGCCGCCCGGCACACCCAACACAAAATCAAAGTGCAGGGGATGAGACAACAAGCCTTCCTTGACTAATGACAGGGCGTTGGCAATCATGCCGCTGTCGAAAACCTCTATTTCCGGCTTTACCCCGCAATCTATCATCTTCCGGGCAAAATGCCTGATCATCTCCGGGGGGTTATGAAAAACCCCCTGGCCGAAGTTAACGCTTCCGGTGGTCAGGGTGGCCATCTCAGGGGCAAGGGTGACCGGTTGCACCCTCTCTTCCGGGCTCATGCCAACAGCACCGCCGGTGGAGACCTGAACAATGGCGTCGCTTCTTTGCTGGATGGCCTGAATAATCTCCCGGTATATCTCTTTGTCCTGGGTGGGGGTTCCATCAGGTTGGCGGGCATGAATGTGAATAATACTGGCTCCCGCATCCCAGCACCGCTTTGCTTCCCCGGCGATTTCCTCCGGCGATATGGGCAAGTTGGGATTTTCCTGGCGGCTGAGTTCAGCTCCGGTAAGGGCTGCCGTTATTATTAACTTTTCCATGCTTACCTCCTTTGCCTCTCCTTGGGTACCACACATGTGCCCCGGGCTGTTGCCACAAGCTGGCGCTCATCAAGCCAGTCTGCCGCTGAAGGGCCCTTTTGTGGATTGGCCGCTATAATTTTCCAGGCTTCAAAGGAAATGGTTCGGGAACTGTTGCCGGTTTTCTCTATCGATGCCTGGACTTCCAAAAAGTCCCCGGCATAGACAGGCGCCTTGAACTCCAGGGACTGGTAGGCGACAAAAAGTCCCTCATCGCCATCGTGTTTTATCAGCAAGGCTGTTGCAGCATCGCCAAACAAGCTGGCGATTTTTGCTCCAGCCACCAGCCCGCTTCCATAATGCACGTCAGCAGCGCTGATGCGCAGCCTCAACACCACTTTCTCTTCCATCTTACCTTCCTTTCTCCACTCTGGCAGAACAGGCCGCCGCTATGAAGCTGACAAAAAGCGGATGTGGCCGGGTGGGACGGGACTTGAACTCGGGATGGAACTGGGTGCCCATGTACCAGGGATGTTCTCCGACTTCTATGACTTCTACAAGGTTTTCATCAGGAGACAGGCCGGTCAGACTCATGCCGTGCTGTTCCATGATTTCCCGGTAGCCATTGTTAAACTCATAGCGGTGACGGTGACGTTCATATATAATCTCTGTTTCATATATTTTTTCCAACAGCGTTCCCTGGCTGATTCTGCAGGGATAGAGGCCCAGTCGCATGGTGCCGCCCTTTTGATTGACATCCTGCTGGGATGCCATCAAGTGAATCACCGGATGGGGGGTGTCGGCAAACTCACTGCTGTGGGCCCCCTTTAAGCCAGCAACATTTCTGGCGTACTCGATAACCTGACACTGCAACCCCAGGCAAATCCCAAACAGGGGCACCGAATTTTCCCGGGCATAGCGACAGGCAGAGATGTTGCCCTCTATGCCCCTGTCGCCAAAACCTCCGGGAACAATAATCCCATGGGCCGAGGCCAGCATCTCAGCAGCGTTTTGATCATTCACCTGCTCAGAATCAACCCACTGAATGTCCACCTGCACATCATTGGCCACCCCGCCGTGGTACAGCGCTTCCGCCACACTCAAGTATGCATCCTGAAGGGCCACATATTTTCCCACCAGGGCTATATTGACTTTCTGTTTAAGCCCGGCAGCCTTGGCGACCAATTGCTTCCACTGTTGCAGGTCGGGCTCGTTGTCGGCAAGACCCAAGCGGTTGCATACCAACTGGGCAAGACCCTGCTTTTCCAGCAACAGGGGGACCTCATAAATATGGCTTACATCTGTATTTTCAATCACCGCATCTGCATCTATGTCACAAAAAAGCGCTATCTTGTCGCGGATTTCCCTGGTCAGCCGGTGCTGGGTGCGGCAAACAATCACATCGGGTTGAATACCAATGCTACGCAGCTCTTTAACGCTATGCTGGGTGGGCTTGGTTTTCAGTTCCCCGGTGTTTTCCAGCCAGGGGATCAGGGTTACATGTATGTACATAACCGATTCACGGCCAATATCGCTTCGCAACTGCCTGATGGCCTCAATGAAGGGCAGGCTTTCGATGTCGCCTACCGTACCGCCTATTTCTGTTATCACGATGTCTGCCTGCTTTTCGGCAGCCACCAGCAATATGCGCTGCTTTATTTCGTTGGTAATGTGGGGTATGACTTGAACAGTCTTGCCAAGAAAATCGCCGCGGCGCTCCTTGTTGATAACGGACCAATAGATTTTACCGGTTGTGAAGTTGTTGGACTTGGCAAGGTTGTTGTCGGTAAAGCGTTCGTAGTGACCCAAATCCAGGTCTGTTTCACCGCCGTCGTCGGTCACAAAAACCTCGCCATGCTGGTAAGGGCTCATGGTTCCGGGATCGACATTAATATACGGGTCGCACTTTTGAATTGTAACCTTAAACCCCCTGGCCTTGAGCAGGCGGCCCAGGGAAGCGGCAGTAATGCCCTTTCCCAGAGAGGACACAACGCCTCCGGTAACAAAGATGTATTTAGTCAATCAGCATACCCCCCTTATTGCTATTCTACTCTTTTTGCCTTCTGCAGGCAAAGGTTATTCTCATCATCCCTGTTGTCGGCGATATATCTCCCGGGCTATATAGCTGGCCACCTGACGAGGGGTTGTCCCCGGCCCAAAGCCTGCATCATATCCCAATTCCAGAGCCAGCTGGTGGCTGATCCGCGGCCCGCCAACAATCAGCAACACATTCTGACGCATACCTTCCGCCTCCAACAACTCGGTGAGCTGGGACAGGTTGGATATGTGCACATCCCGTTGGGTTACCACCTGGGAAACCAACAGGGCATCGGCCTGTGTTTTTTTTGCTTCAGCAACCAGCCGGGTATTGGGCACCTGGCTGCCCATGTTCCAGGCGTTGATCCAGGAGTAGCGCTCCAGGCCGTACTCGCCCTTGTAGCCCTTCATGTTCATAATCGCATCAATGCCCACGGTGTGAGCATCCGTGCCGGTGCATGCTGCCACCACATTTAGCCTGCGACCTATTCTTTCCTGTATATACTGGTTTATTTCATTGAAGCTCATTTCCTGGATCTCAACCTCTGTCGCCTGAAGTTGACTGGTGTCTACCTGGTGGCGACAGAAGCCGTAAACGATGAAGAAGCTGAATCCGGTGCCGGCCTCGACCATGTGTACCACTTCCGGTTGGTCCAAGCCCATTTTCTCTGCCAGGTGCCGGGCCGCTTCTTTGGCCATCCCGCCCGGTGACAACGGCAGGGTAAAAGACAGCTGGACAGCTCCATCATTGAGGGCGTCGCCGTATGCCTTGACAAAATTACTTCTCATCATTGCCACCTCCTGAACTTCCAGCCTGTTGTGTCAATAGCTCCTGGAAAGGATTGCAGTAATCAACATCCTTCATCACCACACCATCCAAACCCTTGCCCCCGTCACGGGAACGCTCAATGTCTGCAAACATGCCCCTCTCCAGGGCTGCAAACAAACCTATTTCAGCAACTGTTTCCAGCATCTGGGCGGCCTTCTCCAGCACGTCTCGGGCCCGGGCGGAAATTTTGCCGTCATCCCGTATGGACAATTCCTCTCCCAGGTTGCGGGCGTTGTTCATGACATAACGGGCATTTTGCAATGCCAGCAAGCGGTCCTGAACATAGGGTGTGTGGATTGCCTCGGTCACCATGCCCAACAGGTGCACTCCCTGTCCGGTGAGCACCGATGTCAGGTTGAACAGGCCGTTTTGCAAATGTCCCTGGAAAATATCACCAGTCATGTGCTTTGTAGGCGGCATGTATTTCAACGGTGCCCGGGGGAAAAGCTGACGGGCCATTTGTGCCTGGGCAATTTCCAACAACAAGCCGTCAGTCATGGACGGGTCTATCTCAAAGGCGTGGCCCAAACCGATTTGCCTGTCTTCCAGGCCTGCCAACAGCGCCAGTTGTTCATTTATGAACTGGGAAGCCGTCACGGTATGGGCTTCTTCCACAGCATCGGCAGTTGTCAGGTAGTTGTCTTCACCGGTGTTGATTATCGCTCCGGCAAATCCGATTATCTGCCGGGAGAAATGTTGGTCAATCAAGGTGCGCTGCATATTTATGTCCCGGAAAAGAATTCCGTACAGGGCATCGTTCAACATCATATCCAGCCGCTCCAAGGCGCCCAGGACAGCTATTTCCGGCATGCACAAGCCGGAGCTGTAATTGACCAGCATCACATAGCGGCCGGCTTTGTCCCCTGCCTCATCCAGCGCTTCCCTCATGATGCGAAAGTTTTCCTGGGTAGCGTATGTACCGCCAAAACCTTCCCGCGTGGAGCCATGGGGCACATAGTCCAACAGGCTCTGCCCCGTTGTCCGGATAACAGCCACGATGTCGGCCCCCTGGGCCACTGCCGCCACTGCCTGGTCCACATCCTGGTAGATATCGCCGGTGGCGACAATCACGTACAGCAAGGGCTCAGGGCCCATGCCAAGATTTGACAGTTTGTCTTTTCTGAACCGGTGTTGATCTTTAATTTTTTCAATTGTGGGCTGCATCAGCTTTTCCAGCGTTGGATTGAGGGTGGCCCGGTCAGCCTGGGGCAATTGAAACAAATCCAGTTGTCCCGATACAACTCTTTGGGCCACTTCGTCAGCAGTGAGTTTTAGCTGGTAACAGCCATTGGCCAACCAATAGGCCGCCCCCCTGCCCAGGCCCTGCCCGGCCTGGATGGTCTCAACAAAAAGGTTGGCCACCGGAACGTCATCCATGGCATCGTTTATGCCCATAAGCCTCAACACCGCACGTTCCAAAGATACCGTCGTTCTTTGCCGGATAAATTGGTCAACATCGCCCGCGATGTGACCGGCGGCCTGGCGGCAGCGGTTGATCACTGCCTGATCAAGATTCAATTTCATCGTCAACCACCTCCTGAGCTGGTAATCCCAATTTACGATGTGCATAGTTTATTATCTCCCGGTCCAGCCCCAAAAAAGCAGCCACCTTGAGAGCATCCCGGGGAACATCCCCGCCAGAGGGGACCAGGGTGTAGTCCATCAGCTGTTGCAAAGACTTTCTCCCCCCGGCCAGGGCCTGGTTTAACTGATCCGGTTCAACATTGCTCAACCCGGCAACCTGCAGGTGATCCACAGCTGCACCCTCAGTCAGGCCGGACAGGTGGGTGGCGATAATTGCCAGGCTGTTTCCCGAGACCAGCCAGTTAATTATCCCTGCCACCAATCCTGCTCCCTCATGGGGGTTGGTGCCCCTGGCGGGCTCATCCAGCAGGTACAAGCCGGGCTGGTGGTGGCGGGGCAACATCTGGGCGAGGCTGTGTATTTCTGCGCCGAAGGTGCTGAGGCCCTGCCGCGGGTTTTCTTCCTGTTGAGAGTAATACACAAAGCTGCGCAACGAAAACTCCATCCGGCGGGCAGGGACCAACAAGCCCCTTTGGGCCATGGCCACCGCCAACCCAATTGATTTGAGGGCCACCGACTTGCCGCCCATGTTGGCCCCGGTAATCAGGGTAACTCTTTTGCCAACAACATTAATGTCCAATGGCTGGAACACCAATCCCTGGCTGGCAAGCTGGTTTTCAACAAGGGGGTGAACCAGTGCTGAAATCTGCAACTTGTTTTCAGAAACAAGGGTGGGCACGCAACCGCCCAGTTCCCGGGCCAGGCGCCCCTTGGCAAAGAGCAAATCAATGGCACCGATACGATTGCACGACGCCAGCAGCCAACGGCTGTGCCGGGCAACTTGCTCTGTCAACACCTGACGGATTATATATTCCTGCTGTTGGATTTCCTGTTCAAGATCCGCTATCTGGCGGGACAGCTCCAACATTTCTGCAGTTTTACGCAGGGTAAATTCCACTTCAGTATATGTTTCTGCAACTGTCAGAAGGTCGCTGCGATTATGCAACTTGTCCAGTAATTCTGTTTGATGTTTGCCCACCCGGAGACAGCCCTGGTAATTGAACTCCAGGCCCGTTTCCCGGGTAATGCAAGCCTGCCGCTTTTCTTTTATTTCCGACAGCACAGAAAACTTTTGCCGCTGCAATTGCCGCAGGCTGGCAAGTTTGGGGTCATAGCAGTCTGCCAGATAGAATCCGCTGTCACCCTCCATGCTCAAGGATGCCAACAAACGGGGGCAGCAGTACAGCGAAAAACGTCGGGGCAAAAAAGAAGGCAAAGTAACAAGGGTCTGAGAAAGGCGGTCAACCTGCTGCAACCATTGCTTAAGGTCAAAGAGCTCATGTTCTTCCAGGGTCAGATGAGCACAGGCCTTGCGAACTATACCGCGTATGTCCCTGAGGCCATGTATTTCCGCCTCAACAGCCTGGACCTTTTCGGGATAAGATTGCCAGACGTCCAGCAGGCTGCCAATCCGCTCCCACTCCCTGGTCAGTTGGTGCTCACACCCAGGCAAATAAACCGGCATTCTCTCCTGCCGCAGGCGGCCGTAGCAACTTAAGGGGGTCAAGTGCTCCAGCACCCATTCAAGTCCAATTTGCTGTTGGCATGGTTTGCCAATAAACCTTTCTATTTCAGTCACCCCCTGTAGCCAGAGGGTTGAACACGGACACCCCCGGCAGAAGTTGAGAAAGAATCGAAATCAGCTTGTCCCCCGGAAGCTGTCTGCCGCGAACATCAACAGGGTTGACAACCACCGCCATCAGATTTATCGCCTCCATAACCAACACATCCACACTGGACCGTTCCAACTGCTGCCAGAGACGGGAGCCGACAAAAACCCTGGTTCCATCCCTCACCACCACTGACAGTTCTCCCAGGCGCCGGGAGGCCCCCAACAGCAACTGGGCCAGTTCATCTGTAAATGCGCCGCCCAACAACAGTTTACACTGGGGCGTCAGGTAGTCCAGTATCTCCAGGGGGCCGTCAACTGCTGTCTCCAATGGAAGGATTTCAAGGCCGTCAGCGCTGGAAACAGCGATGCCGCCCTGCTCAATGAGATTTTTTTCGTCCACGTTTAAACTGCGGCAAGGGGGAAGCATCAGCAACCTTGCCTGGTAAACAGTTTCCCGCACCACGCCTTCCACGTTGCCAGCCACCACTGCACCGGTAGCCAGCACTGCGCCACCAGTGACTGAAGGAGCAGATGCCGCCACCCTGTCCAGGGCGCCATCCACCAACACCAAGTCGACTTCTCCGGACATCAGGGATATAACTTTTGCCAGGTCGCTGCATGTTTCCGGGCCGCTTACTTCCACCGTTCCTTCCCGTCTAACCCGGGCAATCACTATTTCACCCAAAGGGTTTACCAGCCTTGTGCCTCGCAACAATTCCAGGCGAGCCGACCCCTGGGAAAGGCTGCCCCGGGCCGTGGCCAGCAGGGATCCGGCAGACAGCGTTATTTCCGGTTTGGGCAGCAGGTAAAGGGAGTCCGTTGTTTCACCATCCAGGCCGGTGGAGGTCAGTCCCGTACGGATTCCATGGATGGCAGCCTGTGCCAACAGATAGTTTATTGTCACAGTTTTGCCGGCATTTTTGGCCATGCCCACTACTGCCAGACTGCCTCCCTCTACAGCCTGCTTGAGCAACTTGTTCATTTGCGGCGTCTCTGCCGGTCCAAACCCTCCGGTTCAAGGCTGGGCCGACTGCCTTGCAAAACACTGCTGACACCAATTGATTGCTGACAATATTCACACTGACTGCAATCCGGGTCGCTGTATTCTGAGGGCTGGGTGTAAGCCGCTATGACGCCCTCAAAGTTACGCAACACTACCCTCTGGGGAGAATGAGAGATCAGGTATTGGGGCATCACCGGTATTTTGCCCCCTCCGCCGGGGGCATCTACGACATAGGTGGGCACTGCATAGCCAGAAGTGTGGCCCCGCAGGCCTTCAATAATTTCAATCCCCTTGGCCACTGGTGTGCGAAAATGCTCTATCCCCCGGGAGAGGTCACACTGGTAAATGTAGTATGGGCGCACCCGGTTTTGCACCAGCTTGTGCACCAGCGCCTTCATCACGCCGACGCAGTCATTTACACCCCGCAACAGCACCGACTGGTTGCCCAGGGGTATGCCCGCATTGGCCAGCATTTCCAACGCCTTACAGGCTTCAGGGGTAACCTCCCGGGGATGGTTAAAGTGGGTGTTCAGCCAAACAGGGTGGTAGCGTTGCAACATCGTTACCAGTTCCCGGGTAATGCGCTGGGGCATCACCACCGGCACCCGGGTGCCAATGCGAATAACATCAACATGGGGGATGCTGCGCAGCTTCTGGATTATTTTTTCCAGGTGAGCATCTGAAATAAGCAACCCGTCGCCACCGGAAATCAGCACATCCCTTATGGCCGGGGTGCGGCGGATATATTCTATCGCTCCATCCACCTGCTCTCCCGGCAGGGCTTTGTCGGTGGCTCCCGCCATCCTTCTGCGTGTGCAGTGGCGGCAATACATGGAACACTGGTCAGTTACCAGCAACAGCACCCTGTCGGGGTATCGGTGGGTCAGGCCGGGCACCGGCGAGTCGGTATCCTCTGCCAAGGGATCGTCCATATCGGTAGCAGACATGTTCAACTCATTGCTGACAGGAACAGCCTGCCGCCTTATGGGGCAGTTGGGGTCGTCCCTATCCATCAGGCTGGCATAGTAAGGGGTAACGGCCATTCTCAACGACTGCAAACAGCGCTCAATCCCCTCTTCTTCCTGGCTGGTAAGGTTGATTACCTTTTTGAGCGTGGCAACATCGCTTATGCGGTTTTGCAGTTGCCAATGCCAGTCTTGCCACTGTTCCTTTGTCACCGATTCAAACAGGGGTATGTCTTTGTAATCAGCCAAGGCTAGTCCTCCTTTTCAACGTAAGCCCGGGAAAAAATCTCTTTCAACCGGGGTTGCTGGCGCATGCATTCCAGGGCCATATCAGCATGTCCCCGAGTGTAGCCATTGCCAATTATCATGGTCACGTCCTTGCCTACTCCTTCTGCACCCAGCGCCGCGGCAGTAAAGCTGGTGGCCATGCTGAAAAAATAGACGGTCCCTCCATTCTTGGTGGAAAGAATTGACGACATCTCCGTTCCCGGGATGTCCACACAGTTTATGGTCAGGTCTGCCAGTGCTCCATCTGTGACGGCACTTACCTTGTCCAAAACATCTGTGGGGTTGGTGGCATCAGCGACAATGATCTCATCGGCATAACCCGTTTCCTCAATTCGCTCCACGCCTGCCTGGGAAAACTCCAGGGCCAGCACCCGGCCCTGATCCCCTGCCTTTTGCCGGGCCTGGAAGAGACAGAGCAACCCAGACTTTCCGCCGGCTCCAATAACAACCACCGTCTGACCGGAACGGGCCAGGCGGGCAGTTTGGGCGGGGGCACCGGCAACATCCAACACAGCCAGCGCCATTTTTTCCGGCATGTCCTGGGGCAACAGGGCATATATGCCGCTTTCAAACAAAACAGCCTTGCCCCGCACGTCTACCTGACAGGTATCGGGGCGCACTGCAAGCACTTCTTCAATGACCAGGGGGGTCAAAGACAGGGAAACAAGGGTGGCCATGCGGCTGTCTGGTTCAACATTGTTGGGCCAGTCTTTCCCGACTTTTGCCACCCGGCCTACAAGCATGCCCCCGGAACCCGTCACCGGGTTGTGTTGCTTGCCCCGTTCAGAAACGGTTTTCATTATTATATTGGCGATTTCACCTTCATCGCCCTGGGCTGAAGCAGAAATCTGACGGAAACTGGCTGCATCAATGTTGAGGGTGTCAACATCTATCAACAGTTCATTGCTCCAAATGTCCAGCGTGTTGTCAATTTTCCATGCTGGTTGGGGAAGCGACCCCCGGGGCTCGATGCTGCGATGTGTGCCGTATGCACAACCTTTGGTTTTCATGTTGCTCACTCCCTACTCCCTTTGTCCTTATTCTGTGCAATTAGTGTGCCAACCAAGGGCCTTCAACTTCCGCTGCAGCGTCTGGCGGGGCAGTTTCAGCAATTGGGCCGCCCGGGAGATGTTATTCCCGGCAGCCTCCATCGCTGCCAGGATGTGTTTTCTCTCCAGTTGCTGCAGTTCATTGCGCAAAGAAAACTCTTCCCTTCCCGCCCGCAGGTGCTCAGGAAGGTCGGTGGCAACAATGTTGCCGCTTTCCCGATAGTTGCCAATGCTCTCCAAAAGGTTTGCCAGCTCCCTGACATTGCCGGGCCAATGATAGCTTTGCAGTATGTCCATGGCCCCATGGCTGATTCCGGTTATAGAGTTGCCCATTTCCCGGTTTTGGCGAGAGAGAAAGTGAGCACAAAGCATTGGTATGTCTCTTATCCGCTGCCGCAACGGGGGCATGTGTAAGCTGACTACATTGAGCCGGTAGTACAAATCGGGACGCAAACACTCCCTTGGTTCGGCCGCCGTAGCCGCCACCAAACGGAAGCTTATCTTCCTTACCCGGGTGTCGCCCAGGCGCCTTACCTCCTCGTGTTCCAACACCCTTAACAGTTTGGCCTGCAACGCCGGGGGCAAAGAACCAATTTCATCGAGAAGCAGCGTCCCCTGGTGGGCCAGCTCCAGCAGGCCCGGCCGGTCCATGGCCCCGGTAAAAGACCCCCGGACGCTGCCAAAAAGCAACCCTTCCAGCAATGATTCCGGCAATGCTGCACAGTTTTGGGCAACAAAGGGGTGAGAAGCCCGGGGGCTGAACCCGTGGATTGACTGGGCAATCATTTCCTTTCCCGTACCCGTTTCGCCGCTTATGAGCACAGGGGAGGATGTTCTGGCAGCCTTGCGGGCTTTGTCAACCACCGCCAGCAACTGGGCATCCCTGCCAACTATTTGATCAAAACTGTAAAAGCTGGGGTCGTTTGCCTCAGAAGAATGTTTTTGCAGGCGCTGGCTCAAGTTGATAACCTGTTGGGACAGCGCCTTGATGGTGGAAACGTCCCTGGCCATTTCCACCGCCCCCACCCTTTCGCCGTCCTGTCCCGTGATTGGCAGGGTGGTGTTGACGGTGGCAATGCTCTTGCCATGCAGGTTTGTGTATGTTTGCTGCTGGTTGTAGATTGGCTGGCCGCTGGCCAGCACCCGAAGCAAGGTGCTGGTGTCCCTGTTCAGCGACGGAAACACCTGGAGAATATGGCGGTGCAAAACATCTTGCCGGGACAGGCCATCCATGGCTTCCGCGGCATTGTTGTAGATTGTTGTAACCCCATCCCTGTCCACCACATGGATGGCCAGATCACTTTGGCTGATAATCACTTCCAAAAGATTGTGGGTTATGTCGCTGTTCATCGGCCCAACCCCTTGCAAAATATTTTGCCTTGCCGCTCATAATCGGGCATCATGGGCGATAAAAACAGCCCTGTGCTGTGATTGCTTGCCGACTGTCCGGCAAAAACGGAGCCATATCGAGTATAGCACACAGAGGCTAAACAAAGAACCGGTCAGCCGATGAACTTGCCCTGCAGGTCCAAAATCGACAAAAGTTCATCTTCCAAAACCGTGCATTCCGGCAGGGAGCCAAAAAACATTTTCCCGTAACGCCGGGTGCTGATCCGCCTGTCCAGCACCAGTACAACCCCCCTGTCACTGCGGCTGCGGATCAGCCGCCCAAACCCCTGCTTGAACCTGAGCACTGCCTGGGGCAACTGGTAGTCGTAAAAGGGGTTGTGGCCCTGGTCTCTCAGCCGCTCCAGCTTGGCCTCCATCACCGGGTCGTCGGGCACAGAAAAGGGCAGCCTGGTTATAATCAAGCTGCTGAGACTTTCCCCCACCACATCAACGCCTTCCCAAAAGGAAGAGGTTGCCAGCAACACAGAGCCGGTGTCTTTGCGAAACCTGTCCAGCAACTGGGTTCTGGGCGCTTCGCCCTGGCAAAGCAGGCTGATGCCCTTCCCATCCAGGCTGTTGCGCAAATAACCGTGGGCATTTTTCAGCATGGCATAGGAAGTAAACAGTATAAGCGCCCTGCCCCTGGTGGCCTGGACAGAGGCCAGGAGGGCGGGGCCGAGTTTTTTCGCATAAGCTCCCTGCTCCGGCTCGGGGATGTCTGTGGCCACTCCCACCATAACCTGGGATGAGTAGTCGAAGGGGGAGGGGAAAATTCCCTCCTCCACCGGCATGTTTTCCGACAGGCCCAATTGCCGCCGCAGATAGCCAAAATCGCCGGCCACCGACAGCGTGGCAGAGGTAAGCACCGTTGCCGGTATCCGTCGCCAGATGTTGTCTGCCAGCAACGTGTCAACTGAAAGCGGCGCCTGATGGAAGCTTACTGCCGGCCCCTGGCGGGTGCTATATGCTTCCAGCCAGCGGACGGCGTGCTGGTCATTGCCAAAGAATATCTCTCTGAGGCTGTCCGTCAGCCCCTGCAGGCGCCCGGACACCGAAATCAGCTCAACAACAGAGGTCAAGAGGTTTTCAAATCCCCCGGGAGAAGCCTGTTCCAGGCGCCGGACAAACCCCTCCAGCCCATGGGCCAGCGAGTCCAGGCGATGTATCATTTCCCGGCCCTCTTCCAGCCGTCCTTTCCATGCTCCATCCTTGCCGTCCAAACGGATTTTCTTATCCTGGCCATCGGCGGCATAGACCTGCATACGGGTGAAGTAATCATTTACACCGGCTGCCGCATTTATGATAAGGGGAACCAGCTCATGATGAATTCGGGAAACTATGTCCTGGGATTTTTGCTCAGAAAGCTGCTGACTGGCAGCAATTTTTCGTTCAATCAACAACAGCAGGCCCTTGGCCTTCGCTCCCCGCTGCCCATACAAGCGGCCCAACAGGCGGAGCAGGCCCAAACGGGTAACCCTGGCGCCAAACCAGGTTGTTGCCACCCGCTCAATGTTATGGGCTTCATCAATTATCGCGGCATGGTACCGGGGCAGCACTCCCGCCTCTCCGCCGGCAACCCTCATGGATATGTCTGCAAAGAGCAGATGATGATTGGTCACCAGCAACTGGGCATTGAGAGCCTCCCGGCGCGCACGGTGGAAAAAGCAGTCCCTGAAAATCGGGCATTCACTGCGCAGGCAAGTGTCCCCTTCAGAGCAAAGCAATTCCCACAGCTCGGAGCGGGGGGCAAAATCCAGGTCTGACAGGCTGCCGTCGCTGGTTGCCTTTTCCCAGCTCATTAACATTTGCAGCGGTTCCAGGTCGCCGTCGTCCAACAAATCCTCACCAGAGCGGCATACTTCCCGCAACTTGCGGCGACACAGATAGTTGCCCCTTCCCTTTACCAGCACAGCTTTAAAGGGCCGGGAAAGGGCGCTTGCCAGCAAGGGAATATCTTTGTGCAGCAACTGTTCCTGCAAATTAATGGTGTTGGTGGAAACCGCCACTCTTTTGTCATTTTCCAGCGCCCAGATAATCGCCGGCACCAGGTAGGCCAGGCTTTTCCCTGTGCCGGTGGCCGCCTCAAAAACACCCTGTCCTCCGTTGTGCAACACATGGCTGACCCGTTCAGCCATTGCCAGCTGCTGGGGCCGGGTCTCATAGCCCGTCATGCGGTGGCTGATGCTTCCGCCGGCAGACAACACCTCTTCAAGCTCAACCAGCGAAACGGCCTTGGCTGCCCGGCCGCCATCAGGTTCTACCACCACATACAGCTGACTGGCTGCATTATCTGTAATGGCAAAACCAATCCCATCGGCGGCAAGTCTGCTGGCCAGGGTAATGTCCGCGCCTGATGGCGTCAGGTCACCGCTGGGATGATTGTGCAACACCAACATGCCAGGGCGGAGTTTTTCGGTCACAGCCGGGACGCTGACGCTGTTTCCCCGGGCAACAACTTCTGCTGATGTTATTTGCCTTTCTTCCACTTGGGCGACAAAAAACAGCTCGTTGCCGTCGGCCCCGGCAATCAACTGTCGGATGCTTGTTTTTACTTGGTCGCCAAGTTGCAAGTTGTCCATAGTTCATCTCTCCGTATCCGGCTTGCTGGCTCAAACTGAAAAAGCAGCAGTCTGCTGCTACTTTTTCCCCCTGAGGTAAAGTTTACCCTTGCCCGTCAGGTTGACGTCCAGTATTTCCTGGTCCCAGTAATCTCCCCTCATTCCTGACACAAGTGCCCTGTGCTTGTAGACCAGGCGGCTTGCATACCTGCCTGGTGGCTGTTGCTGAAACCAAAGCATTATATTTGCCTGGGTTCCTGCAAAAAGCTCTACAACTGCTTCTTTGTATTTGGCCGGGTGTTGGTAGGCACAGACTTGATGGCACTGGTAGAACTCGCCATTCTGATCCACCAGCACCCCCCGGCCATGGCGAAAGTCCACAGTCTGGGGGTTGTCGGTCAGGTTGCGCACTTGAATGTCCAGGGTAGTTGCCTTGAAGGTCAACAAGTCATCACTTTCCACCGACAGAACTTGCTTAAACCGACACTTTCGACGGTAAAAGGTGCACTCCCGCGGGCAGCTGAGCACCCTGTTGCCAAACAGCTCAAACACCGCAATTTCGATGTACTTGCCCGCTACCACTATGCCGTCGGAACGCCTTCTGACAGGGGCGGGAGGCTCGACAGTGTCTTGCCTGTCAGTCTCCCGTCTTGGCTGGGGCTGGGCACTGAGGTGACGGAATGCTTCTTCTATTTCCTTGGCCCGCTGCGGGTCGCCACCCACATCAGGGTGATGAATTTTCATCAAAGCGCGGTAGGCGGCCTTCACCACCTCTGTGGGCGCGCCTGGAGCAACTCCAAGCACTTTGTAGTAGTCCTTCACCGCATTTCCTCCCTCGGCGGGATTACTTGTGATATGTCTCTCCTGCCAGTATTTTATGCGCACGATATATTTGTTCCAACAGCATTACTCGCATAAGTTGATGGGGGAAGGTCAAACCTGAAAAGCTCAGCAATAAGTCTGCCTTTGCCCTGACTTCATCGTTAAGCCCCATTGAACCGCCGATAACAAACGTAAAGTCGCTGAAGCCGCTGACTTTTTTCTCCTGGATAAACCCTGCCAGCTGCTCTGAGTTCATCTTCCGGCCACAGATGTCCAAAACGATCAGGCAGGTTCCCGGCACAATTCGCTCTAAAACCAGGGAGCTTTCCCGGGCCACCGTCTTGCTCCGGGCCCCGACATCCTTGTCCCCCAGCGGCTGCTCCGCAACCTCTGTGACAGAAACCCGGGCCCAACGTTTGAGGCGCCTGCTGTAGTGCTCCACCCCCTGTTTCAGCCACGGCTCTTTGAGCTTGCCAACCGTCAACAGGTTGATCTTCATCTAGACCACCAGGTAGACCGGATGGGTTGTGCAAAAATCACATTCGGCAGGGGCAGCCCAACTGGTAAAAGACACCTGGTCCAAAAGGTAGATGTCGGGGGGCATCTCATATGTTTCCACAAATTCATCAATGGCTTTTTCCAGATGCCTTTCACAGACTACGTACATTGCGCCCCTCCCCTAGTTGGTAAGATCTGCCAACACCAGCGTTACATTTCTCGTGTCATCGTCCCGGACAAAAACCACTTCCACCTCATCGCCAACTCGCTTGCGGCTGAGAATTCTGCGCAAATCCCGTAACGTGGCAATGTCGTGGCCATCAACTGCGATGATTATATCATCAGCCCGGATGCCGGCCTGATAGGCCGGGGCATCTACCGGAGCTTCAATTACACGCAAGCCCTTTTCCACCGGCAAGTCATAGGCCCGGGCCAAAGAGGGCGTAACCTCCTGAATCACAACACCCAGCATGGGCCTGACCACCCTGCCCTGCTCCAACAAAGCATCTATAATGTCCACAACCAGGTTGCTGGGCAGGCTAAAGCCAAGGCCCTCTGCGTTGAACAACTTGGCGCTGTTGATGCCAATTACCTGGCCCTGGGTGTTTACCAGCGGCCCGCCGCTGTTGCCCGGGTTAACTGCAGCATCGGTTTGCAGCAATCCAAACACCCAGTCATAGACTTCCAGGCTGCGGTCTTTGGCGCTGATAATGCCCAGGGTAACAGACTGTTGCAATTGCAAGCCGCTGGGGTTGCCAATGGCCAAAACGTACTCCCCAACCAGCACTGCATCTGAGTCGCCAAAAACAGCCGCCGGCAGGTTGTAGCCAGCATTAATTTTAAGCACCGCCAAATCTGTCCCCGGGTCAACACCTATTATCTCCGCCACATACTCTTCACCCCGGGGCAGGGTAATCACCACTTCTGTGGCACCCTCTATGACGTGGTAATTGGTGACGATATAACCCTCTGTCCGGAAAATCAGCCCGCTTCCCACCGCCGATTGCACAAGCTCCTCTTCCGGGCGGAAGGGTGAAGGGGTATACCTGGTGACGCCCACAACGGCGGGAGAAACCTTGTCCACTGCGTTAATGATTGCCGTTTGCTGATGCTGGGGAGCCTGCAGAACAATCGGGCTCTGGTATTCCCGGGCAACAATATCAGGCAAAACCACGTGGAGAATCAGCGGCAACAAAGCCAACACTACAAGTCCGCCTATACAGCCAGCAGCGACCATGGAAAAAATCTGTTTCAGATTGTTTTCAGGCTCATGATTTTCCGGCCCTTCCATGGCTCAACCCCCCTCATTACCGATTCTATCAAAACTGCATCTATAGCTGCAACAATGGCCCGGGCACATGGCGGGGAAGCACATCCAGTTTGGCCTTGGGCAATGTTTCTCCCAGGCCGGCAAAAACCGCCTGGGCCGCCAACTCCGGTGTGTTGTTTACCTCGCTGAGATGACCCAGCTGAAGCTGTTTCAAGCGGCCCCTGTTAAACAGCAACCGCGCAACTTCAGCAGCCTGCTGGTTGGAAAGGTGCCCAACTTCGCTGCGAATTCTCCGCTTGAGAAAATGCGGGTAAGGGCCTTTGGCCAGCATGTCCGGGTCATGGTTGGCTTCCAGCACCAATCCATCGCAGGTGGCCAACATATCCACTGTTTCCCCGTTGACAACCCCTGTATCCGTCAACACCGCCAGGCGGGCCCGGCCACTGTCCACCACAACATTTACCGGTTCCCTCCCGTCATGCAAAAGCGGAAAGGCGGTAAGCTCCAGGCTGCCCATGTTAAACACCGACCCCGCCTTGATAAGCCTGACATTCTCCGGGGCAATGGCGCCAATTTTTTGCCTGCATCCCTGCCACGTTCCCCGGGTCATGTACAGTGGCAAATTGAGCATACGGCTGAGCACACCCGCCCCCCGGGAGTGGTCCACGTGCTCATGGCTGACGAAAATACCCTGCAGGCATTGCCTGAAGGGGCCCAGCGATTCCATGGCCATGATAATTCTTTTGCCGCTCAAACCAGCATCCAGCAAGACAGCCGTGCCGCCATAATATACCAGGTAGGCATTGCCGCTGCTGCCGCTGGCCAAAGAAAAAAGTTTCATGTCATTATCCTCCATGGGAAAGCGGGGGCTTGCCCCCGCTTGGTCAGTCTTTTTTAATCCGGGCACCCAATCTTTCCAGCTTGCCTGCAAAATCATAGTACCCGCGGTTGAGAAACTCAATCCCCCGTATTTCCGATTGGCCCGATGCTGACAAAGCTGCAATGACAAGGGCAGAGCTGGCCCGCAAGTCATGGGCGGTAATAACCGAACCCTCCAACTCATCCACTCCTTCGATGATTGCCACCCGGCCTTCCACCTTGATGTTGGCGCCCATTCTTTTTAGCTCTTCGACATAGCGAAACCGGTTTTCAAATATATTTTCTGTCACGACGCTGGTGCCGGTGCAGCGGGCCAGGTAGGAAGACATTGGCTGTTGCAAATCGGTGGGGAACCCGGGGTAAGGAAGGGTTTTCAGGTCTACGGCGCAACCGCGTTCCGCTCCCTGCACCTGAATCCAGTCGTCTCCTTCTGTTACCTGGCTGCCCGTTTCCCTCAGCTTTGCAGTAACAGGCTCCAAGTGACGGGGGATGACACCCTTTACCCGTATATCACCGCCTGTGGCAGCGGCGGCGATCATAAATGTTCCCGCTTCGATGCGGTCGGGGATTATTGAATGGACCGCGTTGTCCCGCTCCTTCGCCCCGGAAATCCTTATGGTGCCAGTACCGGCGCCCTTGACGCCCACACCAATCTGGTTCAGGAAGTTGGCCAGATCAATTATTTCCGGCTCCCGGGCGGCATTTTCTATAACGGTTGTGCCTTCGGCCCCTGCAGCAGCCAACATAACATTTACTGTTGCCCCCACAGACACAACATCAAAGTACACATGGCCTCCCGTCAGCCCGGGGCTTGTCATCACCACGTCCCCGCTCTTTATCTCGGTTTCACAACCCAGGGCATGAAACCCCTTGAGGTGTTGATCAATGGGGCGGGGGCCTATTTTACATCCGCCGGGCAACCCCACCGTTGCCTGCCCAAACCTTCCCAGCATTGCTCCCATAAGATAATAAGATGCCCGCAGCTTGTTTGTTAAATCTGCCGGCACCACCGCCTTGTTCAGGTTGGCTGTGTCCAGCTCCAAGGTGAACTTGTCCCTCCAGGACACCTTGGCCCCCAGTATGTTGAGGATATCGCACAAAACCCCCACATCGGTGACAGGGGGAACATTTTCCAGCACGCAGGGCCCCTGGGCCAGCAACGTGGCGGGTATAATGGCCACTGCCGCGTTTTTTGCTCCATGAATGTTGGCTTCTCCTGTCAGCTTATGATTGCCGTTTACAATGTATTTTTCCATGGTTACCCCCGATTCAGTCTGACCTAGTAGTATTCAACGTGAGGGAGGGAATTCCTGCACCGCCTCCAGCTCCCCCGTGAAAGCATTGATATAGTACCTTTCGCCGGCTGCTGTTTCAATCACCCACACTGGCGGAACCCGCCAAGTCTCTGCCATCATTGGCGCGCTGTACCAGGAGATATAAATGTCTGTTATTTCCTCACCCGGACTCAAGTTGTCAGCTGCCACCAACATGGCGCCGGTGGCGGGGATTGAAAGAATTCTGCGGCCACTTGTGTCTCCCGAGCCCAGCCAGTACATTTCCATGCTCATTACCTTGTCGCCGGACACCTGAAAAACCATGTAAGATGTGTGAACAACACGGTTGCGCCACACAGGGCGAAACTCCACCCACCAGGCTCCCTGGTGACGAACCACCGTTGACAACCGAGCGCCCCTGGGCATGCCCAGAGTGTTGCTCACAAACGCCTCTGCCGTTTCCCGGGCCGATTGCTCGCTGCCTCCCGGCTGCACCTTTATATCCCTGTTTTGGTAAAAAACCCTTCCATCGTTATATATTGTAACTTCTTCAAGCCCGGCTCTGAACAGCTTATGGCCTGGTGATGGATTGATGACCGTTGACACATGGACAGCGTCGGGCCCGAGAATTTGCTCTGCAACATGCTGGGCATCCAGTTCCGGAAGCTTAAATTGGATCATGGACAGGCGGTGGAGCTGTCGGGGGACTTCCTTGTCCACAGTTATTCCCCTGACTTCCAGCTGCCTGACCGTCTCCTGCACTTCTTCCCTGCTGGTGTAGAGAGAGGCCGACAGAAAAGAGGGAACAAGCCAGAGTTGGAACACAAAGAAGAGATTAAGCACCAAAAAGGATATTATCAGTATGGTCTTGGTCTTTTCCCATTCCATTTACCTGACACCCCCCGGCCAATCCTCTTCCAGGATGCTTCCGTCCCGGGCAGATACCAACAAAAAACCGTTTTCAAGACTTACGCGCCACACAACATGGAGTGTTTGATGACGCCAATAAAATCCCAGGCTGAGGTCCTGAATTGTCTCATCCAGGGCGCTTATTCTTTGGGAAACCGCTGTCGACGCATCTTCCAGCAACACCGAAAACGGGCGCACCTCATATGTGTCCTGGTACTCATCTCTTTCCACAAAAAACAGATTGCGGCCATAATAACTTACCGACAGGCCGTCCATGGTAATGTTTATGCCGGTATGGGTGCCATACAGGGGCAGACCCATTCCTACCGTAGTAAAGTGCAACTTTGTCTGTCCACCCGGCAGTGGGCTGACTTGGCTTAACAGAATGTCCCCCGGCCAGCCACCATGCTTGGTCACAAAGTCCAGGGAGGCGTCTATTGCATCCCGCTGGGCGGGGATCAACCCTTCGTGCTGACGCTTGGCAACTGTGTATTCCAACTCCCCCGAGGGAAAGATCCGCAATGCCTGCAGCCCGTCAGTGAACAATTCCGCGCCATCCATTTCCTGTATCAGGCGGGTGATTGAAGAGTCCAGGTTGAATGCGCGAACCAGGGCGCTTCTGTCGATATCTTCCCGCTGGAAGGGCGGAATCTGAATGGTATAAGTCGTTGCCGCATCAAAAACCCGGGGAGCCACATCGTAGGTGGCGCCAGGTTGCAGCACAGTAAACTCAATGTCCAAAACTTCAGCAGGGGATGTAACTATATTCTGGTACAGCGTCCGGGTAAGGTTGCCTGTCAACACCCATGCCTCTTGTTCTTCTTCGTTTATGAAAAACACCTGGCCAAATTGTTGCTGGTCAGTGTCTTGCTGATCGGTATCCTGCGAAACTCCGTAGGGCACAAAAATCATGTCAACTGTATCAAAGGGAAAGTCGGCGGTGTGAAAGTTAGACAGAAGTCCCGCCAACAACCCCCTTGTCAGAGGATAGTCAAAACGAAACAGCACGCCGGGGGCATAGGGAGATGGCAGTTGCTCGGCAAGGCTCCAAACTTCACCTTCATCGACAGCGCCGTAGTCCAATTGGCTTAAGCTGATAACCAATGTGGTATAGGTTTCTGAAAAGGTTTGAATCTGGTTTATCTGGCCCTCCAGGCCGACAACTTGTATTCGCGACGGGATGCTGAGCTCACCGATGTCCGGCCGGGGGCTAAAATAGACCGGTTGATGCTCGGGCACTCCCCCGGGGAATACCTGGCCAATCATCAATGTTACCGAAAGGACAACACTGGTCGCCACCAGCAGCACCAAAAATATGGTTTTAGCCTTAGACATCAGCATTCCCTCCTTTTGAAGCCCTTCCCACGCGGAGCTTTTGCCGTGCGGCGATGGGCAATGTGACCACAACCTCTGTTCCCTTTCCTTCCTGGCTGGAAATGCTGATGTTCCCACCGTGAATTTCAGCAATTTGCTTGGCAATTGCCAGCCCCAGGCCCGAGCCGCCGCCACGCCGGCTCCTTGCTTTTTCGACTCTGTAAAACCGTTCGAAAATTCGTCCCAGGGATTGTTGGGGGATGCCGATTCCCGTATCAGCTATGGCAATTTCCAGATAGTTTTTCCTGCTGCCGGCTGAAATGGTAATACTCCCTCCGGCGGGTGTGAACTTAATGCTGTTGTTGACAATGTTGAGAAAAAGTCTGTACAGCTGATCCCTGTCTCCCCGGACCAGTGGCAAGTGGGAAGACATTTTAAACTGCAGGTCTATTCTTTTGTTTTTCAGATCGACTTCAACCTGCTTGGCCAGGGTGGCGATAATCTCTTCTATAGACTGCAGGTCAAAGGCCTGGCTTTGTGTGTCTTCAGTCCGGGAAAGTACTAGCAAATCTTCCACCATTCGCACCATGCGGTCTGTCTCCGCATTGATAACCGACAAAAACCGGTTCTTGATTTTAGGGTCTTCATCGGGGTTTCCTATCAACGCTTCCAGGTATGACTTGATTGATGTCAGCGGGGTGCGCAACTCGTGGGACACATTGGCCACAAACTCCTGACGCATTTTATCCAGGCGTTGTTGTTCCGTCACATCAGAAAGAACAATGATTGTGCCATGCTTCTGGCCAGCCTGCAACAGGGGAAGCCGGCGCTGGCGGAGAATCAGTCCATTCTCCAGATGTATAAACCCCTTGTCATCTGTCAGCCAATGCAGGTCAACAGCCATGCCCTGCTCTTCCATTTTTCCCCGTTCCAGGCCCAGCCAGCTGCAAGCGGTGCTGTTTATGTGCAAAACCTCATCATTGTGGCTGAGGACAATCAGGCCGTCAGTCAGGTTGGCCAAGATGCCCTCCACCTTGTCTTTTTCCTGAACCAGCTCGGCCCAGCTTTCTTTCAATCTGTCGCTGAGGGCGTTGAATGTTTCAGACAAGCGGCCTATTTCATCATCCGCCTTGATGTCGATTTTTGTGCTAAAGTCTCCTTCTTTCATGGCTTCTGCCTGGTCGGTAATTTTCCGCAGCGGCCGGGTAATGGTCCCCGCCAGGTTGAGGCCCAGGATGGCAGACACTGCCAGCGTCAACACTGCACCGGTGATCAAAATTCTGCGCAGCTGATCCAATGTACTGTCAATCAACTGCAGGGGTGTTGATACATACACCACTCCCACAGTTTCATCGTTACTGGCAATGGGCTCGGCATAGTAGTAATGGCGTTGATTGGTTTCAAAGTCTACCCGGGTTGCGTTGCCTGAACGACCCTGGATTGCCGATATAACTTCCTGCTGAACCAGCCGGCGGCCGATGAACTCTTCGACGCCGGGAGAAGATGCCAGCACCACACCTGTGGAGCTCAGCAGGTAGACTTCACCGCCGATTAGCAGGCTGTACTCACGAATCAGTTGCTGCAGGCCCTCTTGGTCAGGGCTGTCCCGAAAATAGCGTTCAGCCAGGCCGGCAAGGAGCCGGGCCTGGCCGTGGATGTTTTCCTCGAGGTCAGTCATATAATAGTTCTCAATAGAAGAAAGCATGTATACGCCAAACAGCTCCAAAGCAAACAGCAGCAGCAAAAAGTATACGATTACCAGCTTCCACTGAATGCTTTTCATGCTGTTCAGCTCCCCTTGAAGTAGTAGCCAAGGCCCCTCCTGCTTAAAATGTACTGAGGATTGCCGGGGTTTTCTTCTATTTTCACCCGGAGGCGGCGGATGGTGACATCGACTGTCCGAACATCGCCAAAATAATCATAGCCCCATACTTTTTGCAGCAGGTCTTCGCGGGTGAATATTTTCCCGGGGTTGCTGGCCAAAAAATCCAACAACTCAAATTCCCGCTGAGTGAGGTCTATGGTGTTGTCTCCCCGCCTGACGGTGAAAAAATCCCGGTCAATTTCCAGGTCGGTGGCCGGTGACTGGGCTTCACTGCGTTTCTCCCGGCCGTTTTGGCTGCTTCGGCGCAGCTGGGCTTTTACCCGTGCCAACAGCTCCCGGAAACTAAAGGGTTTGGTAACATAGTCATCTGCGCCCAGCTCCAGGCCCAACACCTTGTCAATCTCTGCATCCTTGGCCGTCAGCATAATTATCGGGCAGTCCATTTGCTGGCGCACCTGTCGGCAGACATTGAGCCCGTCTATGCCGGGCAACATGATGTCCAACAAGATCAAGTCCGGAACAAATTCCCTGGCCAACTCCACTGCCTCATCTCCGGTATGGGCGACTTTGACGTCAAAGCCTTCTTTGCCCAGGTTGTAATCCAGAATGTCGGCAATGGGTTTTTCGTCTTCGACAACAAGTATTTTGTAAGCTTTTGCCACAGCGCCACCCCCACATGACATTTTGGGATAATTTTCGAAATTGTTGTTTGAAAACAATGCTGTACATATAATAATCTTTCCCGCCAACATCGTCAAACTGTCAATGGTTTATCGGGCATAACAAAAAGCACCCTTAGGGTGCATAAAAGCGAAGGGGGTCCAGCCGTTCCCACCTGTTGTTGACAATGCGGAATATTTCAAAGTGCAGGTGGGGCCCGGTGCTTTCCCCGGTGCTGCCCACATTGGCAATCACCTGACCTCTGCTGACTTGCTGGCCGGAACTTACCCGCAGCCTGCTGGCGTGGGCATAGAGAGTGCCATAGCCGTTTTGATGGTCGATAACCACATAGTAGCCATAAGAACGATGGTATTCTGCCCGGATTACAACCCCGCCCCGGGCTGCGTAAATCGGTTCCCCCGACCTGACTGCTATGTCAACTCCCTGATGACGGCCGTGGCGACGCCAGGTGCCGAAACGGTCGGAAATGCGGCCGCTGCGCAGCGGCCAGTCAAACATGCCGGTGGCCCGGGAAGGCCAACGGGAAGTGCCGGTGGCAATTACCCGGGTAGTTGGCTGTCTTGTTATGTTTTTTTCCAGCAATGTGCGATTTACTTCTGCACCGTTGACCGATTCAACTTTGTAAACAACATCCCGGCTGCCGCTGGTGCCCGCTTCCTGCACACGGGTTTGGTAGTACCACAAGGAGCTGGTGCGGACATAGCGAACCGGTGGAGCTATTCTTTCCGTGACCGACAACTTTTCCACAGTAGCAACGCGGACTGCCGGAGTGGCAACAACCAGACTCAATTCCTGGCCGGGAACAATCAGGTCATCCTTTATGCCGGGATTTGCCTCCCGCAAATGGCTCAAAGAAAGGTTGTAAGAACGGGCGATGGTGGAAAGTGTCTCGCCCCGGGAAACCACATGTGTTTCCTGGCGCTTGCTGCCGGACAACAAGACATCCAACGCGGCCTCCCCTTCCAACACTTCTTCCGGCTCCACCGCGACCTTGCTTATTTCCACCGAATCGACGAAGGAGACCGACACAAGTTCACGGTTGGAGGCACTGGAAACAAAGTGTTGCTTTACCTCTTCCAACACTGCCATGGCTTCCTCTTCTGAGTCCAGCACAACCGCCCGGGATCCGTTAACATAGACTGCCCAGCCACTGCGCTTAAAAATAAATACGTCATTGGCCCGGGCGTGAACAACGCCGGGGCTGGTTTCAGCATGCCACTGCCTGACTTTATGCAGTTGCACTTTTTGATCAATAACAAGATTGCAATCCCACTCTTGCTCTGCCGCTGCGAGAATGCCACCTACTATATCAGAGTAATCTTCTTGGTTATCAACATAGCCTATACAGCTGCCATCCACTTCCACCGAGTATACCCACTGGGGGCTGTGCTGCTGCATCCAGGCCAAAGCAAAAAATGGGGGCAACAAGAACACGCAGAAAGCAACCAGGCTGATGATCTTTTTGTGCAAAGTATTCATGCGCTCCCCCCTTTCCCGTAATGTTTCGCCATGCTAAGCAAGTATTCCTGTTTGAAAAGGGAAATAAAACAAAAAAAACAGCCCCAAGGGGCTAGTTGGAGCCGGCGATGGGACTCGAACCCGCAACCTGCTGATTACGATTCAGCTGCTCTGCCAATTGAGCTACGCCGGCAAAAAAAATGGTGCCGCAGGGCAGAATTGAACTGCCGACACGTGGATTTTCAGTCCACTGCTCTACCAACTGAGCTACCGCGGCACTGGCGGAGCTGACGGGATTCGAACCCGCGATCTCCTGCGTGACAGGCAGGCATGTTAGGCCTCTACACCACAGCTCCAATATGGTGACCCCTAGGGGACTCGAACCCCTGTTACCGGCTTGAAAGGCCGGTGTCTTAACCACTTGACCAAGGGGCCATGGTGAGCCATCCAGGATTCGAACCTGGGACACCCTGATTAAAAGTCAGGTGCTCTGCCAACTGAGCTAATGGCCCATAGCACTTAAAGAGGATACTATATCAATATATCCACTGTCAAGACGGGAGAAATTATATTTCTCTTACATTGATTGTCTGTTCCCGGCCGGGGCCAACTGACACAATTGCCACCGGAGCGCCAGCCAGTTCTTCGATAAAGTGAATATATGCCTGAGCATTGGCTGGCAAATCTTCCCAATTCTTGCAATCACTGATGTCTTGGTCCCATCCAGGCAGCGTTTCGTACACCGGATTGCAGCGGCCAAGGCTGCTTACGCTGGCCGGGAAGCGGTCAGTGCGCTGTCCGTCCAACTCGTAGTGTGTGCAGATTTTTATCTCTTCCATGCCACTCAAAACATCGAGCAGGGTTATGCAAAGGGCATCCAACCCGCTGACCCGACGGGCATAGCGCAATATGACCCCATCCAACCAGCCAACACGACGGGGGCGGCCGGTGGTAGTACCAAACTCTTTGCCTCTTTCCCGAATGATATCAGCCGTTTCGTCAAAAATTTCCGTGGGGAAGGGGCCATCCCCCACCCGGGAAGTATATGCTTTTACCAAGCCCATTACCTTGTCTATTTTGGTGGGGCCAACGCCAGCGCCGATGCAAACACCGCCGGCAACAGGATTGGAAGCAGTGACAAAGGGATATGTGCCGTGGTCAATGTCCAGCAGCGTTGCCTGGGCTCCCTCAAAAACAATGTACTTGCCCTGATCCAGGGCGTCATTGATCAGTGCCGATGTGTCATCAATGAAAGGGCGAAGCTTGTCGGCCGCTTCCAGCAAGCTGGCCAACACTGCCTTCTCGTCCAAGCCAGGCACATCATAATATCTCTGCAACAGCATGTTTTTATCCCGGATATTTTCCGACAGGCGCTGCTCAAGCTCTTTAGGGTTGAGCAGGTCAACTATACGCAGGCCACAGCGGGCAGCCTTGTCCATATAGGCCGGGCCGATTCCTTTCCGGGTAGTGCCAATTTTGTTGGGCCCTCTTCTTTCCTCGCTGAGCCCATCCAACAATTTATGGTAGGGCAAGATAAGGTGAGCTCTGTCACTTACCCGCAAATTATCGGTCTCCACCCCTGCATCGCTGAGCTGCTCCATCTCAGAGACCAGCTCTACAGGGTCAATGACCATTCCATTTCCCAGCACACACATGGTGTTGGGATGGAGTATGCCAGAGGGAATGAAGTGCAGCTTATAGGTTTTGTTCTTGTTTTGAATGGTATGGCCGGCATTGTTCCCACCCTGATAACGGACTACAATGTCAGCTTTGTCAGCCAAGAAATCCGTTATCTTGCCCTTACCTTCATCGCCCCAATATGTCCCAACTACAACAAGAGAAGGCATGAAATACTCCTTTCCTGCCTACGTGGCATCTCAATACAGCCACAGGCAAACGAAGTCAACACCGGCCGCCAAAGGCGGCCGTCAAAGCATCTCCCGAAACAGTTTAACTTAAATTCCCAACAGGGTCAATAAAACACCAGCGACAGCCCCTGGCCAGGGAACAAGTTCACCAAAGCCGGCAATTATTCTGCCTTAACTTCCAGGGCAAGGGTGGCGTCGACCTGAGGATGCAGGCGGATGGTAATTTGATGTTCCCCCAGCTGGCGCACCGGCTCGGAAAGCAGTATTTTTCTCCGGTCAATTTTGATCCCGTTGCGGGCCAGCCGCTCGCCAATATCCTTGGTGGTAATGGAGCCAAACAGCCGGCCGCCTTCACCGGCATTGGCAGCAATTACCAGCGGAGTTTGTTCAATTTGCTCTTTCAGGTTGCGCATCTCTTCCAACTCTTTGTTGCGGCGCTTCTCTTCTGCCTGCTGCTGCCTTTTCAGCGTTTCAATGTTTCCGCTGTCGGCGGAAATGGCAAGCCCGCGGGGCAAAAGGAAGTTCCTTGCATAGCCGGGAGAAACATCTTTGACTTCTCCAGCTGTACCCAGGCCCTTGACATCTGTCTTGAGTATAACTTTCACAGAAAACCCTCCTTTTTTACAGTCTGCGGAAGTTAAAGAGGAAGTCTGCCATGCCCACCAAAGAAAAGAGCATGAAAACAAAGGGGAAAACTATGGTGAACAAAGGCAGAATTCTTACAGGTTTCCAGGGAATAACCCTTAACCACCAGTATACCACTGCCATGCCCTGTATGACCATTCCATAAAACAGCGGAGAAAAGATATTGTAACCAATGACCATCAAAAACGGGTGCCACTGCCAGGCCACAAACCGCAAAAACAGAGCAAGGACAAAAAGCCATAAGTACCAGTCACCAAAACGCCACTTCACAAAAGGGGGGAAGGACTCAACTTCCACACCCAGGCGGGCAAGAACCATTTGACAGATGTTAAGCATAAAAAACGTTGCCGCAGTCAAGACCATCAGTATAAATCCGGGAACCAGAAAAACCGCACCTTCTTGCAGCAACGGCCAATCCTCAAGCAATCGCTCCAGCCCCTGGGTGGGCAACTGTTGGATGGATTCCAGACCCTGGGCAATTAGCTCGCTTGCCTGCCTCAGCAGCGCCAGCATCTCGGAAACGACATTCAACCCAAACAGCAACGACAACAAGTTCATCAGTAAAAACACCGCCAGCATGTTGCCACCCAGGCCAAGGGCAAAAACCATGGTGGGCTTCCATCGCTGTTGGTAGCCAAACCCCAGGGCCAGACCGGGCAAGGCAGAAGCCAGCGCCATGACCAACGTGCGAGGCAAGTCAATCCCGATAAACAACGGGGCAATAAAAGTAAGGGCGATCAGCAGAGCAACCGGCCCCAATCCCTGCCTTACCATCAGCACCACAACCGGCACGGGAAGCAAAAATGCCGAGGCAAGCCCTATGGGTGTAAAAGCGGTTATTATTGCCAGCAACAACCAAACGGCCAGCAACAGCGATCCCTCAATCAGTCCCCGGTAAGAGGTTTCTGTCATTTCCACCACCCTTTACTGATACCTGAATAAAAAAAACAGGGGGCAAAGATGCCCCTTGCTGCTATTCTGTTGTGTAGGGCATCAGTGCCAAGAAGCGAGCACGCTTAATAGCTACTGTAAGTTGTCGCTGGTGCCCGGCACAGTTTCCCGTAATCCGCCGGGGCAATATCTTGCCGCGGTCAGAAACATACCGCCGCAACTTGTCTACATTTTTAAACTCTATATCGGCCACTTTATCCACACAGAAGCTGCAAACGCGCTTCCGCTTTCGGCCTCGTTCTCTGCGCATGTTATGCCTCCTATTCTAAAATGGTATGTCGTCTTCGTTGACATCTACATCTTTTCCGTAATCTTGGCTGGCGGAGTCGCCGGAGCGGTCTTCGCGGCTGCCCCTGTCCAAAAACTGAACACTGTCCGCCACCACTTCAGTAAAGTACTTGCGCTGGCCGTCTTGTTCATAGGTTCGCAACTGAAGCCGTCCATCTACTCCGGCCAAGCGTCCTTTACTCAGGTAGCTGGCACAATTTTCGGCCTGCTTGCGCCAGACAACGATATTGATAAAATCAGTTTCCCGCTCCCCCTCTTTGTTGGTAAAGGGGCGGTCAACGGCCAAGGTAAAGGATGCCACAGCAATGCCGTTGGGTGTGTAGCGCAACTCGGGATCCCGCACCAACCGGCCGATAAGAACAATCCGGTTTAACATGGTATCACCTCTTATTACTGCTATTCTTCACGTCTTACTACTATATGCCTGAGAAAACCTTCGGTAATCTTGATAATCCGATCCAGTTCAGCAACGACATCTCCGTCACCTGAAAAATGAATTTCAGTATAGATGCCCTCGCGGTGGTCGTTTATCTCGTAAGCCAACCGCTGCTTGCCCCATTCCTTGATTTCAGCGACCTGGCCCTGGCCCTGTTCAACAATACCTGTAAGCTTGTTTTGCAGGGTTGCCTGGCCTTCTTCGTCGATGTCAGGGGCGATAACATAAATCAACTCATATTTACGCATTCAATTTCACCTCCTCCTGTGGACTGGCGGCTTCAACGTTGGTTGAAGCAGGGGGACATTGATATATTATAGCACATTGCCGCTGGTATGCAACTGACTATTGGCACACTCGACGGATGGACTTCTCCGCTTCTTTACGGGGCATTAGCACACTTCTTCCACACTGGCAACACTGCAGGCGAAAGTCCATGCCGACACGAATAATCTTCCAGGTCTTGCTCCCACAGGGGTGGGGCTTTTTCATTTCGACTATATCACCAGGGTTATACACGAAAACACCCCCATGTGCGATAATTTCCCGGGAAATATCAGCGGCTGTGCCGCCAAGTCAGAGCCATGACGGCTGCCAGCAGGGGCACCCAGACATCTCCGCCTATGTGCACCCTGGCCAGATGAATGGCGCCAATGGCAACCAGCACTGCCAACGTGTAAATCAGTGTTTCTTTTAAGTACTCATCCACATAAAACACATCTCGGGAGCGCGTCAACAAATGCGCGACAATATCTGTCAGAATTTTTGTGGCCACGAAAACCAGCACCGCAGCCACTGGCCAGTTGACAGACAGGGCCGCCAGCCCCCGGGAAACAATAAATGCGGCTGCCACCAGACCCAACAAGGGCAACAGAAAAGAAACTGCGGTTTTAAGCGTAGTTTTTATGTCAGCCATAACGCCATCAACACCACCAACAGCAACAGCATTGCCAGCATGGCGGGCCCGCCACATCCCGAACGGCCTCGCAGGCTGTGAAAATCTGCCCGTGTGTCTTGCTTCAACTTGTCCCTAAGTAATCGCTGGGACTTTTTATATAATGACAGGTAGGCCTCGGTGTCTCCACGTTTTTTGTGCACAGCGGCCAGGTTATTTAGGATATAGGGGTTTTCCGGATCCAGTTTGGCTGCCTTTTCCAGCATTACCTCTGCCTTTTCCTCTTCGCCCCGCTCAACCAACAGGCTGGCCAAATTACCCATGGCAGCGCCACATTCAGGGTCAGCATCCAGCGCCCGGCGAAAATAATCTTCTGCCTCCTGACGCTGCTGGAAATGTATATGGATGACCCCGATTTTGTTCAGCGCCAGGGCATGGTCAGGCTGTTCTTCAACAATCTCCAATAAAATATCCAAGGCATCTCGAAATTGATTATGGTAGAAAAGGCGATTGGCTTTTTCATAACGCTTGTCGTGATCCATATATACACCTGCCTTGCCTTTGGAATGTCGGTGAAATTATAATAGCACACCTGGGCCAAATACTCTATCCCGGACAGGGAAACAAGAAAGACTGCCATTGGCAGTCTCTGTCTTTATTTTGCGTCGTCAGGTTGTTGTTTGTTGTCTTGGCCGTCGGCAACTTTCCTGGCCGGGGCGGGTTCTTGCTTTTTGCCGCCGCCCTGTTGCTCATTCAGCATCTCGCATGCACCGACAAAAAGGGCTCCGTCACCTATTGCCAGCTTGGCAACCTTGATATCGCCAATCATCTTGCCACTGGGTTCAACTGCCAGCAAACCCTGGGCCTCAACATTGCCCTTGAGGGTGCCGGCGATGGAAATGCTGCGGGCGTTGACGTCAGCTTCCACCGTTCCGCTCTGGGAGATAATAACATCGCCGGTGACTTTTAGCTTTCCGTTAATCTTGCCTTCAATACGCAGTACGCCTTTGGCTGTAATAGTGCCGGTAATTTCTGTGTCTTTGCCAATAACTGTATCCACTTTTGTTACGTCGATTTCTTCTTTTTTCTTAAACATGCTTCCTCCTCACGGCTCAGGGTAGGTATTTGCGGGGGTCTGCGGGCTCGCCCCATACTCTTACTTCATAATGAAGGTGAGGGCCAGTCGTATCTCCCGTACTGCCAACATTGCCGATCAGGTCACCTTTTTCAACCTGTTGACCTGATTGTACGCGGATTCTGCTCAAGTGAGCATAATATGTGGTAAAACCATAACCATGTTCAATAATTATAAGACGCCCATAGCTGGGGCGGTACCCGGCAAAACTCACCGTCCCTGTGGCCGTTGCATAAACCGCTCTGCCACGTATGTTGCGCCCGGCAATGTCAATACCAGTGTGAAAGTCACGACGACCGGTAATGGGGTGGCGCCTCCAACCGAAGGGGGAGGAAATCCGGCCCCAGGTGGGCCAAATGGAGGGGGTTGCAGCCTCGCGGCGAAGCTGTTCTTCCACATCTTCTTTCAGGTTTTCCATTCGGTCTTCCTGTTCCGGCAGCGCCGATTGAAGGTGGCTGATGCCAGAAAGGGTTCTCTCAACAGTGGTGTAGCCGCTGCGGCTGGCAGTATACTCCCGGAAAGTCACCGGATTATTGGCCGTCCCATTGTTTTCTGTATCCATGTCGAACAATAGCGACTCGTCTTCCAGGTCGGTTAGCTCCCGGAGTTTTTCCTCCAGCTGCTGAAGCCGCTGAAGATTTTCAAGCATCAGCTGGGTTTCGTTGGCCAGGGCTTCTATCTGTTCACTTTTTAGCTGATTGTCCAGGCGCAAATCTTCCAGCTCGGGCAGAAATGACTGGGCGGAATAGTAGTTGTTAAAGAACCCGACCATGGTGACGGGAACAAAAATAATCAGTACCGCCAGCGCTTGAATGGCCAGCAGAGGAAGCTTAAAGGCCACTGGGGGTTTTTGGCAATGCGGAACAACCATTACAGTATACTGGCTGTTGTTTTTTTTCTGGCCCATAAGCACACCCCCCCGATTAGTTTCTACGGCTTGGTTTTCTGCAAAGCAGACTTCAGTGCTTCTTTTTCTTCAGAAGACAGAGTATGCCGGGATTTGCCGCCTTCAATTTTTTTAGCGTATGTACGGGACTCTTCCCGGCCATGAATTGCTGAAAGCACAAAACCAGTGCCATAATCATCAACCATTGCCAGCGAAAAACTTAATTCGCCGCCTGTGTCTTCGAAGGCATTGTAGCGCACAAGCTCCCACACATGAGGATGGCGACGCAGTTGCTCAAAGATTGAATCCGATTGTGCCTGGAGAGAGCTGATTTCTTTTGCCTGATCCTTGGTCCGTCTTTCCAGCTCCATAATATGATCTTCAACATTGCCTCCCCGAGCAAGCCGGGACAACTGCTTATAGTTGCGCAGGCGCAAGAAAAGAACAACAGTGGTTGTTATGTAAGAAAAGGCTAAAGCAGCCACCACTAGCTCTTGGGTGTGTTGCTGCAGAAACTCCATGGTGCATTCTCCTTCAGCGTACATGACAGTTTATCATAGATTCATTTCGTTGTCATCACGGATTTTCCTGCTTCCGCAAGAAAAATACCCAGTGTTTTGTCAGCGACTCTTCCCCCGGGCGGCCACCGGCCAGCTGCCGCCATGAGAAAGCACCAGTTCATCGGCCAAATTTACCACCGGGCAGGCGTGATTTGGGATAATTTTTATTGTTTCCCCTATTTCCGGAAGGTCTTGGCCTTCAATGATGCCATGCTCTTCCGATAAACGGGCCAGGCACCACCGCTGATCCGACAGAAGTCCATAGCCACTCAGCAATCTATTGCCGTGGGCTCCCGCATCCAGGGCCAGCACCTTTGCCCCGGCATCAATGACGGCCCTTTTGCTGTTGGGGCGGCTGACAACGGTGCTCTCCACATGAAGGCTGCATCGTTGTGCGTCAACAACGCCCAGCGCCACCTGCATGGCGTCATAAAACACATAGTTCCCGGGCCGTATTTCTGTAATGCCAGGGTGGCCGCCGCCGTGCTTGACGGTGGGCGTGGCCCCTATGCTCACCACCTCCGCCGCTATGCCCTGCTGGCCCAGACGGGATGCCACATCAATCATAATTGACGCCTCTTCTTTACCAATTTTTTCCACTTCCTCCGGGCTGCTGCATGCATAGACATGACCGGCATGGGTCATTATCCCCCGCAGATTCAACCCCGGCTGACCCGCCAACCAGCGGCAATAATCCACAAGTTCTTGGCCCGGCAGCAACCCACATCTCTGCAGGCCGCTGTCCACTTCCACCAGCACATCCACAGGCCGGGAAATTCCCAGGTCCAAAAGAGCCTGGGCTCCCTCCACCGAATCAACCACAAAGGAAAGCTGGCATCCCGACTGAATCAGCGCCCTGGCCCGGGCCAGCTTTTCCCTGCCAATCAGCGGATAAGCCAACAGAATGTCACCAATGCCTGCCCCGAACATCACTTCTGCTTCCCCCAGCTTGGACACCGTTATGCCAGAAGCGCCTGCATCCATTTGCATGCGGGCAATTTCCACCGTCTTATGAGCTTTGACATGGGGACGAAGCTTCACTCCTTTGGAGCGGGCAAAATCAGCCATGTCCTCAATGTTATGGCGCAAACGCTTGACACTGACAACAACACGGGGGGTGTCCACTCTACATCAACACCTTTTCAAAAAGCATTGCCAGCAGCGCCGCCAGCGGCAACGCCGGCAGCATGTTAGCCACACTAATATCCTTTATGCTTAGCATTTTCAGTCCCAGAGCCATGATTAGAATTCCCCCTGTGGCAGTAATCTGGGCAGAGGCCACAGCAACTATGTCCGCCAACCCCAAGGCACCCAACGTCAAGCCTCCCTGGTAAAGCAAAACCGGAACTGCCGCCAAGACAACCCCCGGACCCAGGGTGGCCGCAAAGGCAATGGCGGTGATGCCGTCTATTGAAGCCTTGGCAAACAAAATGCTGTGGTTGCCCTGTATGCCGCTTTCCATTGCCCCCAGTATTGCCATGGGGCCAACACAATATACAAGAGAGGCATAGATAAATCCCTGGGCAAAGTTCCCTTTTACCCGGGCCCCCACCTGGCGCTGAAGCCAGGCGCCCAATGCCTGCAAGCCCCTTTCTATGCCCAAAAGCTCGCCAATTGCCGTGCCCAGCACAACAGAAACAATCACAATCAGGATTGTCCCGGACCAACTCAGAGCCATCTCAACTCCTGCGACAAAAACCACCAGCCCCAGGCCCGCCAAGATCATTTCCCGCATTTTAACAGGAAACCAGCGGCCGACTGTCCAACCGACCACCCCACCCACAACAATCGCCAAACTGTTTACAATAGTACCGAGCATTGCCTACCTCCTACCCTGGCCAATAATCTCTTCTACCGCTGTCAGCAACTGGTCAATATCCCGGGCAGAGTTGAAAAGGCCCGGACTGATGCGCACTGTGCCCTGATGCGATGTTCCCAGGGCATCATGGGAACGGGGCGAACAATGAAGCCCGCCACGGACGGCAATGCCATAGACCTCGTCCAGTATCCCTGCCACATCACCTGAGTCAATGCCCGGCAGGTTAAAGGAAAGCACTCCCACCGTCTTGCCATCGGGGACATAAACCTGTGCCCCCAGGCCACACAACCCCTGGGCCGCTTGCCGGCGCAAGTCAAGCTCATGGGAGAGCACCTTGTCCAGCCCATAGTTCTGTAAAAATTCTGCCCCGGCAGCCATGCCGGCAATGCCAGACAGGTTGACAGTCCCGCTTTCGTAACGGTCGGGCAAGGCCGGCGGAGGGCCTGGATCATGGGAGTTGGCTCCCGTACCTCCCAGCATCAGAGGTGTCAACTCCAGTCCCGGCCTGACGTACATCCCACCGCTGCCCGGGGGGCCCAACAACCCTTTGTGCCCGGGGAAAGAGGCGAAATCAAGGCCAATCCCCACAAAGTCCAGCGGCAGCACCCCTGCTGACTGGGAGACGTCGGCCAGCACCAGGGCGCCGGCAGCGTGGGCCTGTGAGACTATTTCTTCCAGCGGGTAAATATGCCCTGTCACATTGGAAGCGTGGGTAACCACCACCAGGTCTGCAGGCCGGGCCAGAGACTTTTTCAGATCTTCCAGGTTTTCGCCTGACTCTACATATTCCACTTCTACGTCCCGGTGCTGACGCAAAAACTCCAAGGGGCGCCAGATCGAGTTGTGCTCGGACCCTGTAGAAATTATCCTCTTCACCCCGGGCAGCCCCAACAAAACCATGTTAAGCCCATGGGTGGCGCCCGATGTAAATATAACTTGCCGGGAGTCTGGCACGGAAAAGAATGAGGCCATCGCCTCCCGGGCCAGCAAAAGGGCCTCTGCCGACTGGCGGGAAAAGCGATGGCCCCCGCGGCCGGGGTTTGCTGCGCTTCGGAGCACTTTGTCAGCCCGGGAATAAACCTCCTCCGGCTTGGGCCAGCTGGTGGCGGCATTGTCCAGGTATATCATCTGCTGCCTCCTTTGTTTCACGTGAAACACAACAGCTGTTTCATGTGAAACAGTCCATGTTATCTGTCCAGGATGCGCTTGACAATTCTGTTGGCGTCGTCGGGCGAGTAGTAGTCTATCACTATCTTGCCCCGTTGGCCCTTGTCTTCAATCGCCACTTTTGTGCCCAGCGCCTCCATCAGCTGCTGCTGCACCTCGGCCAGGTTGGGGCTCAAGGGCGCGGGGGCGGCTTTTCTTTTTTTTCCGTGCTTCTGTTCTGCCTTGCGAACGGTAAGGCCCGTGTTCAACATTTCCCGGGCCGCCGCTGCCTGCTCTTC
This sequence comes from Clostridiales bacterium, assembly GCA_003559415.1. Taxonomy (GTDB): domain Bacteria; phylum Bacillota; class Proteinivoracia; order UBA4975; family PWLI01; genus PWLI01. Next base: position 21,773 of record PWLI01000011.1, on the reverse strand, counting down.
CTGTGGCAACGACAACAGCGTCCGCCCATGGCCCGCTGACAGCTTGCCATCCTCAATCATCTGCTGGACTTGGGGATCAAGGCTGAGCAGCCGCAACGTATTGGCAATTGCCGGGCGGCTTTTGCCCAGGCGCAGCGCCAGGGCATCCTGGGTAAGGTCAAAATCTTCCAGCAGGCGGCTGTACGCCACTGCCTCTTCCATGGGGTTTAAGTCTTCCCGCTGCAGGTTCTCAATCAGGGCAATTTCTGCCATTTGCCGATCGGTGAGCTCCATGACAACGGCCGGGATGGTCTCCATCCCCACCATCTTTGCAGCCCGCATGCGCCGCTCTCCAACCACCAGCTGGTACCCGCCGGGAACGGGGCGAACCACCACTGGTTGCAGCACCCCGTGTTCCTTGATGGACTGGGCAAGTTCCTCCAGGGCAGTGGGGTCAAAGTTTTTTCTGGGTTGAAAGTTGTTGGACTTTATTTCCTCAACAGCAATCTGCTCCGAGTCCTGTTGCTCTTCTCCGGTGGGGATCAGGGCGCCCAAACCTCTGCCCAAGCCCCTTCTGGTGGCGCTCACTGTGCCAACACCTCCTCAGCCAACTTCATATACACTTCAGCACCCTTGGACCGGGGGTCATAATCAAGTATCGTCTGTCCATAGCTGGGCGCCTCGCTCAGCCTGACACTTCGGGGAACGATGGTATCGTAGACCTGATCGCCAAAGTAGGCCTTTACTTCTGAAACAACCTGGGCCGACAAGTTCGTCCGGGGGTCGTACATTGTCAGCAACGCCCCTTGCAAAGTTAGGCTTTTGTTGAGATGCTTTTGCACCAGCTTCACGGTGTTGATAAGCTGGCTCAGGCCCTCAAGCGCATAATACTCACACTGAATCGGCACCAACACTGAATCGGCGGCAGTCAGTGCGTTGATTGTCAACAGGCCCAAAGACGGCGGGCAGTCAATCAGCGTGTAGTCATAATCGTCACGAACCGGCTCCATCTGTTGGCGCAGTTTGTCTTCACGGGACATGGATGGGACCAACTCTATCTCGGCACCAGCCAGTTGAATGGAAGCAGGAGCCACCCAAAGCCTCTCAACTGCTGTAGGCATTATTATTGCATCCAGGGAGAAGCCGGAAACCAAAACATCATAAACGCAGCGCTTGATGCTTTGCTTTTGAACCCACACCCCGCTGGTTGTGTTGCCCTGGGGGTCTATGTCCAGCAGTAAAACTTTTTTCCCCAGATGGGCCAGGCTGGCGCCCAGGTTTATTGCGGTCGTGGTCTTGCCTACCCCGCCTTTTTGGTTGGTTATGGCTATTACTTTCCCCACTTCACTATCTCCCTTCTTTGGGCAGCCGAATGACTACTTCAAAAAACTCTTCGTTTTCACTGTGAGTCATTGTCGGCCGCAGGCCTGTTTGTTCAATGGCAGCAACTGCCTGGCCGATGGTGTTGAGCACCACCCGAAAGTCCTTGATTATAAATTTTTGCGTTCCTCCCGTGTCAGCCGGGGGGCTGTCTTGCAGCAAATTCTCTATAAGATTTTCCGTCTGGCGGACATTGAGCCCCATGTTGATGATTTTGGTCAGCACCTGACGGCAGTTGTCTGCATGGGAAATCCTCAGCAGTGCCCGGGCGTGACGTTCGCTAAGGCCGGCAGCGGACAGCTGCTCCCTTATCTCGTCAGGCAGCCTGAGCAACCTGAGCTTGTTGGCAATTGTCGACTGGCTCTTGCCCAGCCGCTGTGCCAGTGCTTCCTGGGTAAACCCGAACTCTTCCAGCAGCCGCCTGTAGCCCTCTGCTTCCTCAAAATAGTCCAGGTTTTCTCTTTGCAAGTTTTCAATCAGGGCAATCGCTGCCATGGCAGAGTCGTTAATCTCTTTGACAAAGGCGGGAATTGTCTGCCTGTCCAACATTTTGCAAGCCCGAAGCCGACGCTCTCCCACCACCAATTGGTAGCCTGTGCCCCAGGGACGGGCTATAATCGGCTGCAGCACACCATATGTTTTGATGGATTGTGCCAGTTCCTCCAACGCCGCCTGGTCAAAGGCCTGGCGGGGCTGAAAGGGGTTGGGTTTAATTTCGTCACAGGGGATGTCCCTGACTTCGCCCTGTCCCTGCAGTGTTCCGGGGAAATTTTTACCAATACCTTCAGACATCCAAGAAGCTCCTTCCAATTCCAAGGTAATACAGTATTCGCCAATCTTTGGGTCATTTCCTGCAGTAAAAAAACCCCTAGCCGCTGCCAAGGGGTCTTCTTGCCGGCATGCCCGGACGCCGGGGGAATTTTTCCAGGGTTGTTGTTTGTTTTTCAACAACAACCAATGAACGTTCACTCCCGTCGGGCAACTGATAACAATGTTGCTCCCGGACTTTTCCTCCCAAAAGAGCTATGGCATTTGTCGCTTGCCTTACTTCCTGTTCAACTGCCGGCCCCTTGTATGCAACGAACACACCGCCAACCCTGGTCAGCGGCAAGCAGTATTCTGCCAGAACGGGCAGCGGCGCCAACGCCCGGGCCACCACCCAGTCAAAGCTCTCCCTGGCGGCCGAATGCCCCAGCGTTTCTGCCCTGTCGTGGATCACTGTGGCATCAATATGCAACTGACGGCAGCAGTGGCGCAAAAAACCCACTCTCTTTTCTGTGGCATCAATCATCGTCACTTGCAGGTGGGGCAGGCACAGCGCCAGCAGCAGGCCGGGAAAGCCTGCGCCGCTGCCCACATCAGCCAGCGCGCCCCGGGGGGTTTCAGCCCTGGCCAACCACAGGCAATCGATAACATGACGGACCAGAAACTGCTCCGGGTCGGTGATTGCCGTAAGGTTGATGCGGCGGTTCCAGTCCACCACTAAATGGAAATATTTGGCAATTTTCTCTGCCTGCTCTGCACCCGGCAGCCCAAGGGCAGCAAGGGTTTCGCTTATCTTTGCAGCATTCATGATCTCGCCGCCTTTATGTGTATGGACAGCAAAGACACATCGGCGGGAGAGACTCCGGGAATGCGGGAAGCCTGGCCCAGAGTCTGGGGCCGGTGGGCGCTGAGCTTATCCCGCCCTTCCCGGGACAAGCCGGCAATGTGGGAAAAATCAAGTTGCTCCGGTATCTTGACTTCCTCCATTTTTTGCATCTGTTCCACCTGTTTTTGCTGCTTTTCGATGTATCCCTGGTATTTGATTTCCGTCTCGGCTGCCTGGACCGCCGTTGCGCCATACTGTTTGTCAAACATTTTACGGAAACTTTCCATGCTCACGCCGGGGCGGCGCAAAAGGTCTGCCAACAGCACAGTTTCGGAAACTTGCTGACATGTACTGTCACCCAGGTGTTGGTTCGCCTGTTCTGGTTTGAGTTTTTGCCCGTGCGCCCAGCAAACAAGCCCTTCTACTTCCCCTTGCTTGTTTTTATACCTTTGGAAGTCTTCTTCCGGCAACAAGCCCAACTCATGTCCCAGGGGCGAAAGCCGCTTGTCGGCATTGTCCTGGCGAAGCAACAGGCGGAACTCTGCCCGGGAAGTCAGCATGCGGTAAGGCTCTTCCGGTCCCTTGACCACCAAGTCATCCAACAGCACTCCAATATATGCCTGGGAGCGGGGCAATACCACCGGCGGTTTGCCCTGTACCCGCCGGGCGGCATTAATGCCCGCCATCAGGCCCTGGGCGGCAGCTTCTTCGTACCCGGAAGTGCCATTGATTTGCCCGGCAAAAAACAACCCGGGGCAGGCCTTGCTTTCCAGGGTAAGTTTTAGCTGTGTGGGAACCACAACATCGTACTCTATTGCATATCCCGGCCGGATTATATCCACTTTCTCCATTCCAGGTATGCTGCGCAGAAACTGCTCCTGGACATCCTCCGGCAGGCTGGTGGACATTCCCTGGACATAGTATTCATCGGTTGAGCGCCCTTCCGGCTCCAAAAACAGCTGGTGCCTGTTTTTGTCGGCAAACCGCACAACTTTGTCCTCTATGGAAGGGCAGTAGCGTGGGCCCACACCCTGGATCATGCCGGTATACAAGGGAGCCCTGTGCAAGTTGTCGCGGATAATGCTGTGTGTTTCTTCGGTGGTGTGAGTCAGCCAGCACAGCTCTTGTTTGTCCAAAACCGGCGAAGAATAAAAAGAAAAGCTGTGTTTGCAGTCGTCCCCCGGTTGGGGCTCCATGCGGAAAAAATCCAGGGTTTTGCCATCTACCCGGGGAGGTGTTCCGGTTTTGAAGCGCACCTGCTCAAACCCCAGATCAGTTAGACACCGAGACAGTCCGGAAGGGCCCATCATGGCATTGGGTCCACCCTGCCAGACCACATCACCCACTATAATTTTGGCGCTCATGTAGGTCCCGGAAGTGACCACAATGTTGTGTCCACGGTAACGGGTTCCCAGGTTGGTTTCCACCACATGTGGTGAGGTTTGACTTGTGTCCAACTTCTCCACCACTGCCTGTTTGAGATGAAGCCCCGGTTGCTGCTCCAACACACGTTTCATGCGGCGCTGGTAAGCACCTTTGTCGGCCTGGGCCCTCAGCGAGCGAACCGCCGCGCCCTTGTTGGTGTTAAGCATGCGAACCTGAATCATGGACTGGTTGATGTTTCTGCCCATTTCTCCACCCAAGGCATCTATCTCAAACACCAAGTGGGCCTTGGCAGGGCCGCCAATAGCCGGATTGCAGGGCATAAGGGCAACGTTGTCCAAACTCATGGTCAGCAACAGTGTGCTGCAGCCCATCCTTGCAGATGCCAGCGCCGCCTCACACCCGGCATGCCCTGCCCCTATGACAATAACATCATAAAGCTGCTCCTTCATAAGCCCGCCCCCTATTTGCCCAGGCAAAACTGAGAAAATATTACATCCAGAAGATCTTCCGTGTACGTCTTGCCGGTTATCTCACCCAGCGCTTGCCACGCCTCTCTTACCTGTTGCGCCAACACGTCCAGCGGAAGGGTGCTCCAACCCGCCACCGCCTCTTCCAACAGGGCAATAGCACGGGTCAGTGTTTCAAAATGCCGCTGGCTTGTTATGACAACCTGTCCGTCAAATCCCTCTGAGAGGGCGAACATTTTTTCAATTCCCTCTTCCAGCTGCTCTATACCCTCCTGGCGGAGGACTGAAATGCTGCAACATCTTTCTGCCCCATGTTTGCGCAACGTTTCTGCATCCAGTTGTTGGGGCAAATCGCTTTTGTTTATCACACACAGTGTCTTGGCCGGAGGAGACATTTTTAACAGCTCCATGTCCTGTTCCGACAGGGGCAACGAACCGTCAAACAAAATTATTACCAGGTCTGCCGCTGTCGCCAGGCGGCGGGCCTTGTCCACACCAAGCTGCTCCACCAGCCCTTCCGGGCTTCTGATGCCGGCAGTGTCAATCAAAGTAAGGGGTATGCCCCTGATGCTCACAGCCACTTCCAGGGCGTCCCTGGTGGTGCCGGGGATGTCGGTGACTATGGCCCTGTCCTCTCCGGAAAGCAGGTTCAGCAACGAAGACTTGCCCACGTTGGGGCGCCCCAGTATTACTGTGGACAGCCCTTCCCGATACAAGCGCCCGCGGCTGTAAGTCGCTGCCAACATCTTCAGTTCTTCGACAACTTGTGTCGCCTGCTGAAGAAGGCGTTCCTTTTGTTGTTCATCCAGGTCCATTTCTGGATAATCAATTGTGACCTCCAGGCTGGCCAGCAGCTGGGTCATTTGTTGGCGAAGCTGTTCTGTCTTGTTGGCGATTGAGCCCTCATATTGGGCCCGGGCCAAGTCCAGCGCCCTGTCGCTGCGGGCTCCAATTAAATCTGCCACCGCCTCTGCCCGGGAAAGGTCCAGTTTGCCATTTACAAAGGCCCGGCGGGTAAACTCTCCCCGCTCAGCGGGGCGAACGCCCTGTGCGTAAAGGGCCTGGAGTATTCTGCGGATAATCAACATGCCACCATGACAATGAAGCTCAACCACTTCTTCTCCGGTAAATGTGGCAGGCGGGTTAAACCAAACCCAGAACCCCGAATCAATTTCCCGGCCCTGCTGGTCTGAAAAAGCACCATAGTACATTTTCCGTGGCTGAACGTTGTCAGGGGGAGCAGAAAACTCAAAAAGGGCCTGGGTTGCTTCCCGGGCCCGGGTTCCGCTGACGCGGACTATGCCTACCCCGCCAGGGCCGGGTGCCGTTGCCGCCGCGGCTATGGTATCTTCTGCGTACACAGGCTCCACCCCCTGTTGTTACAAAGACCGGCCTGCGGCCGGTCTTTGTCTAAGCTTTTTCCACCACAACCTGACGGCGCGGCTCTTCTCCTATGCTGTATGTCTTCACTTTTTCATTTTCGCTTAGCGTCAGGTGCACTATCCTTCGCTCTGCGGGAGACATGGCAGAAAGAGTGACTTCTTGCCCCGTCTCCAAAACTTTTTGCGCCGCTTGTCTTGCCATTTCTTCCACAGCCTTGTTCCGCTTTTTCCGGTAGTCACCTATGTCCAGCACAACCGGCACATAAGCATCAGTATGCTTGTTTACAGTTAGTGTCAGCAAGTATTGCAACGATTCCAGCGTTTGGCCATGCCGGCCAATAAGCGGCCCCGCGTTGTCACCGGAGATAAACGCAAAAACTGCGCCATCTTCTGTTTGAGTGTGAACTCTGCCTGACATTGAGGCCTTGTCCAAAAACTCCTGAAGCCATTTTTCTGCAAAGGTTGCAGGGTCAAAAAGCCGCCTTGCCCTGACAACTGCTTCTTTGCTCATTATTCCCAGTATGCCTTTTGCGGGAATTTCTTCTACGTCAATTTCTGCTTCTTCCCTGGGGATTTTCAGCTCCTCCAGGGCTTTTTCTATTGCCTCTTCAACTGTTTTGCCGCTGGCAACCACTTCGTTTTTTTTCATTTTTCCCCACTCTCCTGTCCCTGGGGCAGAGGTGAGAATTTTTCAACCGCAAAGTGTTGGGCGATGGAGAAAAAGTTACCGGTAAGCCAGTAAAGCGGCAGGCCTGCTGCCAGCGTGTAGCTGAAAATCACAATCATGAAGGGCATAAAGGTTGTCAGGCTGCCCATGGCACCCTGGGGTTGTTCCGGGGTGGTAAGCTTGGTCTGCACCCAGGTGGTAAGACCGGCAAGGATTGGTATCACGCCGGGGATTACTCCAAACAAACGATCAGGTTCGTTTAGGTCCATCAAGCCCAGAAACAGGGAGTAATCTGCAGGGTTGGCCGGCAACAAATCCTTGGCCGCAAGGGCAGTTTTCATGGCCTCGGGGTCCCGAAGCACCTGAAACACTGCAATCAACACAGGAAACTGAATCAACAGGGGAAGACAGCCGGAAAGGGGGTTGATCTTATGTTTTTTGTAAAGCCCCATCATTTCCTGGTTGAGTTTTTCCTTGTCATCCTTGTACTTCTCTTCCAGCTTTTTTCGCTCCGGGGCCAGCGCCTGCATTGCCCGGGTTGTTTTTGTTTGTTTAAGGGAGAGGGGCAGGGTAATGACTCTTACTACGATAGTCAACATGATAATTGCCAGCCCATAGTCCCCCAGCAGACCATAGAAGAAAACAAGCCCGTCTACAACAATTGATTTCAGAAAGTCCAACTTTAAATCCCCCTTGTAATTAAATCAAAGGGTCGTACCCGCCGGGATGCAGGGGATGACAACAAAGCACCCTTTTCACCGCCAGGTAACCGCCTTTGCAAAATCCATACTTGGAAAACGCCTCCAGGGCATATTGAGAACATGTGGGCAAAAACCGGCACGTCGGCCCCTTGAGGGGCGATATAAGCTTTTGATAGGCACGTATAAGTAAAATCGCAAGCCTGCTCACCGGGCTCGCCTCCCATTTGTCAACCGTGCTTTTTGCAACAAATTCTCCAGTGTTGAGCGTATGTTGGCTTGATCTTCTCCAACAATTGCTTTTCTGGCCACAAGCACCACATCGTGCCCCGGCTTGATTCGGGGAATTAGGGGACGAAGGGCTTCCCTCAACAATCGCTTATGCCTGCTGCGGATATAGCTGTTGCCAATTTTTTTGCTTACTACAATACCGGCGCGCAATGTGGTGTCTTGATTTCTTCTTCTATAATATACCACCACGGGCCGGGAAACAGCAAACTTTCCTTCGCGATAAACCAACCGGAAATCTTCATTGCGTTTAAGTCTGTTTTCTTTTTTTAACATGGCGTTCAGGTGCAAAAAGGCCACATAAGCGGCCTTTTACGCAGATAGTCTTTTTCTGCCTTTGCGGCGGCGGCGCTTGATAACATTTCTCCCTGCCGGGGTAGCCATTCTGGCCCTGAATCCGTGAGTTTTTTTGCGCCTTCTTACTTTGGGTTGGTATGTCCTTTTCAAGCCGTCCACCCCCTTATTTTACGCTAAAGGAAATTATAGCTTAATTCCCCCTTTTCGTCAAGAAAAACACTGTTTTTGGGGCCTGGGGATATGTGGATTGTTATTGTTGCGGGCTGGGGATAATTCTGCTAAACTGGTTATGAAAGCCGTTGTTTTTGGGAAAAAACAATAGTTATCAACACTTTGTTAATAACCCTGTGGATATTTTCCTCCGGGAAACCGGCGTTTTCAAGGACCCTGTGGTTAATTTTCCGCTTTTTTTTGGTTATATTGGCGCTTTCTGTGGTTTTTTTATTGCTTCTTTTTTTCCACAGACCAATACACAGCTGGAGGTTGAAAGGCCATGATGGACAAAAATCAGATTTGGAATGAAGCACTGGCCGAACTGGAGCAAAAAGTCAGTCGGCCCAGCTTTGAAACCTGGCTTAAAGACACTGAGCCGCTGGATATGCAGCAAAACCGCCTTACCGTTTCTGTTCCAACAGACTTTGTCAAAGAATGGCTGGAAAACCGTTATTCCCAACTGATCCTGGATGTCTTGAGAGACATTTCCGGCGCCAACCTTGCTGTTAAATTTGTCGTTGGCTCGGCAGAACCTGCTTCGCTGCCGGAAAGGCCAACAAACATAGATCACAGCATCGTTTCCACATCCCTCAACCCCCGCTATACTTTTGAGTCTTTCGTTATCGGCAACAGCAACCGTTTTGCCCACGCCGCAGCCTTGGCAGTGGCCGAGGCTCCGGCAAAAGCTTACAACCCACTGTTTATTTATGGGGGAGTGGGGTTGGGCAAGACACACCTTATAAATGCAATAGGGCATTTTGTTATAAAGCACTACCCCGACCTGCGGGTGGTATATCTTTCCACAGAAAAATTCACCAATGATTTTATCAATGCAATCAGAGACAACCGCACCGTTGACTTCCGCAATCGCTACAGAAACATAGATGTTTTGCTCATTGACGACATTCAGTTTTTGGCAGGAAAAGAACAAACACAGGAAGAGTTTTTCCATACATTTAATGCTTTGCACGAAAACAACAAACAAATAGTAATATCCAGCGACAGGCAACCAAAAGAAATACCAACGCTGGAAGACCGGCTGCGTTCCCGGTTTGAGTGGGGGCTTATAACCGACATTCAGGCCCCCGATCTGGAAACCCGGGCTGCAATACTGCGAAAAAAAGCCGCTTCTGAAAACATAGACATTCCCAGCGAAGCAATTATGTTGATTGCAGACAAAATCACAACCAACATCCGAGAGCTGGAAGGAGCACTTATAAGAATCAAGGCTTATTCACGAATGACCCAGCAACAAATAGATGAAGATCTGATTGAGCGGGCGCTGAAAGACATTTTACCCGAGCCCAACCAGGCCCCGGTTACCATCGATAAAATACAACGGGTTGTGGCTGGCTATTTTGGCTTGAGAATTGAGGACATGCAGGCGAAAAAAAGGACAAAAGCCCTTTCCCATCCCCGGCAGATAGCCATGTTTTTGTGCCGGGAAATGACCGATCTGTCTCTTCCCAAAATCGGCGAAGAATTCGGCGGCCGAGACCACACCACCGTTATGCATGCCCAGGAAAAAATTGCTTCGGACATGCAATCCCACCCCCAGGTATACCGGGAAGTTGAGGCCATCAAGAAGCTTCTTCTCAGCAATTAATGTGGATATGTGCACAGTGTGGAAAACCAAAACATGCTGCCAACAGGGTTTTCCATAGGCAAAGCACATATGTGTCCGAACTTTTACAGACTTACCCACATATCTACACCCCCTATTAGCACTGCTACTTCCTTATATATAAAATATACTGGCAGGAGGTTTTAAAATGAATTTTTCTTGCGACAAAGAAGTGTTCTCTGCAGCCCTAAGCATGGTCCAGCGCGCCGTTGCTCTAAAGTCACCCCTTCCTGCACTGAAGGGCATACTAATCAGTGCCCAACAAGACAAAATAGAACTAAAGGCCACAGATTTGGAATTTGGCAATCGTTGCCTGGTAAAAGCCAATGTTGTTGATCCGGGAGAGATTGTTTTACCGGCAAAACTGCTGACGGAGTTTGTCAGGAGACTGCCAGCAGGTCAGGTTGAACTGAAAACCGATGAGCAACAGGGCATGAAGGTCCACATTACCAGCGGCAAGATAAAGTTTGATATAACAGGGTTTGCAGCAGACGAATTTCCCCGGCTTCCGGAAACAGGCGAAGATGCAGCAGAATTTTCTGTTTCAGAGAGCCTGCTTCGGGAAATGTTGATGCAGACAGAGGTGGCCATTGCCCGGGATGAAACGCGCAGGGTGTTGACAGGATTGCTGATGGAAAACGAAGATGAAAAACTCAAACTGGTTTCCACAGACGGGCACCGGCTGGCTTTCCGCCAGGCCAACGCAGGAATAAAAGATGATTTCAAGGCAATCGTCCCCGGCAAGGTTGTTCAGGAGCTGATAAAAACCCTGAGAGACCAGAAGGATGAAAAAGTAAACGTAGCTGTCAACAAAACCGACATTGTTTTTGAAATGGGTGGGCTTGTGATTTCTTCCCGCCTGGTTGAGGGCAAGTATCCTCCATATCAGCAAATAATACCAACCGAGTTTAAGAGTACAGTCACCCTGGAAACCAAGGAGTTGTCATCTGCTTTGGACAGGGCAGAAGTTATTGCCCGGGAAGGTGCAAATAACCTGGTTAAACTGTCCCTGGGCCAGGGAGAGATGGCTATAAACTCTGTGAGCCCCGACATAGGTGTGCTGGAAGACAGTGTTGATGCAGAAATAAGCGGAGAAGAAATGGAAATTCGTTTTAACGTCAGGTTGCTGTTGGACTGCCTGAAAAACATGGGAGCTGAACATGTTAAAATGGACTTTACCGGCCCGTACAGCCCCTGTCTCGTTACGCCCCTAAACGATCACAACTGCCTCCACCTGGTTCTGCCTGTGCGGCTTCAGTGAAAGGTAAGCAACCAGTGAACATAAAGATAGAGACACCATTTATAAAGCTGGGACAACTGCTGAAGATGGCTGACATTGTACAAACAGGCGGAGAGGCAAAAATGTTGCTGCAGCAAACACCGGTGTTGGTTAACGGCATCCCAACAACCGAGCGGGGAAAAAAGCTTTATCCCGGAGACTGGGTTGTTGTAGGCGAAGACGAACTAAAAATAAATGTTGAAGGGTAACCTATGAAAATAGATGCCATAAAGTTTGCCGGGTGGAGAAACTTTAAAAAAGGCGAGGTTTTCCCCGCCCCCGGGGTCAACGTTGTGGTGGGGCAAAACGGACAGGGGAAAACAAATCTTTTGGAGTCTGTATACTTTCTGTCCACCGGATTTTCGCCCCGCATTACCAGGCAGGAACAACTGATAAACCATGAAAGTGAATATCTCTATGTTTCCGGCAAGGGAACAAGGGCAAAGGAAGAGCCTGTTTGGGTAGAAATGGGATTGCACAGAGACAACCGCAGGGTAAACAAGCTGAATGGCGCCCTGGTTAGCCGCCTTGGCGAAGTTGTGGGAAACATAAGGTCTGTGCTTTTTGTTCCTGAAGACATGGATTTGGTCAAGGGCGGCCCGGCAAGGCGAAGGCGGTTTATGGATTTGGAGATTTGTCAGATGGATTCCGGGTACCGTAATGACGTTGAACGCTACAAAAGGGTGTTGCAGCAGAGAAACGCATTGCTTAAGTTTTCAACGGTGGACGGAACGTTATTGGCTGTTCTTACGGAAAAACTTATCAAGCTTGGCATGAACATTTCATGCAAAAGAAGGGAGTTTGTAAAAAAGCTGAGTCTGCTGGCCCGTTTACGGCACCGCCGCCTCAGCGACGGCACAGAAGAGTTGGCATTGTGTTACACACCTTCTTTTTGTTTGGAAAGTGGTGAGTGTGGAGTGGCGGCACAAGTCAGGGAGCACTCCAAGCAGGAAAGGATTCAACGAACCACTCTCTTTGGCCCCCACAGAGATGACATAACCTTTTTGTTGGGCAGCGAAGATCTTCGAAGCTATGGTTCCCAGGGTCAACAGCGGACAGCGGTGCTGGCTGTTAAACTGGCCGAGGTGGAGTTGTTTTTGGCTGAAACAGGAGATCTGCCGGTGCTGCTGTTGGATGATGTTTTTTCTGAGCTGGACCAGGTCCGGCGCCGTTTGCTGATGGACAGTCTGCCCAAGGGAATTCAGGCGATAATCACAACTACAGAGCCCCTGTCAGAGACCAACCCCCAAAAAACATTTTCAGTGAGAAAAGGACAAATAACAGAGCTTGTTTAGGAGTGATGCTGGTGTACTTGCACTTGGGTTCTGACAAGGTTGTTTTTAGCAAAGACGTAATTGGCATATTCGATGTTGAGCTTGCGGAATCCCCGTGTTTACAACAGTTGTTGTCCCGGGTTCAGGCCATAAGGCTTCCCGGCCAGCCAAAAGCGTTGGTGCTAACCGATGACAAGGTTATTTTTGTGTCCCTGACCAGGGCCACCCTGATGAGGCGCTGGCATAAAGCTTACACGGTACCAACAGTCAGGCATGAAAAAGAGCGGGTGGAGGTAAAGAGATGAAGGGAAAAGACATTTACAACGAAGAGCAAATACAGGTGCTGGAGGGCCTTGACCCGGTAAGGCGCCGGCCTGGCATGTACATCGGCTCAACCGGGCCCAAGGGGCTTCATCATCTTGTATACGAAGTGCTGGACAATTCCATTGATGAAGCGCTGGCAGGGCGCTGTACAAAAATAAAAATTACCCTGCACAAGGACAACGTTGTGTCTGTTGTGGACAACGGCCAGGGGATACCTGTAGGGGTTCACAAAAAAAGCGGCATCAATGCCCTGGAGCTGGTTATGACCAGGTTGCACGCAGGGGCCAAGTTTGACGACAGCGGTTACAAGGTCTCCGGCGGCTTGCACGGGGTAGGTGTGTCGGTAGTTAATGCCCTGTCCCAGTGGCTGGTTGTGGAAGTATACAGCCAGGGAAAGATTTACCGTCAGAAGTATCAGCGGGGCTACAAAGAAACAGAAGTTGAAGTCGTTGGTGAGACCAAACAAACAGGCACCCAGGTCACTTTCCGTCCCGATCCCAATGTTTTTGAAACAATAGAATTTGACTACAACACCCTTAATCAGCGAATCAGAGAGCTGGCTTTCCTCAACAAGGGTTTAGAAATACACTTCATAGACGAAAACACAGACAAAAAGAACAAGTATCGCTACGACGGCGGAGTAAACGCATATGTCCAGTATTTGAACAAAAACAGGGATACGCTGAGCAAGCCGGTGTATTTTGAGAAAACAAGGGATGAGGTTATTGTCGAAGTGGCCATGCAGTACCATACTGGCTATCAGGAAAACATTTTTTCCTTCGCCAACAACATTCATACCCAGGAGGGCGGCAGTCATGAAATCGGGTTTAAAACAGCCCTGACCCGGATAATCAATGATTACGGCCGGAAAAACAACCTGATAAAAAACGGCACCACCAACCTTACCGGAGAAGACATACGGGAAGGCTTGACGGCAATAATCAATGTCAAGATAAAGGACCCCCAGTTTGAAGGACAGACAAAAACAAAGCTGGGCAACCCGGAAGTTCGTGGGATAGTTGACTCGGTGGTAAGTGAAGAAGTCAACTTCTACATGGAACAAAACCCTGGCCTGGCAAGAAAAATACTGGAAAAATCCCTCTCGGCCGCCAGGGCGCGGGAAGCCGCGCGCAAAGCCCGGGAGTTGACCCGGCGGAAAAGCGCCTTGGAAGTTTCTGCCCTGCCAGGCAAGCTGACGGACTGCACGGTAAAAGATCCGGCCATGGCAGAACTATTCCTGGTGGAGGGCGAATCGGCCGGCGGTTCTGCCAAACAGGGCCGCGACCGGCGCTACCAGGCCATACTGCCGCTGAGGGGCAAAATAATCAATGTTGAAAAGGCCCGCCTGGACAAGATTTTGGGCAACGAAGAAATAAGGACAATGATCACCGCTTTGGGGACAGGTATCGGCGAAGATTTTGACTTGTCCAAGGCCCGTTACCACAAAATAATCATTATGACCGACGCCGATGTTGACGGCTCCCACATACGGACGCTGTTGCTGACTTTTTTCTATCGCTACATGCAACCGTTGGTGGATGCGGGATATGTGTTTATTGCCCAACCGCCGCTCTACCAGGTTAAAAAGGGCAATCAGCAAGTCTATGTTTACTCTGACAGAGAACTGGAGGCAGCGCTGGACCAGTTGGGGCGCAGCGGCATAACCATGCAGCGCTACAAGGGTCTGGGAGAAATGAACGCCGAACAGCTGAGCAATACCACCATGGACCCTGCGTCCCGAACGCTGTTGCGGGTTACCCTGGAAGATGCCATAGCCGCCGATGAAATATTTTCGGTGCTGATGGGAGACAAGGTGGAGCCTCGCCGGGACTTTATCCAACAACATGCCTCCAGCGTGACAAATCTGGACATCTAGGAGCGATGGAAAATGACTGAGTTTACCCATGGCAAGATACTGAGCCGCGAAGTCAGCACCGAAATGAAACAATCCTATATGGATTACGCCATGAGCGTTATTGTCAGCCGGGCCCTGCCCGATGTAAGAGACGGGCTCAAGCCGGTTCATCGGCGCATACTTTATGCCATGAATGATTTGAGCCTGCAACCGGGCAAGGGATATAAAAAATCTGCCCGGGTGGTGGGTGAAGTCATGGGTAAGTACCACCCCCACGGCGACCTGGCTCTTTATAACACCATGGTGCGCATGGCCCAGGACTTCTCCTACCGCCATCCCCTGGTGGACGGGCATGGAAACTTTGGATCCATTGATGGAGACTCTGCGGCAGCCATGCGTTATACAGAAGTGCGCATGAAACCTCTGGCTACCGTTATGTTGGAAGACATTGACAAGGAAACCGTTGATTTTGCTACAAATTTCGATGACACGTTAAAAGAGCCGGTTGTGCTGCCCAGCAGATTCCCCAACCTTATAGTAAACGGCAGCTCAGGGATTGCAGTGGGCATGGCTACCAACATACCTCCTCACAACCTGGGTGAAACCATTGACGCCCTGGAAGCCATGTTGGACAACCCCTCAATTTCGGTTGAAGAGCTCATGAATCACATCAAGGGGCCGGACTTTCCAACGGCGGGAACGGTGTTGGGAAGGGAAGGTATTAAACAAGCCTACTCCTCCGGACGGGGATCGATAACGCTGCGGGGTGAAGTAAAGATTGAAGCGGCCAGTAGCGGCAAGCACAGCCTGGTAATAACAGAGCTTCCTTACCAGGTAAACAAGGCGCGCATGATTGAAAAGATTGCCGGGCTGGTCCGGGAGAAAAAAGTTGAAGGCATTACCGACCTGCGAGACGAGACAGACCGCACCGGCATTCGGGTGGTAATAGAGTTGCGCAAAGAGGCCAACCCACATGTGGTGCTCAACAAGCTGTACAAATTCACCCAGCTGCAACAAAGCTTTGGGATTAACATGTTGGCGCTGGTTGACAATCAGCCGCGGGCCCTTTCTCTGCGGGAGATTCTGTTTTATTATCTTGAGCATCAACGGGAGATTGTTACCCGGCGGACCAATTACGAACTGCGGCGGGCAGAGGACAGGCTGCACGTGCTTGAAGGCTTCCGCATCGCCCTGGACAACCTTGACGAAGTGATAGCGCTGATAAGGGGTGCAGATGATGTTGACCAGGCAAGGGAGCAATTGATGTTCAGGTTTACACTGAGCAAAATTCAGGCCAATGCGATTTTGGACATGCGGCTCCAGAGACTGACAGCACTGGAAAGAAACAAGGTCGAAGAGGAACATGCCCAGCTGGTTGAACTGATAGCCAGCCTGAAGGAAATCTTGGCGGATCCCGCCAAGGTGGACGGGATTATCAAAGAGGAGCTGCAGGCGGTAAAGAAAAAGCATGGAGATCAGCGGCGGACCCGGATTGTCAACAAGGAAGGCGAACTGGACTTGGAAGACCTGATAGCCGAGGAAGATGTGGTTGTAACAATAACCCACCAGGGATATATCAAGCGCATGCCAGTAACTTCTTACCGCAGCCAGCGCCGGGGTGGCCGGGGTGTGGCGGCAGTAAACAAGCGGGAAGATGACTTTGTCAAGCACATGTTTATTACCTCCACCCATAACAACATGCTGTTCTTTACAAACTTTGGGCTGATGTATAAAAAGAAAGTCTACGAAATCCCTGAAGTGGGCAGACAGGCCCGGGGCACAGCACTGGTGAACCTGATTTCTCTGCGTTCCAACGAGAAGATAACAGCAGTGATTCAGATTAAAGACTTTTCCTCCGGAGAATTTTTGATGATGTCCACCGCCAGGGGTTATGTGAAAAAAACAGAGCTGTCTCACTATGACACTCCCCTGCGCGGAGGGATTATTGCCATAAAGCTGGACACCGACGATCAGCTGATAGATGTGAAGAGAACCAATGGTGAGCAAGAAGCTATGCTCTTTACCGGCAACGGCCGCTGTATCCGTTTCCGTGAAGATGAAGTGCGGCCCATGGGCAGAACTGCCCGGGGCGTTCGCGGCATAAACCTGACAGCAGCTGACCGGGTTGTGGAAATGGCAACCATTGATGAGGGAAGCGATGTGTTGGTGGTTACCGACAAGGGGTACGGGAAACGTACCCAGATAAAAGAGTTCCGGCCCCAAACCCGGGGAGGAAAGGGCATCAAGTCCATACAGCTGAACGAGAAAAACGGTCAGGTTGTGTCTGGCAAAACTATTAAGCCGGGAGGAGACGTTATCATTGTTACAGCCAAAGGCATCCTAATCCGTCAGGGAGCAGATGAAATATCTGTAATAGGCCGGTCTACCCAGGGACTTAAGCTCATCAGGCTGGATGCTGAAGACCGGGTGGTCGCTGTGGCGGCAGTGGTCAAAGAGGATGCCAACGGCAACCAGCAGGGAAGGATTTAATGTCGCTGTGGTCGAATGCTATACAAGGCAGAAAGGCGCAGAATCTTTGAGGAGGAGATTTGGGTGAAGAACTATTCTACAGACAAAATTCGCAACATCAGTATTATTGGGCACAGCGGTTCGGGAAAAACAGCCCTGACCGAGAGCATGCTGTTTGCAACCGGAGCCGTGCAGAGAATGGGCCGGGTGGAGGATGGAACCACTACCAGCGATTTTGATGCTGATGAAATTCTCAAGCAAATTTCCATCAATGCTTCGCTGGCTCCAATTGAATGGAACCAGAACAAGCTTAACTTTATTGACACCCCGGGCTACTTCGATTTTATCGGCGAAGTGATCAGCTCAATGCGTGTCACCGAAAGCGCGCTGGTTACAATGTGTGCCGTTTCCGGAGTGGAAGTGGGCACAGAAAAGGTGTGGGCTCTCAGCGAGAAAAGTTCCATGCCCAAGTTTTTGTTCATCAATAAAATGGACAGGGAAAATGCCAACTTTGAAAAGGCTCTTTCCCAGGCCCGGGACCAGTTCGGGCAACAAGTCGTCCCGGTTCAACTGCCCATAGGCAGTGAAGACAATTTCTCAGGAGTTGTAGACCTGTTAAGCATGAAGGCCCTGGTGGCCAAAGACGAGGGGACATACAGCAGCGAAGAGATCCCGGCAGACCTGGCGGACCAGGCGGAACAATACCGGGAACAAATAATTGAACTTGCCGCAGAGACTGACGATGAGCTGACCATGAAGTACCTGGAAGGTGAAGAACTGACAGAAGATGAAATCCATGCAGCCCTGCGCAAGGCCGTTCAGTCGGGACATCTGATTCCAGTGCTCTGTGGCTCTGCCACAAAGAATATAGGTGTCAAGCAACTCATGGACTTTCTGGTTTTTGCAGCACCGGCCCCTGCCGATGCTGTAAAAGCGGTGGACAAAGAAGGGAATGAAAAGGAGTTGCCGGCCGGCGCCGACCAGCCTTTCCGGGCACTGGTTTTCAAAACCATGGCTGACCCCTATGTCGGCAAGATCAGCTTCTTCAGGGTTTACACCGGCAAGCTGAACTCAGACTCCCAAGTGGTCAATTTAAATAAAGAAAACCCAGAGCGTGTGGCACAGATATCGTTGTTTCGGGGCAAAAACCAGATACCGGTGAAAGAGGTTGTGGCCGGGGACATCGCCGCTGTTGCCAAGCTTCAGGATACTTCCACCGGGGATACTCTTTGCGTCAAGGAAAATGAATACTTTCTCCCCGACATCAAGTTCCCAGTCCCAATGACATCCTTTGCTGTTGAGCCCAAGTCGAAAAACGATGAGGAGAAAGTGGGAGCGGGACTGTCCAAGTTTCTGGAAGAAGATCCGACATTCCGGGTAGAGAGAAATCCCGAAACCAAGCAGACACTTATTTATGGAATGGGAGACACCCATCTGGAGATAATTGTCAGCCGGTTGTCCAAAAAATATGGAGTGGATGTGGACCTTAACAAACCCAAGATCCCCTACAAGGAAACCATTCGCGGCAGCACCAAGGTGGAAGGAAAGCACAAGAAACAATCGGGTGGCCGCGGGCAGTTTGGCCACGTATGGATTGAGTTTGAGCCCCTTCCCCGGGGTGAAGAGTTCGAGTTTGTTGACAAGATTTTCGGGGGCGCTGTGCCGAGAAATTACATCCCTGCAGTTGAGAAAGGCCTGGTAGAAGCCATGGAAGAGGGCGTGCTGGCCGGTTATCCGGCAGTTGACATCCGGGCCACCCTCTACGACGGCTCATACCACAACGTCGACTCCTCGGAAATGGCTTTCAAAATTGCAGCGTCGCTGGCTTACAAAAAGGGCATGACAGAAGCCAACCCTGTGATGCTTGAGCCTATTGTCAATGTGGAGATCAATGTGCCGGAGAGCTTCATGGGTGACATAATGGGCGACCTTAACTCCCGCAGGGGCAAAATAATGGGCATGGATCCCCAGGATGACGGATCGCAAACCGTCCGCGCCCAGGTGCCGTTGGCAGAGATGTACAAGTACCCGGTGGACTTGCGTTCCATGACCCAGGGGCGGGGCGAATTCACCATGGAGTTTTCCCACTACGAAGAGGTTCCGCCCAACATTGCCGAGAAAGTAATTCAGGAGTCCAAAAAGGAAAACGAGCAATAGAAAAATGAGGCATCAAAGCCAGGCCAAGGTCTGGCTTTTAAATCAACCGAGGAGGAGTTCTATGAAAAACCAGTATCTTGCCCTGCCGGGGCCGACACCGGTATGCCCGGAAGCCCTCCAGGCCATGGCTGAACCTATGTTTAACCACCGGGGGCCCCGCTTTGCCGGACTTTTCCAGGAAGTGATGGAAAACTGCCGGGAGCTGTTTCAAACACAAGAGGACTTGTTCATCCTGACAGCTTCAGGTACCGGAGCAATGGAAGCGGCGGCAGTTAATGTGCTCAAGCGGGGAGACAGGGTTCTGTCAGCTGTTAACGGGGCCTTCGGCCAGAGGTTTGCAGACATTGCTGCCAGCGTAGGGGCAGAGGTGGAAATCTTCCCGGGCGACTGGGGAAAGGCGCTGGATCTGGACAAGCTGGAAGAGGCGCTGTCCCAGGGAACCTACCGGGCCATAACGGTCATTCACTGTGAAACATCAACAGCGGTGCTCAATGACTTGCAGGCCATTGCCAGGCTCCGGGACCGCTTGCAGCCCCAGGCGCTTTTGCTTGTGGACGCCATCAGCTCGCTGGGCGCCGCAAAGTTGCCGGTGGACAAATGGGGGCTGGATGTTGTGGTTACCGGGTCTCAAAAGGTCCTGGCTGCGCCCCCGGGGCTGGCCATGGTGAGCTTCAACCAACGGGCATGGGACGCCCATAAATCCTCTGATGTTTCCCGGTACTACTGGGATTTCACCAAGTACAAAACCTTTATGGAAAAGGGAGAAACCCCTTACACCCCGGCAATTTCCCAGTTTTTGGCGATAAAAGCTGCCAGCGCCAGGTTTGTCAACGAAGGCCTGGACAATGCTGTGAAAAGGCACCAGTTAATGGCTGCCATGACCCGGGCGGCAAGCCGGGCATTGGGCCTGGAGTTGTTGGTTGCCAGGGACGAAGAAGCTGCCACCACAGTCACTGCCATTTTCCCGCCTTCAGGCATGGAGGCCGCAAAGTTGCGTGCCCACTTGCGGGAAACCCACGGCCTGATTGTTGCGGGAGGCCAGGGGAAATTGGCCATAGACATTTTCCGCATTGGCCACTTGGGCATTGCCGATGCGGCTACGGTGGTTTCCTATATCGCCCTGTTGGAAAAAGGTTTGCATGAGCTGGGGCACAATGTTGTCCCTGGCGCCGGTGTGGCGGCCGCCCTTGGCTGTCAACCCCAGTAAGTTCCAAGTCCGGGCACGGCCCGGACTTTTGTTTTTGCGGTTGTTTCACAGCTGAAAATGCGGTATAGTACATGCGGAAACAGGGGCATAACCAGCCCTTTCCCTTCGTTGACATTTGACATGGCGGTATGTTACAATTTCTTTCGTCACCTGCTGGAGGGGTGTCCGAGGGGTTTAAGGAGCTGGTCTTGAAAACCAGTGACTCGCATAGAGCCGTGGGTTCGAATCCCACCCCCTCCGCCATTACTCAGCCCGGAGAGATGCCCGAGTTGGCTGAAGGGGATCGCCTGCTAAGCGATTAAGCGGCCATAAGCTGCTTCGAGGGTTCGAATCCCTCTCTCTCCGCCACTTGTGCCCGTAGCTCAGCTGGATAGAGCGTTTGACTACGAATCAAAAGGCCCCAGGTTCGAATCCTGGCGGGCACGCCACTGCACTCAACTGGTCCTAAAAATTTGGGCCAGTGTTGTTTATAAGCAGATTCTGCGCCCGTAGCTCAGAGGATAGAGCAACGGTTTCCTAAACCGTGTGTCGGAGGTTCGAGTCCTCCCGGGCGCACCATTAAGACAGGGGTAACGCCGATGAAGCACAAATACTACATGGCCATTGCCCTGGCTGCCGCCGCCCGGTCTGCCCGGCAGGGAGAAACTCCGGTGGGGGCAGTAGTGGTCAAGGATGGAAGCATCCTGGCGGTGGCGGGAAACTCCAGGGAGCAGGACAAAGACCCCACTGCACATGCAGAGATTGTTGCCCTGCGTCAGGCAGCCAAGCGTTGGGGAGACTGGCGCCTTTACGGAAGCACTGTTTATGTCACGCTGGAGCCCTGTCCCATGTGTGCAGGAGCGTTGTTGCAGGCCCGGGTGAAAACAGTTTACTACGGGGCCAGCGACCCCAAGGGCGGAGCCCTTGGCTCCCTGATGGACATGTCCTTTATCCAGGGCTTCAATCACCGCCTGGAAGTCCACGGCGGCTTGTTGGCTGACAAGGCGGCCAAGCAGCTGAAACAGTTTTTTCGGTCACTAAGATAGCGGAGAGATGGCTGAGTCTGGCTTAAGGCGCTCGCCTCGAAAGCGAGTGGGCGGCAGCCCCGCCCCGTGAGTTCGAATCTCACTCTCTCCGCCAGAATATAACCAAATACGCGGAGAGATGGCTGAGTCTGGCTGAAGGCGCTCGCCTGGAAAGCGGGTAGACGGGGTTGACTCGTCTCGAGGGTTCGAATCCCTCTCTCTCCGCCATTAT
>PWLI01000009.1 GCA_003559415.1 Clostridiales bacterium | reverse complement strand
GGGCGATGCCAGCAGCTTCAACAGTTCCCGGCCATAATCTTCCGCAGCGGCCAGGCTCTGCTGACCGTCCTCATGTTGCCTGTCCAACCAGGGCGGCGGGGTCTTGTCCGGGTTGCGCCCCGGCGCTCCATCGGCCAGCACGGCAGCAGGGATCTCTCCCACAACTTTTCCGTGCCAGCGCAGCACCATATTCTCTCCTTCAACCACCATGCCAATGTCGCTGGCTTCCAACCCCCAGCGCTCAAAGGCCCGGCGGACATCTTCAACACCCTGGGGCCGGACAACAACCAGCATCCGCTCCTGGGATTCTGACAACATCAGCTCGATGGGCACCATCTTCTGTTCCCGGACATGAACCCGCTCCAGCTCCAGCTCCAGGCCGCAACCGCCCCTAAAGGCCATCTCGCAGCTGGCCGAAGTCAGGCCGGCGGCGCCCAGGTCCTGAATGCCCACTATGTGCTCATTGTCCTGGAGCTCCAAGCATGCTTCCAGAAGCAGTTTCTCGGTAAAGGGGTCGCCCACCTGGACAGCGGGCCGGTCAGCCTCTGTCTCCTCTGCCAGCTCGGTGGAGGCAAAGGCAGCCCCGGCAATGCCGTCCCGGCCGGTTTTGGCTCCCACCAACAACACCCGGTTGCCCGGGCCGGCGGCGGTTCCCTTCTTCAGCCGGTCCAGGGGCACGGTGCCGATGCACATGGCGTTGACCAGGGGGTTTTTGTTGTAACAATCCTCAAAGTATATCTCCCCGCCCACGGTGGGTATGCCCAGGCAATTGCCATAGCCGGCGATGCCGCTGACCACGCCCCTGAGCAGGTAGCGGGTGCGGGGAAAGTCCAGGCTGCCAAACCGCAGCGAGTTCAGGGTGGCCACCGGCCGGGCGCCCATGCTGAACACGTCCCGGACTATGCCACCCACACCGGTGGCTGCGCCCTGGTATGGTTCCACCGCTGAAGGATGGTTGTGACTCTCTATCTTAAATGCCACTCCCAAGCCGTCGCCGGCATCAATTACCCCGGCATTTTCTCCCGGGCCCTGGACAACCAAGTCCCCGGTGACGGGAAGCTGTTTCAAAAGGTGGCGGGTATGTTTGTAGCTGCAGTGTTCCGACAACATTACGCCCAGCAACGCCAGTTCCAGCTCATTGGGCTCCCGGCCCAGCTGACTGACAGCTGCCTGGTACTCGTCAGTGTTTAACCCGTATTTTTCCCAGATTTTCATCGCAAACCCTCCCATCCCCGCTGCAGGCTGGCAAAGAGCTGGGCGCCGTCAGTGCCGCCCAGCAGCGCTTCCACTGCCCTTTCGGGATGGGGCATCATGCCCAGCACGTTGCCCTGTTTGTTAATTATCCCGGCAACGTTGCCCTCTGCCCCGTTGGGGTTTGAATCGGGGGAAACATTGCCCTGCTCATCACAATAGCGGAATACTATCCTGCCCTCTTGTTCCAGCTGCCGAAGCTCTTCCGTTGGCAGGTAGAACCTGCCGTCGCCGTGGGCGATGGGCAGGCGCAACAAGTGGTTGTTTAAGCCAGCGGTGAAAACGGTGGCGTTGTTTTCTGTTTTAAGCCACTGCCATTGGCAGCGAAACTGCAGGTTTTGGTTTTGCAACAGGGCGCCGGGCAACAAACCCGTTTCGGTCAGCACCTGAAACCCGTTGCAGATGCCCAGCACCAAGCCCCCGGCATTGGCATAGTCCACCAGGCTCTCCATCAGCGGCGAAAACCGGGCGATGGAGCCGGGCCGCAGGTAGTCGCCGTAGGAAAACCCCCCGGGGATGACAACACAGTCGGTGGCCGGCAACTTTTGCTGGCCATGCCAGACATAGTCAACTTCATGGCCCAGGTAATCCAGGGCATGCCAGGCGTCGGCATCGCAGTTGGATCCCGGAAACACCACAACTGAAAAACGCATTAGCCTTCCCCCAGCGTACAGCGGAAGTCCTCAACCACAGGGTTGGCCAACAGCTTGCGGCACATCTCCTCTGCCAACTCCAGCGCCTGCTGATCTGTGTCCGCTTCTATTTCAAGAACAATTTCCTTGCCCACCCGGGCGCCGTTTACAGGAAAGCCCAACTGCTGCAGCGCCCCGGAAACTGCCTTACCCTGGGGGTCCAGGATGCCTTGTTTCAGCTGGATGTAAACCCTTACTTCTTTCATGCCCCTTCCTCCAATCTCCTGAGCACTTCCCGGTAGCCGGCCAGCACATCGCCGCTGTCCTGGCGGAAGCGGTCTTTGTCCAGCCCTTCCGTCGTGCCCTTGACCCACAGGCGGCAGGTGTCGGGAGATATCTCGTCAATCAGCAGCACCTTTCCGTCGGCCAGGCCAAACTCCAGCTTGAAGTCCACCAGGTCCAAACCAGCTGCCCCAAAGATTTGCTGCAACGCCTGGTTGACTGCCAGCGCCTGCCTTTCCATGTCCGCCACCTGGCTTTCTTCTGCCAGGTTCAACATTCGTATGTGGTCCTTGGTCAACAGAGGATCGCCCAGCTCATCATTTTTATAGAAAAACTCCACCAACGGCGGCTTAATCTCCATGTTTGGCTCCAGCCCCAAGCGGCGGCACAAACTGCCTGCTGAACGGTTGCGCACCACCACTTCCAGGGCAAAGAGTTCAGCCCGGCGCACCAACATCTCGGTGTCCGAGAGCTTGCGCACAAAGTGGCTGTCCACGCCCTTTTCCGCCAGGCGTTCAAATATAATGGACGAAATGCTGTTGAGCAACGCTCCCTTGCCGGCCAGCTCATCGCGCTTGGCGCCGTCTCCGGCAGTTATTGTGTCGCTGAATTCGGCAATGCAAAAACCGGGGTCATCGGTAAGCCAAACAGATTTAACCTTTCCCCGGTGCAACAAATCCCCTCTATTCATTTTTATCCCCCTTTGCAGTGATTCCGGCTCTGGCCAGCACATAGTCCACCCTTTCCAGCAATAACTTGTTGTTGAAAATATCCTGAAGCTGCTCTGCAGGCAGCACAGATGTCACCTTGTCATCGGCCAGCAGAGCGTCCAGCAGGTGAGTGTCCTGCTGCCAGACCTGCATGGCATGGGACTGAACCAGGTCATAGGCCTCTTCCCTGCTTAAGCCCCCGTCCACCAGAGCCAGCAGTACGCTGCCGGAAAAAGTCAGCCCCCGGGACAGCTCTATGTTCTTTTCCATCTGCTGAGGATAGACATGCAGCCCCCGGACGATGCCCGTCAGCTTGTGCAGCATGTAGTCAACCAAAATGGTGCTGTCTGGGAAGATAACCCGCTCCACCGACGAATGGGAAATATCCCGCTCATGCCACAGCGCCACGTTTTCCATGGCAGCAGCGGCGTTGGACCGCACCACCCGGGCCAGGCCGCACAGCTGCTCGCAGTTCACAGGATTGCGCTTGTGAGGCATGGCCGATGAACCCTTTTGGCCGGCCACAAAGGGCTCCTCCACCTCCCGGGTTTCTGTCCGTTGCAGGTTGCGGATTTCCTGCGCCACCTTTTCAATGGAAGCCGCCAGCAACGCCAGGGTATTCATCACAAAACCGTGGCGGTCCCGCTGGATTACCTGGGTGGAAACCAGGGCCGGTTTTAGACCCAGCTTTTCACACACATATTCTTCCACCTGGGGCGGAATGTTGGCAAAGCTGCCCACCGCTCCCGAGAGTTTTCCCACGGCCATTTGTTGTCTGGCCTCGGCCAGGCGTTGGCGGTGGCGCAAAAATTCCTGGTACCACAGGGCGAACTTGAGTCCCAGCGTCGTCGGCTCGGCGTGAACCCCATGGGTCCGGCCCATCATGACGGTATGGCGGTATTTGTCTGCCTGGTCAGCCAGCACAGCCAGCAACTGTTCCACTTCCCGGTCAATGATGTCCACCGCCTGGACCAGCTGGCAGCTGGCAGCGGTATCCACAACATCGCTGGACGTAAGCCCGTAATGGACATAGCGGGACTCAGGTCCCAAACTCTCAGCCACACAGCGGGTAAAGGCAATGACATCGTGGCGGGTTTGCTCTTCTATTTCCAGTATCCGTTCAACGGTGAAGCTTGCCTTCTCCCGGATTTGTTCCACTGCCTCCCGGGGCACCTTGCCCAGCTCCGCCCAGGCTTCACAGGCCAGAATTTCAATCTCCAGCCACAGTTTAAACTTGTTTTCCAGCGTCCAAATGGCGGCCATTTCCGGGCGGCTGTATCGCTCAATCATCCCTGAAGCTCCTTCTGCAGTTCAGCATCTGTTTTGATCACTTTTTCTGTCTGGGCCCGGCGGAGTCCCACCAGTTTTTCATCAACCTTTGAGTCAGAAACAGCGATAATCTCTGCCGCCAAAATGGCGGCATTTCTGGAGTTGTCAATACCCACCGTTGCCACCGGTATGCCGGGGGGCATTTGCACAATACTCAGCAGGGCATCCTGGCCATTTAAGGGGCCCGCAGCTATTGGCAAGCCGATGACCGGACGCCGGGTATGGGCGGCCACCACACCGGGCAAGTGGGCTGCCAAACCGGCCGCAGTGATAAACACCTTGATTCCCCGCTGTTCGGCATCCCTGACATATTCCACACACTTGTCGGGGGTACGGTGAGCAGAAAGCGCCCGCATTTCAAACTCTATTCCCAGTTTTTCCAGCACTTCCACTGCCCCCTGCAAACGGGGCTTGTCGGAAATGCTGCCCATGATAATTGCCACTGACATCCCAGACACCTCCTGTGATTTATGCCCCGGGAAAACAAACACCCAAGCGGGGCAGGCCTGTGAGAAACCTACCCGCCTGGGCTTTTATCCCTTCGGTGTAGCCGTTGCCGGCCTGCGCCACTCGGTCCCGTGCCGGGAACCCTAGGCGCACTTTCTCCGCAGTCAGGCAATTTACGGTTACCTGATGACCGGGCCCTATTCCCGGAACTATGCGGTTTTTCTTTTGTCACCTTCATCTTAACCCAGCCGCCACAGGCGGTCAAGCTTGGGCGAACATTTTTAACATATTGTTAACAAATGTTCGAAAAAGCCCGGGCACAAGGCCCGGGCCGGTGTTCAGTTTAGTTGATAAATGGCAGCCAGGTCAACAGTTGCGGGAAGAAATGAATCAGGGAAATCACGGCCAACACATAGACAAACCAGTTGACTTCCTTGCTCTTGCCGGCAACCAACTTGACCAACGGGAAGGCGACAAAGCCAATGGCAATGCCGTCGGCGATGCTGAAGGTAAAGGGCATGAAGGCAATGATCAGAAAGGCCGGCAGCGCTTCGGTGAAGTCCTCAAACTTGATGCCGGTAATGGCGCCCATCATCATAACGCCGACAATGATCAGAGCCGGGGCGGTGGCAGCGCTGGGAATCATCAGCGCCAGGGGGGTGAAGAACAGCGCCAGCAGGAAGAGAACGCCGACCACAACGGCGGTCATGCCCGAGCGGCCGCCTTCAGAAACACCGGCGGTGCTTTCCACATAGGTGGTTACCGTGGAAGTACCCATCAGGGAACCAAACATCGTACCGGCGGCGTCCACAATCATCGCTTCCTTGACCTTGGGCAGGCGGCCATCCTTGTCCAGGTAGCCAGCCCGGGCTCCGGTGCCCAGCAGTGTGCCCATGGTGTCAAACAGGTCGACAAACACCAAGGCAAAGAGGGTCATAAACCCAAGCTTCAAAGCACCCATGAAGTCCAGCTGGAAGGCTACTTCGCCCAGCGCCCGGAAGTTATCGCCCAGGTTGAGCTGGACAAAGCTGCCGATGCCGGTGGGCACCCGGGTTACTGTAACAGCAACATCTGAAGCCAGGCCATAGGCATCAGGCCCGACACCAAAGAACCAACCGATTATCGGGGCACCTGCATCCAATGCCTCGGGGGAAGCAAAAAACCAGCCCAAGATGGTGGTGGCCAGAATGCCCAACAGGATGCCGCCGCGGATTTTGGCGGCAACCAGCGCCGAGGTAATGGCCAGGCCGATCAGCGCCAACAGCACCGGGGGCGAAGTCCAGTCGCCCAGCGATACCAGCGTTGCCGGATAGCTGATAATAATGCCGGCATTCTTCAGGCCGATCAGGGCGATAAACAAACCGATACCGGCGGCCACCGCTTTTTTCAGAGATGTAGGCACAGCATTGTCAATCCAGTTGACAACACCGGTGACAGCCAGCACCAAAAAGGCGATACCGGAAATCATAACTGCGCCCAGGGCAGATTGCCAGGGAGCTCCCATGCCGATGACAACGCTAAAGGCGAAGAAGGCGTTGAGGCCCATGCCACTGGCCAGGGCAAAGGGGTAGTTGGTGAAAAACCCCATAAAGATTGTTGACAGGGCCGCCGCCAGGATTGTGGCAGTCATGATTGCCTGGAAGGCGTTGGGGGTGTCGATGGCCGCTGACAGGATGTCCGGGTTGACCACAATTATGTAAGCCATGGTCATAAAGGTTGTCAGGCCGGCAATGATTTCTGTCTTGGTATTAGTGCTGTTTTCCTTGAGCTTGAAAAACTTCTCAAAAAACTCCATTCAGTTCCCTCCTACTTGTTTTTTTATGCAAAAAACCCGGACTGCAGGTGGCCAATGGAAAACCTGCAGCCCGGATTAATGCCTTGGATTAATCCAGGTGCGCTTTTCCGTAGTCAGACAATTTACGGTTGTCTGGTAGAAACTTTCAGGCCCTATTCCTGAGATTATACGGATATTCAGTTGTCTCACCCTTAAATAATACTGTCAGAAAGCCAAGAGGTCAAGTGCTGTGAGAAAAGTCCTCAACGGCTGCCAACGTCTTTGCCAACACAGAGCCCAACACACCGCTGAGCCCAGCAGCAGGCTCCACCGACCGGGCAATCAGGTGATAGCTCCAGGTCTGGTGAGCAAGGGCAAGCACCCGTGAGAGATTAAAGGCTTTTGTACAATCCACCCCCGGCAGGTATTCCCTCCATACATTCAGGTATGCCTGGAGCAATCGGGAGCGGATTTCCGGATTCTTTGGCCCCTCTTTCAGGAAAGGGTCCAAACTGAAGAAAGGATGGGCCAGAGAACCGTCAGTCCAGTCAAAGAAAACAAACCCCCTGTCTGTGACCTGGATGTTGCCACAGTGCAAATCACCATGTTCCAGGGTATAGGGGATGTTAAAAGAATCAAGTTTTTCTGCCATCTCTTCCAGCCGGGGGATGGCTTGTTGCCATCTGCGGCATTGTTCGGAAGAAATGCCGGTTTCCCTTTCAGGAGTGTCTGACAGGTAGTCTGCCAGTTGGCGGCAATGACTGATTAATTGGGGCAGGCGCCGGTCCAAACAGCCCAGCGAGAGGATCTCCTGGGACAAGGAAACTGTTTTTATCTGCAGACGGGCATAGGCGCTTATGGCCTGTTGCCACAGCTGGTAATCTTCACTGTCTCCCAAGTTATAGCCACCAAAGTCCCTGGTTAGAAACCACCCCCTGGAAGAATCGGTTGCCACCACCTCCGGCACCTGGCCCGGAACTTTTTGGTTCAACCACTGAACAAGCCCGGGTTCAGAGGCAAAGATCGGTGGCACAGCCTTGAGGTACAGCAGGCCTGAAGTAGTTGGCACCTTGAGGATGCAGGAAATCTCCCAACAGTGAAACTGATGAACTTTGCCCTGGGGGTAAAACCCCGCCTGTGGCAGCTTTTCTTCAACCCACTGCCGCACATTCTGGTGCCACTGGATGTTGGTCCAGGGCGCTCTCCGGGAATCTCCACTGTTCCGCCAGTTAATCACCGCGGTCAAATCGGCAGGGGCCAGGGAAGCCAAAGGATGCCAGCGCATTGCATCCCCGGGTTCATCCAAAACGCCACAGAGATACAGAGCTCCCTTGCTGCTTTCATACTGCAGACAGGACAAGACAGCAATGTCCAGGCCCAGTTGCTTGTCGGCAAACTGAACAATGCCTGTCACTTCTGCCGGATTATCAGGCAGGGGAGCCCGGGGAAGCTCGTTATTGTTGTCAAGGAATACGGCATCGGATATTGGGTTAAGGATGAGCAATCTTGCCTGCATTACTTACCTCCAAACCTTGTTGACTTCCCTAGGCAATCTAGCCCGGGCAGACAAAAACCCTGATGGTTTTGCAAACACTGTCTTACACGAGCACAAAACCCCCGATAGACGAGGGTTTGATTTTTTTGTTGCTATTCCCACTCTATGGTGCCCGGCGGCTTGCCGGTTATGTCATAGACAATGCGGTTGACGTTGTCCACTTCGTTGACTATCCGGTGGGCGATGCGCTCCAGTACCGG
>PWLI01000103.1 GCA_003559415.1 Clostridiales bacterium | reverse complement strand
TTGTTGGGTGTTTAGTTGGTTTGCAGCTGGGACAGCGCCCGGAACCGGGTAAACAGGGGCAGGTATACGGGACGGTTGAAAACCTGGTGCCCCACCCGGCGTGTTTCCATCAACAGCTCCCTGTAGAGCACTGCTGCAGCCAACAGGGGGAACTTGGCCCGGGGGTGCAGGTGCTTGGCCAGCGGCCGGGCGGCAGCGTAGCATTCTTCAGCAATTGCGGCCATCTCTTCCCACATGCTGACAAAGGCGTCATTGACCTTTCTTTGTTCCAGCATCTGGTCAGTGTATCCGTGGCGTTTCATCATGTCCCGGGGAAAGGGGATTCTGTTTTCACTGAGATGGAAGTTGACGTTGTGCAAGACATCGGTCAACAGTACAGCCCGGCCCAGCGCCACCCTCAAGGGAGCCAGAAAGCGTTCGGGGAAAGGTGAAACAATCCGCCACGCCAGTTCGGCGGTGGCCCCTGCCATGTTGTCGAAGGCCGCAAGCAATTGCTCCATGGACTGGTATTGTTTTGTCTGGTGGAATTCCTTGTTGCCATAGAAAATCTGGCCTACGCGGTCTGTGCCCTGGATGTTCAATTGTTCCAGGGTATCCCGGAGCGCCCGCCAGGGATACCGGTCGGGAGTCGCTCCCCGGGAGAAGGCCGAAAAATCCTGCTCGGGCAGAGAAAATGCCGAAAAGGAAAAGGCAAAGAGCGCATGAAGCCCCTGACGTTGTTGATTGGGAAGACCCGCCAGGGCAGCGGAGAGAATCCGTGATTGTTGCCGTACGACACGCCGGCATTGTAGGTAGTCTGCTGAGGGGTTCAAGATACATCGCTCCCGAAAAAGTTCTGTCATTGATTTCGACAACTTGCTGCAAATTTCCTTCTATTATCTGTATGTTACAAGTATGTGAAAAAAGTATCAAAAGCCATTATTCAGGCTGCTCCCATGTTATAATTTTGGTGAACAAAGGAGGGGTTTGGACATGACATACCAATTTTTTAACATGACTTGGAAGGGTTTTGCAGTTGCCGCGGCCACCGGCGTTGTGGTGATTGCCATTTCGGCGCTGATCTCTTTACAGGCAGGCATGTTGCCCCTTCAGCTTGGCCTGGCCTTCGCCCTGGCGGCAGCCCGCATGGCGGAAGCCCTGTACAGCCACTCAGTTTCTCTTTCCCGGGCAGCGGGAGAAAGTGCAATATTGTTTGTATTTGGTTTGCTGTTGGCACTGGCTGATTCTTACTTGGCAGTGCTCTAAAAGGAGGATTAGCCATGGGTATTCAGTGGACTGAAGCTCTCTCTGTGGGAGTTCGGGAAATTGACGAACAACATCAGGAAATGTTCCGGCGCATCAACCAGCTGCTGGATGCCTGTCATAAAGGGAAGGGCCATGAAACTGTCGGTGAAGTACTGGCTTTTCTGGACAGTTATGCCCGGAGACATTTTCAGCTGGAAGAGCGTTACATGCAACAGCACAATTACCCGGAATACGAGCAACACCGCCAGCAACACAACGAGTTCATTGCCAATGTGGCTGAAGTGCGGCGGCGTTACCAGCAGGAAGGCCCGGGAGTGCATATTGTGGTAATCACCAACCGTGTGTTGGCCGGCTGGCTAAACAGCCACATACGAAAAGTGGACAAGGGGCTGGGCAAGTACTTGCAGCCGCTGTTGGAAAAATCGGGATAAGGCAGGCGAAAGCCTGCTTTTTGGTTTATGCGGGTTTCGCTGTCAGTTGCCAGCAACTCTTGCCAAGTGTTACAATGTGATGAAAGCCTGACTTAAGCTGGCTTTGTTGTCAGACAGGGAGTGAGCCAAGTGTTTAAGCTTATCAAGGGGATATTTACCGGTGATGACGAGCGGGAAATCAAGCGCTTGTTTAAAACTGTTGAGAAAGTCAATGATTTGGAATCGGAATATGAGAAACTGAGCAACGAGCAACTCAGGGACAAGACGGGCCAGTTTCGCCAGCGCCGGGAACGGGGGGAAGACGAAGATTCCCTGTTGCCGGAAGCATATGCCGTGGTGCGGGAGGCGGCCAAGCGCACCCTGGGCCAGCGCCACTTTGATGTGCAGGTGTTGGGCGGGATTGTGCTTCACCAGGGGCGCATTGCGGAGATGAAGACCGGCGAGGGCAAGACGCTGGTGGCCACCATGCCTGTCTACCTCAATGCATTGTCCGGTGGCGGTGTGCATATCGTCACTGTCAACGACTATCTGGCCAGCCGGGACAGCGAATGGATGGGACAGATATATAAACTGCTGGGCATGGATGTGGGGTTGATTGTCCACGGTCAGGACGCCGCCACCAAGCGGCAGGCCTACCAGGCGGACATAACCTATGGGACAAACAATGAGTTCGGGTTTGACTATCTGCGGGACAACATGGTGCTGTACAAAGATCAGTTGGTGCAGCCCAAGTTGAACTATGCCATCATTGACGAGGTGGACAGCATACTGATCGATGAGGCCCGGACCCCGCTGATTATTTCCGGCTCCATCGAGCAGGACACCAGCCGTTACTACCGCTACTCCAAGCTGGTCCCCCGGTTGAAAAAAGAAGTGGACTATTCGGTGGATGAGAAGGCGCGCAACGTTGCTCTCACCGAAGAGGGCGTGGCCCGGGTTGAAGAGGCCCTGGACGTGGAGAACCTCTTTGACCATGCCAACATGGAAATTTCCCACCATGTCAACCAGGCGCTGCGTGCCCATGTGCTTATGAAACGGGATCGGGACTACGTGGTCAAGGACAACCAGGTTGTGATTGTGGATGAGTTCACCGGCCGCCTGATGGCCGGCCGCCGCTATTCCAACGGCCTGCACCAGGCCATCGAGGCCAAGGAAGGTGTGCGGATTGAGCGGGAAAGCCAGACGCTGGCGTCCATCACTTTGCAGAACTATTTCCGCATGTATGGAAAGCTGGCGGGAATGACAGGGACGGCCAAAACAGAGGAAGATGAGTTCCGCAAAATCTACGGCATGGATGTGTTGGTCATACCGACCAACAAACCCCTGGTCCGGGATGATCTCAGCGACATGGTCTACCGCAACGAGCCGGGCAAGTTTCGGGCGGTGGTGGACGAGATTGTGGCACGCCACAACACCGGCCAGCCGGTGTTGGTGGGCACCATCTCCATAGAAAGGTCGGAGCTGTTAAGCGACATGCTCAAACGCAAAGGCGTGAACCATAATGTGCTCAACGCCAAGCATCACGAGCGGGAGGCAGAAATTGTGGCCGGCGCCGGCCAGCGGGGAGCTGTAACCCTTGCCACCAACATGGCTGGCCGGGGAACAGACATCGTGCTGGGCGAGGGTGTGCCCGATTTGGGTGGATTGCACATACTGGGAACGGAACGTCACGAGGCCCGGCGCATTGACAATCAGCTGCGGGGCCGCAGCGGCCGCCAGGGCGACCCGGGTTCATCCCAGTTCTTCATATCCATGGAAGATGACCTGATGCGGCTCTTTGGGTCTGACCGCTTCAAGGGCATCCTGGACAGAGTGGGCATGGAAGAGGACATGCCCATAGAGCATGGATTGCTGAGCAGGGCCATCGAAACCGCCCAAAAGCGGGTGGAAGGCCGCAACTTTGAAATACGCAAGTACGTGCTGGAATATGATGATGTAATGAACAAGCAACGGGAGGTCATATACCGGCAGCGGCGCCAGATACTTCAGGGAGAAGACCTGAAGGAGCAGGTGCTGAAGATGATCGACGATGTCATCTCCCGGTCGGTGGACACCTGGGCCAGCCCCGATGTCTACCCCGAGGAGTATGACCTCAAAGGCCTGGTGGACTTTGCCGCCAACAACTTCCTTGTGCCGGGCAGCATCAGCGTCAAGGACCTGGACGGAATGTATCGGGACGAGGTCCAAACCTGGCTGCAACAAAAGGTCCGGGAGCTTTATGACCAAAGGGAAGAGCAGATTGGCCCGGAAATGATGCGGGAGCTGGAACGGGTTGTCGTGTTGCGCACCGTGGACCGCCGCTGGATGGATCATCTGGACATGATGGATGACCTGCGCCAGGGTATCGGGCTCAGGGCCTTTGGCCAAAAGGACCCCCTGACCGAGTACAAGTTTGAGGCCTATGACATGTTCAACAACATGTCCGAAAGCATACAGGAGGAAGTGGCCAAACTGATTATGCGGGTACAGCTGGCCAGCAAGCCGGTCCGGCGCTCAGTGGCTGTGGCCAACCCCTCCGGGGGGTCCCAACAGGGCTCGGCCGAGCCCCGCAAAAGCGGCAAGAAAGTGGGACGGAACGACCCCTGCCCCTGTGGCAGCGGCAAAAAATACAAGCGCTGTTGCGGCAAGTAGCAACAGCGGAAAGGGTGACCAAAATGCTCAGTGATTTGAGAATGGAGCTTACTCAGCTGAGTAAGAGAATAGAGGAAATGGGGGTCTCCCTTTGAAGTAGCTGCCAAAGAAAAAGAGGCAGCTGTGCTGGAGCAAAAAATGGCTGCTCCAGATTTCTGGGACAACCAACAGAGAGCCCAACAAGTAATCGCCCAGGTCAATTCGCTGCGGCGTATTACCGAAGGGTGGAACCAGTTGCATGCCCAGTGCTCTGAATTGCTGGAACTTACCCAGCTGGCCATGGACGAAGACGACGATGGCCTGGTTGCCGACATAGAGCAGGGCCTGGGAAAAATCAAGGAGCAGCTGAGCCAGATGGAACTGAACCAGTTGCTGGGCGAAAAGTTCGATAAAAGCAACGCCATTATTGCCCTGCACCCCGGGGCTGGCGGCCTGGAGTCCCAGGACTGGGCGGAAATGTTGTTGCGCATGTACACCAGGTGGGCGGAAAAGCGGGGCTTTGATGTTGAGTTGCTGGACTTCTTGCCTGATGTGGAAGCGGGAATCAAAAGCGCCACGCTGCTAATCAAGGGTGACTATGCCTTTGGCTATCTCAAGGCGGAAAAAGGGGTGCACCGGTTGGTGCGTATTTCCCCCTATGATTCTTCCGGCCGTCGCCATACTTCCTTTGCCTCACTGGACGTCATCCCGGAGGTGGAAGATGAGGAAGAGGTGGAAATAAATCCCGAGGAACTGCGGATTGACACCTTCCGCTCCAGCGGCGCCGGCGGCCAGAGTGTAAACACCACAGACTCTGCAGTGCGCATAACCCACCTGCCCACGGGCATTGTAGTCCAATGCCAGAACGAGCGGTCCCAGATATCCAACCGCCAGTCGGCGATGAAAATACTGCGGGCCCGCCTGGCCGAGCGCCAGAGGCAGGAACAACAGCAAGA
The DNA here is from genome assembly GCA_003559415.1 of Clostridiales bacterium. Classification (GTDB taxonomy): domain Bacteria; phylum Bacillota; class Proteinivoracia; order UBA4975; family PWLI01; genus PWLI01. The sequence goes on along the minus strand of PWLI01000103.1, from coordinate 2,951 downwards.
GTTGGAGAAAATGAGAGGTGAACAGCGGGAAATTGGCTGGGGAAGCCAAATCCGCTCCTATGTGTTTCATCCGTACAGCCTGGTCAAAGACCATCGCACCAACATGGAAGTGGGCAACGCCCAGGGAGTGTTGGACGGAGAGCTGGACGGTTTTATTGACGCCTGGCTGCGCTGGCAGGCAGGTACCGGCAAGGAGGAAAATTGATGGGGTATCAGGAAAAAACCGCCCGTTACTATGATTATTTTGTTGGCAAAGAAGACCTTCCCTTTTTCCGACGCCTGTTTCTCAAGTTGGGCGGCCCGGTGCTTGATGTAGGCACGGGCACGGGGCGCGTCGCCCTGGACCTGGCCCATGCCGGCCTGGAAGTGGTGGGAGTGGACAAATGTCCCTACATGCTGGAGGTTGCCCGGCAAAAAATGGAGCGCCAACCGCCCAGTGTAAAAGATCGGCTGAACTTTACCGAAGATGACATGGTGAACATGTCGCTGGACAGGACATTTGCCAATGTATTTTTTGGCGGCGGCAGTTTCAGCCATCTGCTCAGCAGCAACGAGCAGCTTCGTTGCCTGTACAACGTGTATAAACTGCTGGATGAAGGAGGGCGCCTGGTCATTGACCTGCCGGCACCCACCGGCGATACGTTGAAAAATCGCATCGATGTGAGCAGGTCTGTCCCTCTGGACGGCGATTCCTCTTTGTTTCGCACAGTTCACACCCGCTGTGACATAAATAATCAGCGGCTGGTTTCCACGGTAATTTATGAACGCTACCGGGGAGAAACAATGCAGGAACGGGTGCTGAGTGAAAATGTCAGCAGCATAATCTTCCCCCGGGAAATACTGCTGGTACTGGCCAGCGCCAGCTACAAGCTGGTGGATTTCTGGGGAGACACTTCTGGAACTGGTTTCCGTTCCGGCAGCAAACGAATGATTATTGTGGCGGAGAAAAACTGACGTAATTGGAGTGAGGAAAGTGGACTTTTCCCAGCTGGAAACTATAGCTCAAAGAATTCGCTGCCATATAGTAAAAATGGTCGCTGAGGCCGGCTCCGGCCACCCCGGTGGCTCCCTTTCAGCGGTGGAAATATTCACCATGCTGTTTTTCCAGGAGCTGAGGGTTGACCCGGAACAGCCCCGTTGGAAGGACCGGGATTATTTTGTGCTCAGCAAGGGGCATGCAACACCTGTGTACTATGCCACGCTGGCGGAACGGGGCTTTCTTCCCATTGAAGAACTTATGACATTCCGCAAGATTAACAGCCGCCTGCAGGGCCACCCCGACCGCAAGGACACTCCCGGGGTGGACATGACCACCGGCTCTCTGGGCCAGGGGCTTTCTGCCGCCAACGGCATGGCGCTGGCGCTGAAAATGGATGGACACACCCACCGCCGGGTCTTTGCCGTGCTGGGCGACGGAGAATTGCAGGAGGGACAGATCTGGGAAGCGGCCATGACTTCCGCCCATTACAAACTGGACAACCTGACGATATTTGTGGACTACAACGGCCTGCAGATAGACGGGGTTATTTACGACATCATGAGCCCGGCGCCAATAGCGGACAAGTTCCGGGCCTTCAACTGGCATGTTCAGGAAATTGACGGCCATGATTTTGCCCAGATTGCCAAGGCATTGGCGGAAGCCAAAGAAGAGAAGGGGCGCCCGTCAGCGATAATTGCCCGGACGGTCAAGGGCAAGGGCGTGTCCTACATGGAAAACGAGGCGGACTGGCACGGCAAGGCGCCCGATGCCGACCTGCTCTGCCAGGCCCTTACCGACCTGAAGGGGGAAGCACAATGACCAAGATAGCTACCAGAGACGCCTATGGCAAGGCACTGATTGAACTGGGACGGAAAAACAAGGATGTAGTTGTGCTGGACGCTGACCTTTCCAAGTCCACCAAGACCATCGGGTTTGCCCAGGAGTTTCCCCGCCGTTTTTTCAACATAGGCATTGCCGAGGCGGACCTGATTGGCACTGCCGCCGGCCTGGCGGCAGCGGGCAAGCTTCCCTTTGCCAGCACCTTTGCCGTATTTGCCACCGGCCGGGCCTATGACCAGGTGCGGGCATCGGTGGCATATCCGGCACTGAATGTAAAAATCGCCGCCACCCACGCCGGTTTGACGGTGGGTGAAGACGGCGCCACTCATCAGATGAATGAAGACATCGCCCTGATGCGGGTGCTGCCCAACATGACAGTGATTGTTCCCGCTGACGGCCCGGAGGCCCGGGCGGCGACCTTTGCTGCGGCTGAACACGTTGGCCCGGTCTACCTGCGCCTGGGGCGCCCCGGTGTGCCGGTGATAGACCAGCTGGAGGGCCGGTTTGAGCTGGGCAAGGGCATAGTGCTGGAAGAAGGGGACGATGTGGCCATCTTCGCCTGCGGCTACATGGTGCATGTGGCGTTGGAAGCGGCAGCAAAGCTCAAAGAACAGGGCATGGCGGCCTCTGTTATCAATATCCATACCATCAAGCCACTGGACAAAGACCTGGTGCTGGACTACGCCCGGCGTTGCAAGCGGGTGGTTACAGCGGAGGAGCACAGCATCTACGGCGGCCTGGGTGGCGCAATTGCCGAACTGCTGTCGGAAACACACCCGGTTCCCGTGCGGCGGATTGGCGTACAGGACACCTTTGGCGAGTCGGGCAAACCGGCGGAGCTTATGGAAAAATACGGCCTGACTGCCCAGAGCATTGTCGACCAGGCCAGGGAGCTTTGCGGCAAGGAATCATGAAAAAATCCCCTTGTAAAAAGGGGATTTTGCTTTAGCGGGGAGCTGTTCGGTTTTTGTAATGCCAGACTGCCGCCAGTATGGCGGCCATTACCAGCGCCATGGCGCCGATGATGTACCAGCCCAGCTTACTGGCTCTGGTTGTGTCGGCCATCAGGGCGAAGGAGCTCCAGTGGTCACCCTGGGCGGATACGACATGGTTTTCTTTATCCACCTGGCTG
>PWLI01000154.1 GCA_003559415.1 Clostridiales bacterium | reverse complement strand
GGGAGCTGTTGATGGAAACACGCCGGGTGGGGCACCAGGTTTTCAACCGTCCCGTATACCTGCCCCTGTTTACCCGGTTCCGGGCGCTGTCCCAGCTGCAAACCAACTAAACACCCAACAAACGAAGAACAACCCGCTGAAAAGCGGGTTGTTTTGTTACTTGCTGGATGGACGGGGGAGGAAGGGAATCAAGTCCCGGGCCAGATTCTGCAGCGGCATGGTCTGCAGCCAGATCTTCCCCGGACCGGTCAGCTTTGTGACAAACAACCCCTCTCCGCCAAAGAAAACATTTTTCAGTCCCCTTACCATTTGTATGTCCATGTCCACAGACTCTTCAAAGGCAGCCACATTCCCGGTTTCCACTTGGATAGTCTCGCCGGCCGCCAACTCCCGCTCAATGCACTCACCATCAATTTCAATAAATGCCGTTCCGGCTCCTGAAAGCTTTTGCAGAATAAATCCTTCTCCGCCAAAAATTCCCGCGCCCAGACGACGCTGGAAGGCCAGGCTGAGCTCCACTCCCTCTTCAGCGCACAGGAATGCCCTTTTTTGGCAGATAATCGACTGGGCAGCAACATCCACGGGGATTATGTGCCCGGGGTAGCTGTGTCCAAAAGCCACCATGGCACCCTGGCGACGGGCCCGGAAAAATACAAGAAACATCCTTTCACCCATAAGCGTACGCTTAAGCCCTTTCAGCAATCCCCCGGTTGATGTTTCCATCTCCACATCGGCATCCATCCAAGACATGGACCCGGGCTGGGCGTAAATTGTTTGCCCCTGTTGCAGAGCAACTTCCACCACTGGCATGACCGATCCGATTACTTTGTACTCCATGCAAACCCTCCTTTTTATCTGTTGTTATTTCGTGATTTTAATCATTATATCCTGCACACAAAGGACTGATGGAAAACATCAGCCCTTGTCAAGCATATCCCGGGCCCTGTCCATGTCTTCCCGGGAGTTTATGTTGAAAAAACTGTGACCCTCACTATCGGCCAGGGCAACCTGTTGGGCCGGCACCACCGCCGGGTCCAATCTGTCCAACAGCGCTGCCAGATGGAAGCGGTTGTCCGCCAGCAACTCCAGTGCCGCCGGCAAGGCCCGGCTGCGGGGCAACAGCAGCGGCAATGGCTGAACCCGGTTGTGCCAACAGGCCACTGCACCGCCGTCATTGGCGCTTTTGCGCAACAAATCAACCAGGGTGGGGCGGACAAAGGGCATGTCACAGCCGATAACCAACTGCCATTCTCCCTGGGCCTTGTCCAGCGCCGAAGCCAGTCCCAGCAACGAGCTGGGCGGGTAACCGGGCAGGTCATCTATGTAGCAAGCCTCCATGCCCCGGCGCTCCGGGCCGGCAACCAGCACATTGTCGCTCTCACTGTCGGCAAAATCAAGGGCCCATTGAAGCAGGGTTTTTTCACCCAACATCATTGTCGCCTTGTCCCTGCCCATGCGGCGGGACTTGCCGCCGGCAAGGATGATCACACCTTCAATGTTCACCCCATCACCCCGTCAAGTCCAAAGAGTAAACAACTGCCTTGTTTTCCCGCAGTTCAAATCCCGCATCCAGCAACTGCTGCTTATACTTGTCATCGGCACTCATATGGCTTATTCTTTCCACTTCTTCCGTCGGTTGGCAGCGGGCATAGTCCAACAGCACCGCCACATCACTTTCCGGGCCCCACAACATGGACACATGAACCCGGCTGGAACGGTAACCCCGGTGCAACACCATGCCGGCATCTCCATAGCCCAGCATCTTGCCCTGTCTCTGCCACTTTTCCAGCAGCTCCCTGTTCCAGGGCCAAAAAGTCCACCCTGCCGCTATCAGGCCGCTGCCCTGGGGCAACTCCTTTACCGGCTCGACCCGGGGCGGCTGCCCCTGGCGGGGTTCGGCACGGTAAATGCTGTAACTGCCGGCCAGCTCAAATCCCAGGCGCAACACCACGCCCTGGCTGGCCACATTTTTCGAACCGGTGGCCATGGCCAGCTGTTTCAGGCCCATTTCCCGGCCCCGTTCAATGTGATGCTTCGCCAACGCCACAGCCACACCCCGGCGGCGCCACTGGGGATGAACCCGGGCCCCCTCCAACCAACCATAACCGGAGCAGAGCACGCTTAACCGGCTGAAGCCGACAATCTTTCCGTCCAACTCAGCCACCGACAGTTCACCGTCTTTATTTTGCAACCAGGAATCCAACACCCGGGGCACATAGTCGCTGCCTTCCCAGGAGTGTTCTGAAACCTCTTCAATCTGCTGCTTGTCGTCGGCAGTGGCAGCCCGGACCTTTACTTCTCCCTCAACCATACTAGGGCTCCAGCGGCATGATAATCAGGGCCACCAGGTAGGCGATGATCCCTGTCCCAATGGTGAAGATTGTCATCAGCGCCCAAACCAAACGGATCAGCGTCGGGTCCACATTGAAGTAATCGGCAAGGCCGCCGCAAACACCGGCAACCATCACCTGGCGGCGAGAACGGTAGAGACGTTTTTCCATCAATATCCCTCCTATTGGTAGTTTGCAGACTATAAGTCCCGGCTTCGGCCGAAACGGGACTGCAACACAATCTTGGCATCCCTGATCAACGACTGGGTACCCGCAACGACGACGGTGCCCCGGCCTGCCTTTTCCGCTGCCTGAAGCATTGCTTGCTCTGCTGTGTCCACAAAGGTGCTGTTCAGATTGTGCTCCCTGGCATAGGCCAGCACATCATCCGGCGGCGGAAAGTGCAAATTAACATTATTGGCCTCAGTCAGCCAGACATTTTCCGCCAGTGGGGCCAACTGAGAAATCATCCCCTGCCAGTCCTTGTCCGCCGGCACTGCCAGCACAATCTGCAACGGCTGCTGGGCCAGGGCCAACAATTGAGAAAGGTGCTGGGCGGATTGGGTGTTAATGGCGCCATCCAGGATAAAGGGGGGCGTGCCGTCAACGAACTCACAGCGGCCTGGCCACCGGACATTGTCCAGCCCCGCCTGAATCAGGCCATCATCCCGGCCGGGGTCTATTTCTTCCACCAGGGCAATGGCTGCAGCTGCGTTGCCCGCCTGGAAGCGGCCCGCCAGCGGCACCTGAAAACTGCCCTGGCGACGCTGCGACTTGTAACTGAACTTGCAGCCCCACAAGCCCCAGTCTTCCACTTCATAGCTGTAATCCCGGCCGGCCAGCTTCAGCGGCACATCAAACCGCCGACACAGCGACTGGGCCAGCTGGGCCACTTCTGCAACCTGGCCGGCACTGACGCAAACCTGCTGGCCCGGCTTGACTACTGCCAGCTTGTTGGCGGCAATGTCCAAAAGTGACGGGCCCAGGTTATCCCTGTGCTCCAGCATTACCGGAGTCAACAGCGACCAATTGTTCCAAAGAATATTGGCATCATCGGCCAGGGCGCCCCGGCCGCATTCCACCACATTAAAGTCCGCCATCTGTTCCCGGTACCAAGCCAACGCCACCACCAGCACCAGGCCCACCGGGCCCAGGTAATGGGAAGGCGGCAGCTTGGCAATCAGCGAATCAGCCGCCGGGCGCAGCCAGTTCACAAGACGCACAAAGTCTTCTTCCGGTATCTTCTCCCCATCCACCCGGATGCGCTCCATGAAGTCTACCAGATGGGGGCCGGTAAACAAGCCCGTTTTCATGCCGGCCTGTTGTTGCAGTGACGCCACCAGGGCGCTGGTAGACCCCTTGCCCTTGCTGCCCGCCAGCAGCACTGTGGGGGTGGTATCAATGGGCAGCCCCAGAATGTCCAGCAACATGCGGGTATAACGGGGATTGCGTTTGTCCACGTCAAACAGCCCCGGGGGGATGTGGGGCTTGGCATCGACATAGGACTGGTATATGTACTTAATCGCTTGGTAAGATTGGCTCAATCCCCATCTACCTTCCTGCTGTTTATACTTAATAATAAAACAAAAGGGCTGGCATCGCCAACCCTTTAACCGATTTGTTTTATACTTCCGGTTCAATCAGGCCGTAGTTCCCGTCATCCCGGCAGTAGACCACATTGGTTTGGTTGCTTTCGGCATTGGTGAACACAAAGAAGCTGTGGCCCAGCAAATTCATCTGCAACACTGCCTCATCGGGAGACATGGGCTTGATGGCAAAGCGCTTGGTCTTGACTATCTTGGGTTCCTGCTCTTCAGGGGTCGGCCGCTCTTCTTCCTCCGGCAGGCCGGTCAACCGTGACTTGCGGTGAATGCGGGTTTTATACTTGCGGATTTGCCGTTCCAGCTTTTCCACCACCATGTCAATAGACGCATACATGTCTGCTGACTTTTCCTCGGCCCTGACCAGCATGCCGCCGTTGAGCAAAAGGGTGGCCTCCACAACATGGGTGTCTTTCACAACGCTGAGGGTAATCTGTGCCTCGGTGTTTTCTTCAAAAAACCTGCTGATCTTACCGATGCGTTTTTCAACATGCTGCTTCAGGGCGTCGGTGACTTCAATATTCTGTCCCCGGGTGATAATCCGCATCAACCATCACTCCTTTTCGGTGCTGTACTTATCTATTCCCCAAAACAATCTAAAATCCTGCCGGGAAATTAAAATCCCGCTCCTGAGAGCGGGATTGGTTCCTTAGAGTTTTACAACGTTTGCAGCTTGGAGACCGCGGTCGCTTTCTACGATGTCAAATTCCACTGTGTCGCCTTCGTCCAGGGTTTTGAAGCCTTCACCGGCAATTGCGGAGTAGTGGACGAATACGTCGTCTCCGTCTTCGCGTTGGATGAATCCAAAACCTTTTTTCTGATTGAACCACTTAACTTTACCTTGCACTTAAATACATACCTCCGTAAAAAATTAATGTAGCTTTACAGCTCGCCTCATAATAGCATAACTAGGAAAGTCTGTCAAATATAAAACAAAAGGGGCAGTTTCCTGCCCCGCCGACAGCTGACCTGGTCTTTTCCCCCACACCCGCCTGCTGGAAGTTTCGCGTTAACTACTGCTTCTCTCGGCTGTTGCCGGCAGGACTTACTTCTAAGCCGCACAATGCTCAGCAGCAATAAGTTTTTACTGCCTTACGTGAGTCGTTTAGCCTGCGACTGGCATCGACTTGCAACCACAGACCTGTCGGACTGTTGACAGATTACCGCAAAAGCTTGACAATTGCAAGTCTGGCTTTGTTATACTGGGAAAAAACCTGCGGGAGGGAATATGAAGATTCTGCGTTTGGTAAAGTTTTCAGCTGTTCACCTGGCAGTGGCCGTTATTATAGTTACCCTGTTATCTGTGGCCTTTGCGCCCACCGCCCGGCTGATGCAACAGGCGGTAGGCCCCCTGGAGCCTCCGGAGCGCTACTCGTCCGCTGAGGAACTGGAGCAGTGGCAAATCTACCTGGAGCGGGGATATGGAGAAGGCGTCGATGCTGTGGCCAGAGTTCTCTTTCTGCTGACAGGTGTGGTTTCAGTAGGCCTGCTGGCCAGCGCAATCATCTACCCCATGGCAATGGCCCGGGATCCACAAAATGACCCGGCCAACATGGTCTTCCCTGTATCGGCCATAACCGTCGGGGGTGGATCAGTACTGTTGATTATCACCACCAGCATGCTGTCGGCCCTTGCGCCAGACTTGGATGCAGCCAACATATGGATGTCAGTAGGCCCCCTGGCTGTAGGCCTGCTGATTATGCCTGCCTTTGCCGCTGCCAGCGCCGGCCTGGGGCTGGGTGCCCTTTTGTACAAGAGAAAACGCTTCCGGGACCAGCATGAGGATGACGCAGTCAGTGACTTCTACAAAAACATCAGCAGACAAAAATAGAATCTAGGCCGCTGAAGCAATAACCCACACACCGGAAGCCCCTGCTGCCAGCAATTTTTCCGTGCAGGCTGCAGCAGTGCCGCCGGTGGTAAACACGTCATCCACCAACCATACGGCCTTGCCGTAGACCAGGTGTTCATTCTGCAAATACAAATGTTCCGTCAGCCCTTCCAGCCGCCGGCAGCTGTCCAGCTCAACCTGGGCAGGGCGGCCCGGACGCCGCATCAGGCCGTTAAAAAGCCTGGCCTCAACCAACTTTGCTGTTTCCCCAGCCATGGCCGCTGCCAAGGGCCGCCCCCACAGCACCTTGCCCGCACCCGGTGGCGCTGTTACAACATCAGGAGAGCTCATGCCCGCCTGCCCGGCCAAGGCGACCAATTGCTTTGCCACCTGCCGGGCCACCGCCAAGTCCCGGCCGTTTTTCAAGGCCAGCACAAGGGACCGCCAGGGCCCGGAATAGGCCGCCAAGGCCAACACACGGCGGTATCCATGATCAGGGGGCACACAACCCTGCCGGCAGCCAATGCGCCCGCAGCGAATGCAGCCGCCCAGACCCTGCCACTGCACTTGGCCCAAGCAGCAGCTGCACAATCCCAATTGTTTACGCTCTCCCTTGCCACAGGCCAGACAACGGCTGGGAAAGAAAAAATCCCACATAAGCAACCTCCCAATAACAGAAAGAGTGCCCCTAAGGGCACTCTTTAGTTGTTACCTAGGCCGTCACTCTCCGGCGAATCATCAATCCGCCAGCCAACAACAGCAAGCCAAAGGGAATCAGCCACATGATACCTGTTCCCGTTTCAGGGGTCTCATCCACAGGCTCATCCACTACCGGCTCCTCTTCTTCCATTTCACCGACAACATAGGCAGTAAAGTGATTGACAGGAAGCACCAGGATATCCATGTCATCATCATAGGCCCCCGCTTCCCAGTAAACTGCCTCGTCCCAGTCAAAGTAATCGGAAGCATCTGCTACAGGTGCGCCATCCTCGTCATAGACGGTAATAACAATGTAGTCGCGGAAATTCTCAGCTGTCACACCTTCCAGGCCCAGCTTGTCAGCAATGTCAAAGAACCAAATGGTTGCTTCAACATCGGCCAAGAATTTCAGTTGGCTGGTAGTTACTGATGCGGTGACTGTGTTGGTCTCCTCATCATACTCGATGTTCAGGAAATCTTCCAAGCCCTCCAGCTGATCGCGGTTGTTGATGACATCCAGTCCTGGAGCGAAGATGATACTTCCCAAATCTCCCTTTTGGAAGATAAGCTCCAGATCGGTATCATAAAGATTCTCCTGCTCGTAGATGTTGGAAGAAACGTCACCGAACTGCCAGGGGACGCCCACCATGGCATAAATTTCTTTGCCATCCAACTCGTGGGTTAAGGGCATTACCGGACCCCATTCTTCCTCTTCGGACAAACGTCCCCGAAAACCGATGACGCCAGTGGGCAGATCTGCCTGAACCTCGCCACCGATAACAGCGACTCCATCGACAACATCTACCTCTAAGATGTACATGCCATCATCATAGGTCAGGCCGTCAATAATCTCTGCCACCTCATGATCTTCGGGTCCCCAGGCCACGTAGAACGACAACCAAAGTTTTTCCAGTGAACCCAACCCTGTAACGGTGAACTCCAGCTCATCGCCAGGGAAGTATACTTTATCCACGTCTTCGTCGGTTATGGTGATCTCCGGGTCAAGTGCTTCCATGGCGAAAACAAATTCGCTCCACTTAGGGGTGGTGAAAACCAGGATGCCATGTTCATTAAATTCTCTATCCTGTTTTTCCCACTCGTCAGTCTCGTCATTGTAGCGCAACAACCACACGAGGTTAAGATTAACCCCCGGGGGTGCAGACACCACCCAGACTTGCGCCGGATTGCCATCAACAAACTCACCCTCTGGAGCTCCCGGACCTTCTATGGACAGAATCATACTGCCAAGAAAATGGTATCCCTCCGGCACATCGCCATCATAACCTTCAACAAACTGAGTTGTAACGGTATGGGTTCCCCCACCTGCGATACTATCCATCGGGAGGAAGACAAGCGGTTCCCCTCCAAATGTACCTATAAGCAGGGAGGAATCATCCGGCATCTCATCGGGGTCAAAATGCAAAGTCAAGACACCGTCAGCTTCAGGAGGCTTGCAGAAAATAATGTCGCCATCTTCGGCATGGTCCCAGGCACTCTCAATGTTAGAGTAGGCATATGCATAGGTGGGATCAACAGAAACTGCACGTATTGCATTTACAGATGCCTGCCAAGGATCAGTAACTGCACGCAACTCCCAGGTCTCCATGTTCTTTACGACAGCATAGGCCTCACTGATTTCATTATGCCCAAAGATGTCACTCATCCACACGCCATCAGGATGACCATTGTCCACAACTTCAGAAGCGATAAGCGGCCCTGCCCAACTGCCCAGGAAGCTGTTATCTCTAAACCTCATATTTTCGTAGACGCCAGGCACTCTATACAGAATAATATGGGGTTGATCCGTTGCAAAGATTTCATTGCCCTCAAACACCGAGTTTGCACCTGTTCCAGCTGATTCTCCCCTGCCAAAGTAAACGCTTCCGTCCAGTCGGTTGTTTTCCACATGGGCATCAGTGGCTTCTCCAT
>PWLI01000134.1 GCA_003559415.1 Clostridiales bacterium | reverse complement strand
TCAGGTTTGTAGAAGACCTGGCCACTGCCGTTGCTTCTCTGGAAGCTGGCGAAATTGACATGTTGGCCGGTATTCCCGATGATGACTTGGTGCGGGTTGTTATGAACCTTCAGGATACCCATAACTTCTACGAGTACCAAGAGTTGGTTTACGACTACATCGGATTCCAGTTCCGCGAAGAACCTTTCCTGGATCACTTTGGTGAGGACATCGGCAACCCCTTCCAGGATATCCGGGTGCGTCAGGCCTTTGCCCATGCAGTTAACCGTCAGGCCTTCATCGACGACATTCTGCAGGGACGCGGCACACTGATGAACTCCCACATCCCGCCCAACTCCTGGGCATATTCTGAGGATGTGCATCAGTATGAGTACGATCCTGACATCGCTGGCGACTTGCTGGAAGAAGCAGGCTGGGTATGGCGCGATGGAGACGATTACCGGACATGGCATGAGGACGAAAGCATTGAGTTGCATTTCGACATCTACACCAACATCGGTAACAACCGTCGTGAGCAAATCACTGTTCTGACTCAGCAAGACCTGGCTGAAGTTGGCGTCAGCATCGAGCTTCAGTGGATTGAGTGGGCAACTCTGTTGAATAACTACGTCTACACCGCTGAGTACCAGCTGCTGGTTATTGGCTGGGCCCTGGGTGCAGACCCTGATGCTTACTCCATCTTCCACTCTGAAGCAACCAATATGCTCAACCTCGGTTTCTATGACAACCCCGACGTTGACGAGTTGCTGATTGCTGGCCGGACCACCGTCGACATCGACGAGCGGAGAGGTTACTACCAGGAGTTTGCAGAGATTCTCTCTAAAGACCTGCCGTACGTATTCCTCTTCACCCGCGACATCACCACCGCTGTTGACGACAAGGTCAAGGACATTACCATCGGTGCCTTGGGTCTGTGGTGGTTTGACCGCTGGTATATCGCTGAGGACTAAGATTTCCAAAGGACTCCCTTCGGGGAGTTCTTTTTTTGTACACCTTTTGGCAGTTGTATACAAACAGCTGTTTGGTATAATGGGAACAGGAGGTGGACAGGGTGGACACTCCAATTATTCATGTAGACATGGATGCGTTCTTTGCGGCGGTGGAGGCAAGGGACAATGCTGAGCTTCGCGGCAAGCCGGTAATTATCGGCGGGGATCCCAAAACGGACGTGCGCTCTGTGGTGTCCACTGCCAGCTACGAAGCCCGAAAGTTTGGTGTTCATTCTGCCATGCCCCTGGTGCAGGCCTGGCGGTTGTGTCCCCAGGGAATATTTCTCCGGGGCAGGATGTCCCGCTATGTAGAGGAATCAAAGGCAATCATGGCGATATTTTCCCGGTTTACTCCCTTGGTGGAGCCAATTTCCATTGACGAAGCGTTTTTGGATGTCAGTGGTTGCCAGCGACTGTTTGGCCCACCGGAAGAAATAGCTGTAAAGATTCAGGAGACGATACGGGAGGAAAGGGGATTGTCTTGCTCCGTGGGGTTGGCTCCAAACAAGTTTCTCGCCAAGCTGGCTTCTGACATGGAAAAACCCGGAGGGGTGACAATAATACCAGCCAATCGGGTTGAGGAGATGCTCCACCCATTGCCTGTTGAAAAGCTTTGGGGGGTGGGAGCCAAGACGGCAGTTAAACTCCGGGGTATGGGGGTGCAGACCATCGGCCAGCTGGCCGGTCTTGATTTGAATTTGTTGACAGCATCCCTGGGCAAGCTGGGTGAACACGTCTGGGCATTGGCCCGGGGCCATGACCCACGAACGGTGGAACTGACCAGAGAGATTAAATCGCTGAGTCGGGAAACTACATTTGTTGAAGATGTGCACGAACGCAATCAGCTGAATGCCGTGTTGCTGGAACTGGCAGAAGACGTAGCCAGGCGCTTGCGGGAACACGGCCTCCGGGGCGAAACGGTATTCATCAAACTGCGTTACGGTAATTTTCAGACCATAACCCGTCAGACGGCGTTGCCTTGCGCCACCTGCCTGGCAAAGCCGGTTTACAGCGCTTCAGTGGAGTTGCTGGATAAAATCCCTCTTGAAGGGCGGGGTGTAAGACTGTTGGGGTTGGGTGTAAGCAACCTGGCAGCCAATATTGTCAGCCAACAAACGTCCCTGTTTGAAACTCAGGAAAACGTGCGTGAGCAACGGCTGACAGAGACATTGGACAGTCTTTCTTCCCGCTATGGTACGAAAGCTGTGCGCAGAGCCACCCTGTTGGAAAGACATAAGGGTGACAAAACCCCGGAAGAGTAATATAATGGGTGTTGGCAAAGGGGGTTCTGTATGGACAAGAAGTTACAGGCCCAAATCGTTACAGCATGTCAGCGGGGAGACCCTCATGCATATGAGCAGCTGATTCGTTGCTACCAAACCCAGGTCTATTCTTTAGCCCTGCGTATGCTGGGCAACGCTGAGGACGCAGCTGATGTAACCCAGGAGACATTTATTCGTATCTTCCGCACCATTGATAGTTTCCGCGGGGATGCGAGTTTTTCCACTTGGGTATACCGTGTTACCTCCAACCTCTGCCTGGACTGGTTGCGACGTCGCAAACGGCAGGTACTGTCCAGTGATGCACCGGTTAGCTGGGAGCATGAAACCGCACCCCGGGAAGTAGCCGACAACGCGCCCAATCCTGAAGATCTCCTGGCGGCAGCTGAACTGCGCCAGGAGATACAATCTGCGCTGAATGAGCTGGAGTCCTATCATCGTTTGGCATTGTTGCTCAGGGATGTTCAGGGCCTGAGCTATGAAGAAATCTCAGAGATACTGAATCTGCCGTTGGGTACGGTTAAATCCCGGATAAACCGCGGCCGAAAACAGTTAAAAAAGATGTTACAGCAGAAAAACATTTTGTGATGTGGGAACTTTACCGCATTAAAAACGTCAAAATCAAAAAGGGGGTGAAATCCATGTCCTGCCGCAACTTTCAAGACAAAATGGAAGACTACATCAAGGGCAGTTTCTCTCAGCATGAAGGGCTGTATTTTGATGAACACCTGTCCGGGTGTGACAAGTGCCGGCAGCGAGTTGCGGATTTGCGGGCTACTTTAAGCTTGCTTCAGGACATGGCAGTCAGGGAAGTTCCCCCGGGCCTGGAAGGGCGGATTGTCAAGGCTGTTGAGCCCGTTGTCCATCGCCAAAGAAATCAGTCCTTCCGAATCAGGAAGTTAACTGCGATTATGGCATCAGCAGTAGCATTGACATTGGTCGTTCTGGCGGCTGTCAACTACCCTTGGGGTGCCCAGCCTGGGCCATCAACAACTGTTTTTCACAAGCAACCTGCCAGTGTCGGACGATTGCATCCAGACTACCTCAGCACCTCTAACCGGTTTGAGGTTGATTTCTACCGCACTGAACGGGTTAACGGACTCAGGTTGTTGCGGCTTAACATCATGGAATAGCATGTAATAGCGCCTCAGGCGCTTTTTTTGTGCAGGATTTAGGGGCTGCTGTGGTGAAACTAGCAGGAAGAGAAAAAGGGGGCGGGATTCTATGAATAAAGCTGCGGATAAAAGATTGATGTTGATTGATGCCAATAGTTTGCTTTACCGCGCCTTCTTTGCCCTGCCTCCACTGGAGAACAGCAAAGGCCAGCCCACCGGAGCGGTCTACGGCTTCATCAATATGCTGCTGAAATTGAAGGAGCAATACCCCAGCCAGGCGGTTGTTGCTGCCTTTGATGTGTCGGCGCCTACCCGCCGGCAACAGCAGTACAGCGACTACAAGGCTCACCGTCCGCCAACACCTCCAGAATTGCGAACACAGTTTCATATTGCCAAAGAGGTTTTGACGGCAATGGGCATACCCCAGATGGGCGTGGAGGGCTATGAAGCTGACGATGTTATTGCCACCATGGCTGCCCGGGCTGAACAGGAAAACTGGTCGGTGGTTATTGTCAGCGGTGACAAGGATGTGTTGCAACTGGCAGGGCCAACAACCAAAGTTGTGCTCACTCAAAAGGGCATCAGCCAAACAAAAGAGTACGATGGCCAGGGTGTCCGAGAGCGCTATGGCGTGGACCCGGTACAGCTAATTGATGTGAAAGGTTTTATGGGAGATGCTTCGGACAATATCCCCGGTGTGCCCGGGGTGGGCGAAAAGACTGCGCTCAAATTGATTGGCCAGCATGGGTCCATGGAAGATGTTTACCAAAACCTGGGGCAATACAAGGGCAAGCTGCGGGAAAACCTGGAAAGTTTCCGTCAACAAGCTGAAATGAGTCGGGAGTTGGCTCGTATTGACCAACAAGTTCCGCTGGAAGTCGATTGGCCTCCAACATCAGAGCCACTTGGTGAAGAAGCTTTGTATAGCCTGTTCAAGAATCTGGAGTTCAACTCTCTGTTGGAAAAGTTGGAGCTGGGCAACAGTCGTCAACATAACTGGGATGTGGTAAATGTCTCGGCCAGGGAAGAGCTGGCGCCCGTCTTTAAGCAGCAACGCCTGGCGGTGTTGTTGCCGAAAGACGGAGCAATTGCCCTGGGTGCGGGTTCGGCCAGCTATGTATGTGATGGAGAAATGGCAGAGTGGGCAAAAGAGCAGCTGGCTAGTTATGTAAACAATCCCAAGCACCATGTGGTAACAGACGATGCTAAGGGCTTCATAAAAATGGCCAAGTTAAAGAACTGGCAGGTTAAATGCCCGGTGGACAGTTGTCAATTGGCGGGTTACTTGTTGCGGCCGGGCAGCAATTTGAGTGTACAGTCCCTGGTCCGTTCATGGACAGACACTGGGTTGGACATGGACCAGGACCGCCCGGAATGGGAGCAGACGGCCGCCCATGGAGCCTTGTTGCTGCCGTTGTGGGACAACCTGGAAGCCAAGCTCACAGAAGATGGACTGATGGACATGTACAGCCGGATTGAGCTGCCGCTGGCTGGGGTGTTGGCTGGCATGGAGCTTGACGGTGTAGCCCTGGATATGGCTTCGTTGGACGCAATAGGCGCCCAGGTGGCAGAAAGAATAGGAGAAGTGGAAAAGGAAATCTTTGCACTGGCTGGCCGGGAGTTTAACATCGGTTCTCCCAAACAGTTGTCTGAGGTGCTTTTTGACGAACTGGAGTTGCCCAGTCAGAAAAAAACCAAGACCGGCCATTCCACAGACATTTCGGTGCTGGAGGGGCTGATGGGCAAGCATGAAATCATCCCCCTGATTATTGACTATCGCCAGTTGAGCAAGCTTCAGTCCACCTATGTCCAGGGGCTAAAGGATGTTTACGACCAAGCCACTGGCAGAGTCTACACCACGTTCAACCAGACGGTTACCGCAACCGGGCGTTTGAGCAGCACTGAGCCAAACATGCAAAACATTCCCATCCGCCTGGAAGAAGGAAGAAAAATACGCAAAGCCTTTGTCCCCGGAAAGGGTTATGATCTGTTGCTGGCAGCAGATTATTCCCAGATTGAGTTGCGAATTTTGGCGGATATGGCCAATGACACAGCCCTAAAGCAGGCTTTTTCCCAGGGGAAAGATATCCACTCCAACACGGCGGCAGAGATTTTTTCAGTGGATATAGAAGAGGTAACCTCTGAGCAGCGTCGGGCAGCCAAGGCGGTTAATTTCGGATTGGTTTACGGACAGACCGATTACGGCTTGTCCCAGGCGCTGGGTATAAGCCGGGCTGAGGCCCGGGAATATATTGAGATTTACTTCCAGCGTTACCCCGGGGTCAGGGATTATATGAAACAGGTGGTAAAAGAGGCCAGGGAAAACGGCTATGTTTCCACCATGTTGGGGCGCCGGCGCTACTTGCCGGAAATTGCCAGCAAAAACTTTCAACGCCGGTCCTTTGCCGAGCGCATGGCAATAAACACCCCCATACAGGGTACTGCTGCCGATATCATAAAGCTGGCCATGGTGGAAGTTGAAGGGGAGATAGAAAAACAGGGGTATGCGTCCAGAATGCTGCTCCAGGTTCACGACGAACTGGTATTTGAAACCACTGACAAAGAGATCGCTGCTTTGTCCCGCATGGCAAGGGAGCTTATGGAAAATGTGGTCAGTATAAAAGTGCCACTGGTTGTGGATGTCAAGAAGGGCAAAAATTGGTATACAATGGAGACAGTGAAGGAGTAGGAGGTGGGGCAATGCCGGAACTGCCGGAGGTAGAGACCATCGTCCGGGAATTGCAGCCCCGCCTGCAAGGCCGGGAAGTTGTCCAGGCCACAGTGTGGGATGAGTTGCTGGTCAGGTTCCCTGGCATCTCCGAGTTTCAAAAGCGCCTGTTGAGGAGAATAGACAGTGTCAGCAGGAGGGGCAAGTACATAGTTATCAACATGGAAAATCGGTTAACCTGGCTAATCCACCTTCGCATGACCGGCAAGCTTTTGGTGCAACAGCCCGACGACACACGTCACCTGCGGGCCAAGTTTTGCCTGGATGACGGTAGCGGCTTGTGGTATGTGGACATGCGGCGCTTTGGCGACATGTGGGGTTTTTATCCCGGCGAAGATGCCTGCCTTGGTGGATTTGCATCACTGGGGCCGGAACCGTTGGAATCGGGGTTTTCTGCCCAATGGCTGCAACAGCAAGGCGTCCGGCGCAACATTGCGATTAAGTCACTGTTGCTGGATCAGAAAGTGGTGGCAGGGTTGGGCAATATATATGCAGATGAGGCCCTGTTCGTTGCCGGAATCAACCCCGGCATGCAGGCATCTTCTCTCAGCCAGGATCAGTATGTTGCTTTGACCGGTGCGATAAAGGATGTAATCACGGCTGCTGTGGAGGCCCGGGGAACGACATTTCGTGATTATCGCACGGCCGATGGCCAAAGCGGCTCTTACCAGCAGCGGCTGTTGGTCTATGCCCGCAAGGGGCAGGACTGTTGCCGCTGCGGCGCCGCCCTGGCTGGATTACGACTGGGCGGGCGGTCTACCGTGTTTTGCCCCCATTGTCAACCCGGGGAACAAGAGGTTTGTGAGGGCACAGCGGAAGAGGAGGGTTGTGGATGAAAAAAACGACAGTTATTGGCTTGACCGGCGGCATCGCCTGCGGCAAGACAACAATCGCGCGCATACTGCGTCGCCTGGGAGCAGTGATTATTGATGCCGATCGGGAAGCCAAGCGGGTAATCAAGCCCAGGTCTGCTGCCTGGGATAAGCTTGTTCGCATCCACGGCCGCGACATACTCAACCCTGATGACAGCATCAACCGTCGCCGGTTGGGCAACAAGGTTTTTGGCGACCAGCAGGCGCTGTCCCAGCTCAACAGCATTGTCCACCCCGAGACAATGCGGGTGATTAGCAACAAAATTGAAAGCTTTCGGGCAGAGGAGCGTTGGCCAGCCATTGTGCTGGATGCACCTCTGTTATTTGAAGCTGGCGCAGAAAAGCTGGTGGATGTTGTGTGGGTGGTAACAGTTGACCCGGAAACCCAAATCAACCGCCTGATCAACAGGGAAGGCATGAACAGAGAGCAGGCGCTCAAGCGAATAGCGTCCCAAATGCCATTGAAAGAAAAGGTTAAGCGGGCCGATGCGGTAGTGGACAACACTGGCACCCGTCGGCAAACCCGGGAGCGGGTAATTGATCTGTGGCGCAAATATGTGCCTGATGGCAGTCCAGGAGAAGATGGCCAATGAAAAAACTCTTGGCCCTTATCGTGATCATCTTGGTGTTTTTTGTCCAGGTAGTGGTGGCGGGCAGGTATTTATTTTTTTTCCCTTACGCCAGCATAATCAGAAGCGAGGCGGCAGTGCATGGAATCAGCCCTGCCTTGGTGGCGGCAGTGATCAGGGTTGAAAGCGGCTTTCGTTCCCAAGTTGTTTCCCGTCGGGGGGCCCGGGGGTTGATGCAGGTGATGCCTGCCACCGCCCGGTACATTATGGGCAAAAGCGGTCATCAGGGCTTTGATGACCTGGAGGAGAGACTGCTGGATCCTCAGTTTAATGTCCAGATGGGGGTTTGGTACCTGGACTACTTGTTGAATCGCTACGATGGAGACATAGTACTAGCCCTGGCTGCATACAACGCAGGACCCGGCAAAGTGGACTGGTGGTTGAAAGAGAACATCTGGGACGGCACACTGGCCAACAGTCATCAAATTCCCTATGCCGAGACGCGCAACCATATACAACGCGTCATGTATTCCTGGAAGCATTTCCGCTGGTTTCCCCAGTTGTGGTCTTTTAAATGAATGACTTGCCTCTCTAGGGCAACTAGAGGTTTTCTTCAGATTTTTTTTGGTGCTTGCAGGATTTTTAATGTTTATGCCGAATAGATATCTAGCAGTAACATAGTTGTAATATTGGTGAAAAACCATTACAATGGTTTAGGGGGTGAGGCCAGAACAAGAAGAAGGGTTTTTCGGCAGTCCAATTTATTACTACAGGGAGGTTTTGCAGTGTTAAAAAGAAGTTTGATAGTTCTGATGGCTTTGGCTCTGGTAGCTAGTTTAGCAGTAGGCTGCCGTCCGGCTGGACCTGACATCGGTGGTGTTCTTGTACGG
>PWLI01000003.1 GCA_003559415.1 Clostridiales bacterium | reverse complement strand
GTTTTCGGGTTTTTGGGCCGTCTCAGGGAGCTGAAGGAGGCCAACCCCAACGTGGTGTTGGGCATCTGTGGCTGCATGACCCAGCAAGAGGCGGTGGCGGCCAAAATCAAGGCCCGCTTTCCCCACATGGACATCATTATCGGCACCCACAACCTGGAACAGCTGGACAGTTATCTTGACCGGGTGCTCAACAAGCGACAACGGGTGCTGGAATTGTGGCAACAGCGCTCAGACGCAGAAATACAGCTGCCGGCCCGCCGGGTGGGCAAGTACAAGGCATTTGTGAACATCAACTATGGGTGCAACAATTTTTGCTCCTACTGCATAGTTCCACATGTCAGGGGCCGGGAAAAGAGCCGCACGCCCCAGGCAATCAGGGAAGAAATAGAGGTTCTGGCCGCCGAAGGCTACCTGGAAGTGACCCTGTTGGGCCAAAATGTCAACAGTTATGGCAAAGATCTTCCTCAACAGCCGGATTTTGCCTCATTGCTCAACCATGTACACGCCGTGGATGGCCTGGAACGAATTCGGTTTATGACTTCCCATCCCCGGGACGTCAACCAGCGCCTTGTGGAGGCCCTGGCCACTCTGCCCAAGGTTTGCAGCCACGTTCACCTGCCGTTGCAGGCAGGCAGCAACCGCATACTGGAACTGATGAACCGGGGCTACACCCGGGAACACTTCACCAACCTGGTGGAGCAACTGCGCAAGGCAGTCCCGGACATTGCCATCACCACCGACATCATAGTGGGTTTCCCCGGCGAGACAGAGGACGATTTTGCCCAAACGCTGGCGGCGGTGGAGGAAATACGTTTTGATTCGGCCTTTACCTTCATGTTTTCTCCCCGCAGCGGCACCCCCGCTGCCAAAATGGACGATCAGTTGCCCGTGGCGGAAAAACGCAGGCGTCTGCAGCAGCTGATGGAAGCCCAAAACCGCATTTCCCTGGAGCTCAACCAGCAACTGGTGGGCACAACACAGCGTGTGCTGGTGGAAGAGAAGGCCGGCAAGCTGTTTAAGGGGCGTACCAGCAGCAACAAGCTGGTATTTGTGGAAACTGACCAGGATATAACCGGCAGCACTGTGCGTGTCAATATCACTGAAGCGGGAACCTGGAACCTGACAGGCAGGAGGGAAGAGTAACATGGCCAAACTGACACCGATGATGGAACAATACCAGCAAACCAAGAACCGGTATCCCGATTGTCTGCTTCTTTTTCGCGTCGGTGACTTTTACGAATTGTTCTTTGAAGATGCCCAAGTGGCTGCCCGGGAGCTTAGCATCACCCTGACCAGCCGGGACGGAAACAAGGAAGAGGGGATACCCATGGCCGGCGTTCCCCACCATGCCCTGGACACATACCTGGCCCGGCTGGTGCGCAAAGGGTTCAAAGTGGCCATCTGTGACCAGGTGGAGGACCCACGGCTGGCCAAGGGACTGGTCAAGCGGGAGATAACCCGGATTGTCACCCCCGGAACCATCATTGAAGACAACTTGCTGGAGGCCGCGGCCAACAACTGGCTGGCAGCCGTTGCCAACAGAGAGGGCCAGTGGGGCCTGGCCTACTGCGACATTTCCACCGGCCAGTTTCATTGCAGTCAACTGTCCTCGGCAGAACGCCTGGAGGCCACCCTGCTGGCCTTGAATCCCGGTGAAATAGTGGTGGAAAAGGGCGTTTCCATTGGCCGGGACACCGCCATCCTCTCGCCGGTAACCTCCACCAACATGTCGGAGGTGGATCAGTTTTTGCCCGAGGATTTTCCCGGCCATGCCGCCGCCCGGCAGGCGGTAGCCATGCTGGTTGCCTATTTGCAGGAAAAACAACAACATCCCCGGCAACTGAGCCCCCTGGAGTGGCAGAATTTGGACACATTTCTCTACCTGGACACTGTGACCCAGCGTAATTTGGAGTTGCTCAGCGCCCTGGACGGCTCTCGCAGCCCCTCACTGCTGGCGGTGTTGGACAGCACCCGCACCGCCATGGGTGGCAGGAGGATGAAGAACCTTATTGTCACTCCACTGACTGACATTTCTGCAATAAACCGGCGTCTGGACGCCGTGGAGTATTTGCTGGACAACTACATAACCCGCAAACAGGCGGAAGAGCTGCTCAAAGGGTTTTATGACCTGGAGCGGATAGTGACCCGCATCGGCTATCAAACAGCCA
This sequence comes from Clostridiales bacterium, assembly GCA_003559415.1. Taxonomy (GTDB): domain Bacteria; phylum Bacillota; class Proteinivoracia; order UBA4975; family PWLI01; genus PWLI01. Next base: position 6,275 of record PWLI01000003.1, on the reverse strand, counting down.
ATGGACGGGACATGTTGGCGCTGGGAGCGTCGCTGGGGCGCATTCCCCAACTTAAAGAAGTGCTGGCCGACATGCCAAACCATGTAGCAGAAGGGCTGGACGGCTGTGAAGAGCTTTGTTCCACCATCCAACAGGCCATCCACCCCAATCCGCCGGTGGGCCTCAGGGAAGGCAACCTGATCCGCCCCGGCTGGTCAGGGCAGCTGGATGAGCTGCGAGACCTGGCCTCCGGTGGCAGCGCCTGGATTCGCAGCTATGAAGAAGATTTGCGCAAAAAACACGGCATTAAATCGCTGAAAGTGGGCTTCAACAAGGTTTTTGGCTACTATATCGAGGTTACCAAGTCCAACCTTGACCTGGTGCCAGACTATTTTGTGCGCAAGCAGACGCTGGTCAACTGCGAGCGGTTTATCACACCGGAACTCAAGGAATGGGAAGACAAGATACTCTCGGCCAACGAGCGCATGCTGGCGCTGGAATATCAGCTGTTTTCAGACATCCGGGAACAGGCCGCCGGCTGGTCCCGGGCCATCCAGGCCAATGCCCGGATTATCGCCATGCTGGATTGTTTCCTGGCCCTGGCCCAGGTGGCCGAGGAACACAACTATTGCCGCCCTGTAGTCACTGAATCGGGCAAGCTGGACATTAAAAATGGCCGCCACCCGGTGGTGGAGGTCTATGGACAGGATGAATTTGTGCCCAATGACTGCCTGCTGGACAGGGAGAACCGGCAAATACTGATAATAACCGGGCCCAACATGGCCGGCAAGTCCACATATATGCGCCAGGTGGCCCTGATAGCTCTGATGGCCCATATCGGCTCCTTTGTCCCTGCCGATTCCGCCGCTGTTGGAGTGCTGGACGGCATTTATACCCGAATCGGGGCCAGTGATGAGCTGGCTGCAGGCAGGAGCACCTTTATGGTGGAAATGTCAGAGTTGGCAGGAATACTGGCCAACGCCACCAGAAACAGCCTGATTCTCCTGGACGAAATCGGGCGGGGCACCGGCACCGACGACGGCATCAGCATCGCCCGGGCCACCATCGAATACATCCACAGCCACAAGGATTTGGCGGCCAAAACCCTGTTTGCCACCCACTACCACCAGCTCATCGGGCTGGCGGAAACGCTGGAAAGGGTGGCCAATGTCTCAGTGCTGGTCAGCGAAAGGGGAGGGGAGGTCACCTTCCTGCATAAAATCGCCCAGGGAGGCAGCGACAGAAGCTATGGAATCCATGTCGCCCGCCTGGCAGGGCTGCCTGACCTATTGGTAAAAGAAGCCCAGCGCTACCTGGAAGAGGAAAACAACACCCTGCCCGCCGCCAGCCAGGTCCGGGACAGCCAGCCGCGATACAGTGAGCTCAAGGACTTGCTGGAAGAACTGGCCCGCCAGGATATCGACGGCATTTCACCCCGCCAGGCCTGGCAGGTGCTGGCCCGTTTTCAAGCCCGGGCAGAACAGGTAAGGGAGGTGCTGGACCATGAGGATTAACGTACTGGCGCCGGAAACCATCGAAAAAATTGCTGCCGGAGAAGTTGTCCAGCGCCCTGGCTCGGTGATCAAGGAACTTATTGACAATGCCATCGATGCCGGAGCCAGCGCCATCACCGTGGAGTTGAAGGGAGACGACATCCCCCAGTTGACTGTCCGGGACAACGGCGGGGGCATGAGCGCCGACGAGCTGCTGTTGTCGGTTCAGCGCCACACCACCAGCAAAATCCACACCGATGAGGACCTAAACGCCATCGCCACCCTGGGTTTTCGCGGTGAAGCCCTGGCCAGCATAGCCGCCGTGTCAAAACTCTCAATTGCCACCAGGCGGGAGCAAGACAGCCAGGGCAGCCTGTTGGAGATGCCCGGTGGCCATGTTACAACCACTGCCGCCCCTGTGGGCACCAAGGTCACCGTCAGCGACCTGTTCTACAACACCCCGGCCCGCCGCAAGTTTCTCCGGGCCCGGTCCACAGAAATAGCGGCCATTACCGAAACAGTCCAGCACCTGGCCCTGGCCTGGCCCGGCATCCGTTTCCGGCTGAGCAACAACAATCGCACTGTGTTGGCCACCCCCGGAAATGGGCGTTTAATCGATGCCATCGCCGCCATTGCCGGCACAGACAGCGCCCGGGATATGCTGGAAATACATTGGTCCCAGGGCAATGCAGTGGTCAGTGGCTGCATCAGCCATCCCCGGCTGCACCGCAGCAACCGCTCCTGGCAGTATATTTCGGTAAACCGCCGGCCGGTCCAACTGCGCCTGGCTGCTGCCGCTGTGGAAAAGGCCTATCATACTCTGCTGCCCCGGGATCGTCATCCCCTGATGTTTCTAAACCTGGACATTGACCCGGAATTGGTGGATGTAAACGTCCATCCCGCCAAAACTGAAGTGAAATTCTCTGATTCCAACGCCATATACCGCTTGTTTCTCCAGGCCGCTCAACAGGCCCTGGCCAGCGACAGCTCCCATCAGCCCCCTGACTGGGTGGAAGAGGAGGGGGAGCCCCTGGAAGCTGATGAGACCATACCCTTTTTCCCACCCCTGGGTCCCCGCAGCCCCCAGGGGGGCATGCGGCCCAGCCAAATAAGCTTCACAGATGCCCGGGAACAGGACACCACCAGCCAGGGATGGAAGGTGGTGGGCCAGGTGCTGTCCACATATCTGGTGGTGGACAGCGGTGACGGCATGGTCCTGGTGGACCAGCACGCCGCCCAGGAACGGGTTATGTATGAAAAGTATACCGACATGCTGGAACAGGGACAGCGCCCCAGCCAACTGGTGTTGCCCCTGGAAGTGGAGCTTCCAGCCCACCTATTGCAATTTGCCCGGGGCCAACAGGCGCAACTGAGCCAGCTGGGCTTTGGGTTTAACATTTCTGATTCGGGCATAGTGCTCAATGAGGTCCCTTTGGTATTCCGCAAAGCACTGACGACGGAGGACGTTGTTGACATCCTTGAGCACCTTATGGACGGCGGGGCCCAGGTCAACCTCAGCGACCGCAGCCAGGCGGCGCTGATGATGATGGCCTGCAAAACAGCCCTGAAAGCCCGTCAACAGCTCTCCCCAACAGAGGCCCGTCAATTGCTGGATGAGCTCAACCGCTGCCGCAACAGCACCACCTGCCCCCACGGCAGGCCTACTACCGTGCACATAAGCCGCCAGCAACTGGAAAAAATGTTTGCCAGGAGGTAGAACATGGGTGCAGTAACCACCAGCCGCAAACCGTCGGAAAAACGGGCGCTTTGGGCTCGCCAACTGGCAGAAAACTACAATATTCCCTATGTTGAAAGGAAAAATCACAGCCTGGAAACGTTGCTTGACAGCTATCCCTGGGTGTTGGTGGCCGACAGCCGCAGACTTTGTTGCCACACCCCGGACGGTGTGCTGTTTTTTCATCCCAACATGGCGGCAGTGCGCCTGCGTCATCTAAAAGCAAACCAACCGGACAAAATGCTCAAAGCGATGGGTCTGGGCCCCGGCCAGAAGGTGCTGGACTGCACCGCCGGATTCTGTTCCGACAGCCTGGTGGCCGCCTGGGCGGTGGGAGAAAAGGGCACAGTGGTTGCCCTGGAACAGTCACTGCCGGTGTTTCTGGTGGTAAAAGACGGCCTGGAACAGGCCGGCAAAGAGGGGCGTTTTGCCCCATTGGCTGCCCGGATAGAGCTGAAACACGCGGATTTTCGGCAATTTCTCGTCCAAACAGCCGCCAAAAGCTTCGATGTGGTCTATTTTGACCCCATGTTTGACGTGCCGGCGCACTCGGCATCCATGGTTCCCCTGCGTCCCCTGGCCTGTCATATCCAGCTGACAGCCAAGGATATAGAGGCGGCAGCCAGGGTGGCCCGGCGCCGGGTGGTGGTAAAACAACGCAGTTTTTACCCCTTTTCCCGGCTGGGCCTTGATGATGTGCTGGATTCCGGCAGCAGCCCCATAACTTACGGCATGCTGGATCTGGAAGGAGGGAGGTAACATGCAGAAAGTCCCACTGCTGATAATTGCCGGCCCCACTGCCTGTGGCAAGTCCGATGTGGCTGTGGAAGTCGCCCTGAGAACAAAAAGTGAAGTTGTTTCGGCAGATTCCATGCAGGTTTACAAGTACATGGACATAGGCACTGCCAAGTTGCCCCTTTCCCAGCGCCGGGGGGTGCCCCACCACATGCTGGATGTTGTAACACCCGATGAAGACTTTTCCCTGGCCATGTACAAGGAAATGGCTCAAAAAAAATCCCTGGAAATTGGAAAAAAGGGCAAAATACCCATTCTGGCCGGGGGAACAGGCCTGTACATAAAGGCATTGAGCGAAAATTATCCCCTGGAACAAATGCCCTATGACCCCAAATGCCGGTCAGAACTGGAGCAGGAGTGGCAACAGCTGGGCGGCCCGGCCCTGTACAGGCAGCTGGAACAGGCAGATGCTGCAGCGGCCAGGCGCATAAGCCCCGGCGACAAGCGGCGAATCATCCGGGCGCTGGAAATATACCGGCTCACCGGCGTTGCCGCCACAGAAATCCAGCAAAAAGCCCGGCAGGACAACCCCTTCTCACCGCTAATGATAGTGTTGAACCAGGCCCGTCACCAACTTTACCGGCGAATTGACCAGCGATCTCAGTCCATGATTGACGAAGGCCTGGTTGAGGAGTATAAAAGCTTGCTGGACAGGGGATTTTCACCCCATTCCAACGCCATGCAGGGGCTGGGCTACCGGCATTGTCACATGCTTTTGCAAGGCGAATGGGGCGAAGGGGAAATGCTGGCCATGCTCCAACAGGACACCCGCCGCTATGCCAAGCGCCAGCTGACCTGGTTTCGGGGTGAAAAACAGGCAATCTGGCTGGACAATTCCGACCCCGGGCAAACACCCGATGCCATTTGCCGGATAATGCAGGGATATGAACGCTGGAAAGCGAATTAGTACGGCAGATAGAGAATATAGATAAAGGATGGTGGCACCATGAGCAAGCCAATCAACCTACAGGATCACTTTCTCAACCAACTGCGCAAGGACGGCATGCCGGTAACGATTTTTCTCCTCAACGGATACCAGATCAAGGGCACAGTCAGGGGTTTTGACAATTTTACCGTGGTGATGGACAGTGACAACAAGCAACAACTGATTTACAAGCACGCCATATCCACCATCATCCCCTACCGATCGATAACCCTCAATCCGGAAAAGGCGGAAGAAGAGTAAAGGGCCACCCTGCGTCAGCAGGGTGTCCATTTAGTACAAGGACTATGAGGTGATGCAATGGCCGATACCTGTTACCTGAGCAAGCAGTTTCCCCCCATGGCTGGCATGATTAAAAGGGCAAAACAACAAGCCCGGAGCCTGGACGATGACACCTCTCTGGAAATCCAGGCCAAAATACTGGACGCCTTCACCCGAAACCAGGTCTCAACCGCCGATTTGGCAGGAACCACCGGCTATGGCTACAATGACAGCGGCCGGGACAAGCTGGAGGCAATTTTCGCCACCCTGATGGGCACTGAAAAGGCCTTGGTGCGCCCCCAGATCAGTTCGGGCACCCATGCCCTGTGGTTGGCCATTTCTGCCTGTACAGCGCCTTCTGAGGCCATTCTGGCCGTCACAGGACCACCCTATGCCACACTGAGCACCGTTTTAGACCAATCGGGGCATAGTTTGCGTTGCCAGGACCTGGTGGATGGCCAAATTGACCTGAAAGCCCTAAAAGACAACCTAAACAACGATGTAAAACTTATTTTTGTGCAAAAAAGCCGGGGTTATTCCCACCGTCCGGCCATGGGCAATGAGCAAATAAAGATACTGAAGGACTGGTTGGTGAAAAACACCGCCAATCCGCCACTGATTCTGGTGGACAACTGTTACGCCGAGTTTGTTGAAGACCAAGAGCCGGGCCACTGGGGCGCTGACATAGTGGCAGGATCACTGATAAAGAATCCTGGCGGCGGCCTGGCCCACACCGGCGGCTATGTAGCGGGCCCCCAGGGGGTGGTTTCAGCTGCCGGAGACCGGCTTTTTGCCCCGGGCCTGGACAGTGAAATCGGCGCCACCGGCAATTACCTGCAGGGAATGTTCCTGGGATTGTTTCTGGCGCCACATTTTGTCGCCCAGGCGCTGAAAAACGCCCGTTATGCCGCCGCTTTGGCGGAACAACTGGGCATTGAGGCCCTTCCCGGAGCCACAGATGCCCGCTATGACATAGTCCAGGCCCTGGTGATGGGGTCTGAGCGCCGGCTTTTGGCCTTTTGCCGGGCGATTCAGCAGCATTCGCCGGTGGACAGCTTTGCCGCGCCGG
>PWLI01000093.1 GCA_003559415.1 Clostridiales bacterium | reverse complement strand
CTGTTCCCACGGCAGGGCCTTGGTCTCTTCGAAAAGCTGGTCAAAGCTGGTGGCGGTAAATTCTCCCATCACAAGTTGACCCCGGTCGGCGCTGCGCAACCACAGGTTGCATCGGGCAATGGCAGAACAATCTGCGGTGAAAGCTATCCTTCCATTCTCCACTGTCAAATCATTCAAGCCAAGAGCCTTAAGCTCCCGGGCCACCACCGCTTCCAAACCAAAGGCAGCAGTGGCAATAAGATTGACTTTGCCCATAATTCCACCCCTCTGTTATCGCCAGGCAATTGTCTGTTAATAAAAAAGGGCCCGGAGGGCCCCCTTCTGTTAATTATACTCGTATAACTCCATGGTTTCCAGAATGTGGTCGAAAATATCTTCGTAGCGTTCTGCCACCTGGGGATAAGAAAGGGTGACAAGATAACTGAAAGATTGAGGCTGGCCGTTGGGCGCAATAAAGGTGCGGCGGAAGAAAAGTTGTTGCTTTCTGAACAAAATACCGTCCTTCATTCTCTCAACAGTGGTAACTGTCGCCTCAGCATAGAGTCCGTCCAACTGCACAGTTTCCTGGGAAACTATTTCATAAATATGCGGCTTGTTGTCCACCCGGTGTATATCAGGGTTCAGGACGAACAGGCTGGCAAAATACACATCCAACTCGCCCATGTCATCGACGGTGTTGCGGAATATCATCCGCGATGTGGCGTCATACGTGACAGCCCAGCCTTCACCGGGGATCTCGAACTTAATGCCGGCAAACTTGAAGTCCATGGGAACCCAGGTGCGTCCCCGGGGATCAAAAGTTCCGTCATCATCATCAGTATCCATTCCCCAAAACACGGTGGCTCCGGCACCTGCCAGCAAAGCGATTACAAGCAACACCATAAGCAGCTTTACTTTGCCCGGAGTAAAAAAAGAAGTCTTTTTGGCAGTCATGGTATGACCGCAGTGCCTACAGGTTTTTTCTCCCTTGGCCATTTCTGCCCCACAACCAGGACAATGCATAATATCCCCCCTTGATCGAGGTAGAGTGTCTTCCGTTCTTAATTCTCCACCAAGTGAGGGATATCCTGCATTTTTTATTATTTTTTACTCTTCCCCAGGATCCTGAGCGACATAGACTCGCAGTTCTGCATCTTGCTGACGGGGGACCAGGTACAGTTTTGTCTGAGCATCCCAGCTGTCACGCACCGGATACACCACCATCTGTGCTTCCCGCCGGTCTCTGACAACACACGCCTTCATGTCGGCTTCCCAATCTCTGTTCACCCAGTATACCTTGACGGCCACGGGCGCCCCCCCTCCCATATACTGTCCGTCACTTTATATTAAACACTACTTGTCGCAATTTGTCAAATATGGCCGCCTTTTCAAACTATTCCGTTTACCGGAAAACTCATTTTCGAAAATGCCGTGACAGGTAAGGGTTTCTATGCTAATATAAACATAAACAGCTATTTATATGTATGGGAGGGAGGCGCCATGACTGAGCAAAAACTATGCAGCATCGACCGCCAAACTGCTGACAGCTTACAGCGACGTGCTCAGGAAGCCAGCAATCTGGCGGTGTTTTTCAAGGTGTTGGCCGACGACACCCGGATAAAGATAGCCTATCTGCTTTCCCTGCACTCGCTGTGCGTCCATGACATCGCAACACTGCTGGGCATCTCCCAGCCCAATGCCTCTCATCACTTGCGCGTTCTGCGGCAAGCCCGGCTGGTTCGATACCGGCGACAGGGCAAAAACATCTTTTACCGCCTGGACGATCATCACGTGGAAACAATAATTGCCAAGGCCCGGCTCCACGCCGACCACATCAAGGAGGAAACAGAGTGAATTGCTATCAAAACCCTAAAGCCCACTTTTGGCGCAATCCCAGGGTGCTTACCACCCTGGCAGCCGGCCTTTTGCTGGCCTCCGGCTGGCTGCTGCAGCAGCATATTTTATTGTTGCTGGCAGCAATAGTCGGTGTAATTCAGCCGACAATAAGCGGGATAGGGAACCTTTTCAACAACCGCTCTTTTGACATCCACCTCTTGCTGACAATTGCAGTAGCCGGCGCCATAGCCATTGGCGAGGTGGGCGAAGCGGCAGTTGTTGTGTTTTTGTTCGCCCTGGGCCACAGCCTGGAGGCATGGACCAAGGGCAAGACCCAGCGCTCAATATACAAGCTGATGGATCTGGCCCCCGAAAAGGTCTGGATCAAGGGCAAAGCAGGCCTGGAGCAAAGGGATGTGGCCTCAGTTTCTCCCGGCGACATGGTGGTTGTGCTGCCGGGCGAGCGGTTTGCGCTGGATGGAGTTGTAGCCAGTGGCGTGTCCGAAGTCAACCAGGCCCCCATCAGCGGCGAGTCTGCAGCGGTGCTCAAGGAGCCGGGCGCCCAGGTATATGCAGGCAGCGTAAATGGCAGTGGACGGCTGGATGTGGAGGTAACCCACTCCTCCCAACATTCCAGCCTGGCCCGGACCGTCAAGCTGGTGGAACGGGCGGTGGCGGAAAAAACACCCGCCCAGCAGGCAATAGACCGTTTCGCCCGGTGGTACACCCCTGCCATGCTGTTGTTGGCCTTGTCGGTAGTTGTCCTGCCGCCGCTGATCTGGGCGCTGCCATGGCAACCCTGGCTTTACCGGGGCCTGACATTGCTGGTTGTTTCATGCCCCTGCGCCCTGGTCATCTCCACCCCTGCCAGTCTTATTTCCGCCCTGGGCAACGCCGCCCGCCATGGCGTTCTGATCAAGGAAGGGCAGTTTTTGGAACACACAGCTGCAGTCCGTTCCCTGGCGATGGATAAAACAGGCACCCTTACCCTGGGCGAGCCCCGGCTGGTCAACATTCATGCAGAATCCGACACAGATGAAAACAAATTGCTGGCCACAGCTGCCGCCATAGAAGAAGGGGCATCACACCCCCTGGCCGGCGCCATAATGACAGCCGCTGCCGGCCTGAACCTGCCGGCAGCCTCAGATTATCGCACGCTGCCGGGACATGGAGCAGCAGCCACAATAAATTCTGTCACTATTTATGCAGTCAGCACCACCTATGCCAAACGCCACCTGGGCATCGAACCGCCCCAACCCGCCAACCAACATTCCACTGTTGTGGTGGTGGCTGAGCAGGGCCGCCTGCTGGGTTTTTTGGAGTTTGCCGACACCCTGCGCCCCCAGGCAGCCGATGCAATTAAATCCCTCAATCGCCTGAATATAAAAACGGTGATGCTGACTGGCGACAATCCCCAATCGGCAAGGTTTGTTGCCGGCGAAGCCGGTGTCAGGGAATTCCATGCAGGGCTGCTTCCCCAAGAGAAGCTTTCTGCAATTGGGGAAATGAAAAAGCGCTCCGTTGTAATGATGGTGGGCGATGGCATCAACGATGCCCCGGCGTTGGCCGCTGCCGATGTGGGCGTGGCCATGGGAACACTGGGCACCGACACGGCCCTGGAAGCTGCCGATATTGCCCTGATGGCCGACGAGCTGGACAAGCTCCCCTGGCTTATCAGCCTCAGCCGCCGCACCCTGGCCACCATAAAAACAAACATCTGGTTTGCAGTTGCTGTCAAATTGCTGGCAGTGTTGCTGATCTTCCCCGGATGGCTGACGTTGTGGATGGCCATCATTGCTGACACCGGTGCCACAGTGTTGGTAACGCTCAATGGCCTGCGCTTGTTGCGATAAAAAAACACCCCTCTGGGGAGTGTCAGTACCATATCTTTTCCATCAGCCAGTGGAATGCCCCAGGTATAACCCTGAGCCAGCCCAGCAAATCCACGTTGCACAGCCGGGCAATGGAGAATGCCCCCACCGTCATCAACGAAGCCTCTCCCCATGCCTGTCCCATAACCAGGCCTGTTGCCGAAGCTGCCAGCAGCATTACAGAAAAAAAGGCGCCGTTTGTCCCCACCTGGAGCCAGTTCCACCTGCCCGCCAAAGCCGCGCCCAGGCAAGACGTTATCAGCACCAGGCCAGCGCCGGCATAAAACAGCGGCAGGAAAATCGGATGGTGGACAGCCAGAAACACCAAAAAACCGGCAGGCATATATACAGCCAGCAGCATCAGCATGCTGGGGTGGCCCCAGCGAAACAGAAGGTAAAACACAGCCAAAGATGCTGCTATCGTGCCAGCAGCCACCATCAGCATCAGGTTTCTACTGTTGCCTGCCTGGCTGGTAGCAATCATCAGCACCACTGGGACAAAACCAATCAATACCGCCGAAACTATCCTGCTCATCTTTCCGCCCCCCAAGCGGTAATTCGCCAAAAAAGTATTTTTCCCTGCATGTATGATATAATGCTTAACGGTGGTGAAAAACATGCGCAGGTATTTACTATATGGAGCCTTGGCTCTTTGGTCTGCTTTCAAAATCGCATCGGTTTGGTTCGCCTATTATGTTTGGCGACGCAAACAAGTAAAATCTCAATAGCAAAACCGCCCGAAGGCGGTTTTATTGCATTTCCCTGTGGATAAGCTTGAACCCTTTGCGTTCCAGGGCATCTTTTGCTTTCTGCCCTTTCCCCTTTTCCACTTTGAGTATGGTAAGCACCGTGTCGAAAACCCGGGATTGGGTGGCCACCAGGGAATTGATGTTAATGCCATAATCCTTCATCAATCCGGCAATCTCTGCCAATCTTCCCACCACATCGGGCACTGCGATTACAATCCGGTCTCCACCTTTGTTGCCAAACCCAAAGATTTCATCAAACACCCGCAGTATGTCGCCCTTGGATATCACTCCCACAAGCCTTTCATTGTCATCCACCACCGGCAACAGATCAACTTCGTTGCAGAACATCAGGTAGGACGCCAGTTCGATGGGTTCGTCGGCCCGGATGGTAGTTACCTCTTCATCGGGCAACACAAGCTCCGCTACTGTGCGGCGATGAAGGAAGTGAGCGATACGGCGTTTGTCCGGTTCAATTTTTACCTTGGTCGATGCAAAGGGAATGGGCAGATCGGTATCAATCCCCGCCTCTTTGTTTTGTTGGGCGCAACAGGCACAAAATTCGCGCATGATAACTTTCTCATCCACAACCCCGATGACCCGGCCGTTGTCCACTATGGGCAATCCGTCAAAATGGTGCTCCTCCAGCAGGCTCATTACTTCGTACAACGTGGTGTCCGGAGCAATGGTAACCACATTGCGGGTCATTCTGTTTTTGACCAGCATACTATCTCTCCCCTCTTGTTTGTCTATATTGTGCTTTGCCGCAGGTGGCTTTGTCAATAGACAGAATTACAATAATGTTACACTTGCCCATTAACTGCACCATATGCTATAATGCTAGTGAAAGTGATTTTTTTCTTTTTCTTGCACGTTTAGGACAGTTTTGCCCGGAAAAACAGCTCTCATTTACCGATAATTCTCAACATAGAGTGAACTTTTTCACTGACTGAAGGGAGATGACAAAATGAACAAACCTATCGCCTTGTTGCCCATGTTGCTTCTGCTGGTCCCGGGAATGGTGGCCGCAGCCCAACTGACAGCCCAAAACCTCAGTGCTTATCTTCCCTTGGTGGGCCTGTTGGTGGTAGCAACAGCTATTAATATTGTCATGCTGGTCAACCATAGGGCCAGACAGGAACAAAAACGCTAAACACACCCTCGGGTGTGTTTTTTGTTGAAGTTATTTATCCCCGAACTGCCCCCAAAATTGCACTTCCGTCTCCAACTCAACCCCTTGTTCTTCTTTTACCCGTTGTTTCACATGCCTAATCAGCTGATATATGTCATCTGCCGAGGCATTTTCTTCATTGACAATGAATCCGCAGTGTTTAGTCGAAACCATGGCGCCGCCAATACGTTTTCCCCGTAAACCACATTGGTCTACCAGCTGGCCTGCATAGTAACCAGTCGGCCTCCGAAAGGTGCTGCCGGCGCTGGCCTTGTCCAGTGGCTGCTTTTCCCTGCGTTGCCGGGAAAATGAAGCCATTTTCTCCTTTATCTCCATCTTGGAGCCCGGAACAAGTTCCATTTCCACCTCTGCGACAACATATCTGTTTTGCTGGAAAACGCTGGAACGATAGCCAAGTTGCAACTCTCCAGCCGAAAGAGATACCAGGTCTCCCTGGGGGGTTACTGCCTGGACTTGTCGCAGCACGTCCTTCATCTCTCCCTGGTAGGCCCCCGCATTCATAACTACAGCACCACCGACAGTGCCCGGTATGCCCTCGGCAAACTCCATGCCCGAGAGCGAGTGGGCCAATGCCATGCTGCTGACACGGGTAAGGATCGCACCCGCCTGGGCAGTTATGGTGGCATCGCAAACTGAAACAGCAGCCAGGTTGTCACTAATGCGGATAACAACACCCCTGACGCCGCTGTCGCTGACCAACAGGTTGGTGCCCCTGCCCAAAATGTGCCAGGGCAAGCTGGCCTGGCCGCAAAAACTCAGCAACTCAGCGACCTGGTCCATGCTGCCGGGGGTGACAAGGTAATCTGCTGCCCCGCCAACCTTGAACGATGTGTAAGCTGCCAATGGCTGTTGGGAAAGGACATTATCCCTGCCGGCTATTTGTTCTAATCTGGACTTGACATCCATGTGCATCCTCCCGTATAGTACTGCTCTAATTATAGAATCTGCTCTTTTGTGTGTAAAGTCCGCAACTTGCAGGAAAACATAGTATGAATGGCGAAGTGAAGAGCAAGAACCGCAATATTAATTCAATGATTGGAGGCGTTGTGGGTGGCCGGTGCCAAAGAAACCAAGCTGTGGGCAGTACTTTCCTATGTCCCGCCGCTGTTTATCCTCACTCTGTTTTGGAAAAAGAATAATGATGTGGTGTTTTTCCACGCCAAGCAGGCAACTGTGCTCTTCTGCCTGAGCTTGATTGTTGTACCCTTCATGCTTCTTCCCGTTGCATTCTTCCAGGTGATTACACCCCCGATAGCAATCACCCTGTGGCTGGTATGCTTGTACCTGTGGATCCGGGGAGTAATCGAAGCCTTTAGAGCCATGGAAAACTATATGCCAATGATTGGCGAATTCGCCGATGAGTTCGCCCTCTTCAAAAAAATTAGGGAGTAATGACAAGGGCCCTGTTGATTGCAGGGCCCTTTTTTTATTCCTGGAATTATGATGACCGGGCAATTTCCAGCTCCTGGCCGGGGGCCATTACCTCTACTCTGGCCAGGCCATTGGTTTCAACATTTTCCTTGAAAAGCACTGGGTCCTGGGCAATTTGCTCAAAAGTGTTGTAGTGCATGGGCACAACAACCCGGGGGCGCAACATTTGCACTGCCATCTCAGCGTCGGCCGGCCCCATGGTGTAATTGTCCCCGATGGGCAGCAGGGCGCAGTCTATATCCTCCAGCTGGCCCAACAGCTTCATGTCGGAAAAGAGCCCGGTATCTCCGGCGAAATAGATGCCAACCTGGTGGTAGTTCAGGTAAAACCCACAGGCAAGCCCCCCGGGCACTCCCGATCCGTGCAGAGCCGGAGTGAAGCGCAAATACCCAAAGGGGAAGTTCACCCTGCCGCCCACATGGCCGGTATGAATGCGGCTGACCCCCTGGCTGCGGCAGAGGTTGCCCACCTCAAAGGTGGAAACCAGCACGGCATTGGAGTGCTGGCATATTTCCACTGCATCACCCAGGTGATCGGCATGGGCATGGCTGACCAACACATAGTCCACATTGACATCTGCCGGTGCAATCTTTCCTGCCCCGGCGTTGCCATTTATATACGGGTCGAAAATAATGCTGTCCTGTTGGTGGGAAAGTATAAAACATGAATGGCCCAGGTAGACAAGCTTGACCATTGCAATCCCCCCGTTCCCGTTGGGTTGCTTACTGGCTGGCAACCTGGCGCTGCATCATATAGCCGCTGACAATCAGCGAAATCCCGGTTACCCCCTGCACCAGGTATATTGTATATTCCGGCACCAAAAACGCTGTAATTACTACCGTTAGATAAGTAGTGGCTGCAGAGAAAAACAGGGCGCGGTGGATGTAAAGGCCCATTATCACGAAGGACAGCGAAACCAGCAGGCCCAGGGCCCAAAGGTACGTGTCTACACCCGCACCGCATCTCTGAACCAGAATCACATGCAGGGTAACCATGAGAATCAATAGCGCAGAGTACATCCACAGCATCTTGTTGGCCACCAGGCGGCTTACCACTCCTTCTTTCCGATGAAGGTAGCGGGTATAGTACCAAACAGCCACCCCTGCAACAGCCACCCACAGGCTGCCCACATAAAACCGCCATAGCACTGTGGGCACCACACCCAGGGATATCAACAGGCCCAGTATCATCAGCGCCCGGCCGTCTGCTGCTGTTATGCGGTCCAAGCCCGACAATGCTTTTCGAATAGCATCAGTGGTTTCCTTGTGCGGTTGTTTCACTAATCCACCTCCCCTTTTTTCTCCCGTCCTTTTGCAACCAGCTGCTCCAGCCTGTCCAGGTGCCTCAACAGGGCCTGGCGTCCATCTTGGGTAATCCAGTACCATGTCTTGGGGCGTCGTCCCTGGTAGGTCTTTTTGTACGCCACATAGCCGGCTCCTTCAAGCTTGCGCAAGTGGGTTGCCATATTTCCATCGGTGGTGTTAGTTGCATTTTTAAGATAGGTAAAATCAAGCCTATCCGCTCCCACCAGGGCAATAAGCACCTGCATGCGGATAGGGTCGTGAACAATGGGGTCCCAGTTTTCAGGGTTCATTAGAGTCACCTCATTTCATAGCGTGTCTAAGCTGCGACATTATAGTAATTCTCGGCAGGAAACAGATATTCCTGCCGAGAAATAAACAACTGCAAGCAAATATTTCATAGGAGGTACTATATGCTAAAAACAAACAAAAATCAACTGGTGCAAATTGCCGTTGAGGGCCCTGTCAGCCCGCCCATGGCCCGTTTTCCCTATCGAATCAGGACAGACGGCACCGCTGTAACGCTGCCCGGCACCGGCGGCATTACCTATAACGTGCAAATAGGAGACCGGGCCAGCGGCTGGGTGGCAGATCATGTGGAGCCGGGCGTCAGCCTGCGAGACAAAGATGAAGCCATAAACGGTGGGCTCAACACCCTTGCCTGCGTGGGCAATGTTGCCACTGTGGTCAGCGGTGAAGCCAAGGGCGCCAGCGGCTGGGTCACCGGCAAGCACGGAGGAATTGAACACGTGTTGGTCTGGTTTGACAGGGAAACAATGGAAAAACTCAGCATCGGCGACAAAATCCGCATAAGAAGCTGGGGAACCGGCCTGGCGCTGGAGGATGCTCCCGACGTGTCTGTCTACAACCTGGATCCCGAACTGTTGGAAAAAATACCCCTCAAGATAGAAAAGGGCATTGTTGAAGTGCCGGTAACAACTTCCGTTCCCGCCCACCTGATGGGTTCCGGAATTGGCGCCGCCACCACCCACCGGGGAGATTATGACATCATGACCGCCGACCCGGAAGCATACCGGGAGTGTGGCCTGGACAAGCTGCGCCTGGGAGATTTAGTGCTGTTGCAGGACTGCGACAACCAGTACGGTCGGGGCTACCTCAAAGGTGCAGTGTCTGTAGGCGTCGTTTCCCACAGCGACTGTGTAATTACCGGACACGGACCGGGGGTTACCACTCTCTTTACATCCAAAAAACCCGTAATCAAAGGCATAACCTCAGACAAGGCCAACATCGGCTATTGGCTGGGAGTGCTTCGTTAATCTGAGATTTTTAAAGGCCCGCTCATGCAAGTGAGCGGGCCTCTTGTTGTTAAGCCATCAGTCCCCGCAATACATCATTGCGGGTGACAATGCCCAGCAGGTTTCCTTCCCCGTCCACCACCGGCAGACGGTTGACCTGATGATCCATTATCATCTGGGCTGCCTGGGTCAAGGTGCTGTCGGGGCTTATTGTCACCACCTTGGCGGTCATGAGTTCCTCCACCCGGGTGGCAATTGCCTTGGCTAACTGGCGCTCGAACTCGCGCACATTTTCCAGATAGATTATGCCGCCCAGCAATTCAAGATAGCGGGGAGGCCGGGGAGTGGTCTTGGTTCTGAGCAGATCCCTTTCGCTGAGGATGCCCACCACCTTGCCGTCTTTGACCACCGGGGCACCACCAATATTTTCCTGATTTAACACCTTGGCCGCTTCTTCCAACGTTTGTTCAGGCTTGAGTGTAATTACTTCTCTGACCATGACATCTGATACCTTCATTGGGTTACCACCTTTCTCTGTATATTATACCTGTTCCGCCAGTTCCAACCAAGCAGCGGGCAGAAAACCTATCACATCCCGGGGCAACTGGCTGGCAGTGCCCAGCGTGTGTTTTGCCAGCTCCGAACTCCGCCCCATCAACCAACAGGCGGCGGCAGCAGCGCTAAAGGCCGGCACTTTTTGGCTGAGCAATCCCAGCAGCAGTCCGGTAAGCACATCTCCTGAGCCACCGGTGGCCAACCCTTCACTGCCGACAGCGCTGACAACCACCGGGCCTCCCGGCTGGGCTATCCAGGACACTGCCCCCTTTAACACCACTACACAGTTCCACTTTTCTGCAGCCCGGGCCACAACATTCAACGGGTCGGCAACAACTCGCTCAACGTCCACGCCCAGCAACCTGGACATCTCCCCGGGATGCGGGGTAATAACCAGGGGCGCTTCCCGGACAGGTATGCCGGGAGCCAGCAAGTTGAGTCCATCGGCATCCAACACCAGCGGCAAATCCGAGTCCACAAGCTCTTGTATACAGGGCAGCACAGCTCTGTCCTGGCCCAGACCGGGTCCAGCCGCCGCTGCCGAACAACCCCCGATTTTTCCTGCCAGCTCGCCCCCTTCGCAACAGGCAGCCCCACTTTCTGTCTGGGCCAAAGGAATTGTCAGTGCCTCTGCCAAGTGGCCGGTGACAATCGCTGCCGTATCTTGGGGCGCAGCCACGCTCAACAAACCCAGGCCGCTGCGCAGCGCCGCTTCTCCTGCCAACAAAGCCGCACCACTCATCCCTCTGCTGCCAGCCAACAACAAACCATGGCCATAGCTGCCTTTGTGGCTGTTGCGCCTTCTGGCAGGCAGCCCCCGGGCGGCATTTTCTTCAGTGTTCAGCATAATACCGGTTTCCCCCATCAACTGGGGAGCAATGCCGATGGGGTCAACATGCACCCTTCCGGCATTGGCCAGGCCCGCCGCGGCGAACAACCCCACCTTGGCCAAACCGAAAGTGGCAGTGGCCTTTGCCTTTACCACCGGCCAGCCTGGAGGTTGGCCGTCGCTGGGCAGGCCCGAGGGGATGTCCAGGGCCAGCACCGGCGCGCTGTGGCCATTTATAGCTTGAATCAATTTATCCAAGGGAGGTCGGGGAGCCCCATCAACTCCCGTGCCCAGCAGTGCATCAACCAGCAAGTCCGCTTCTGGAATTGCTTGCTGTTGCCAAGCCTGCCAATTGACGCCGGCGCCCCGGGCAGCCAGGAACTGGCAAGCAGCATCACCCCCGAGCTTGTCCGGCGGAACGACACTCAGCACCAACACCTCATGCCCCCGGGCAGCCAGATGGCGCGCAACCACCCAGCCGTCACCGCCGTTGTTGCCAGAGCCACAAGCTACAACAATCCTACCCTGTCCGGCTGTGATTGTTTCAGCAACATTGGCCGCAAAAACCCCTGCCGCTTCCATCAGCGCCAGGCCGGGGATGCCAGTTTCCATGGCCCGCCGGTCTGTCTTGCGCATTTGCCCAGCAGTGCTCAACTTCATGGACGCCCTCCTTCCATTACACAGAAAGCCACTGCCCATTGTCGGTCATGGGTCAGGGAGATGTGTACCGTTTTTACGCCCAGGCCGCTGGCCACCACCAGCGTTTTGCCCTGCAGGCACACTTCCGGACGCCCGGCGGGGTTGTGGAGCACTTGGATGTTTTGCCAGGAATGGCCGGCCAGGCCCGTGCCCAGGGCCTTGAGAACAGCTTCCTTGGCGGCGAATATTGCCGCCATCCGCGAAAACTTTTTCTCGCCCTGGGGCAGTTGAGAAATTTCCTCTGGTGTAAACAGGCGTTGCAAAAGACCCGGACGGCGATTGATAGACCGGGCAACCCGACTGATTTCAATGCTGTCCACGCCAATGCCAAAAATCATGCTCACACCCCCCTGGGCTTTGTTAACAACTAATTCTATCTTTATTTCACTGTTTCCTGCCTGCCACGCTTGTGCCATCTTTCAAAAAAGCACCCCGCAGGGTGCTTCATTCATCAATTGTTGTTTCCTCCCGGCTTGTTCCCGGGTGGGCCGTTGCCGCGGATTTGCTCCGGGTCCAAACCCAATTCGTCCCACAACTGCTCGATATTATCCAAACCCTCCAACATCCCTGCAACCTGTTGCAGAGAAAGCCCGGCGGCAGTGGCAATGACCATTGCTTCTTCCACTTCCTTCAGTGTATAACCTTCAGACAGCAGCCTCATGGCCTGGCCCGGCGGGAAACCATATTCCCGGGCCACTTCCCGCGCCGCTTCCCGTTGGGGGTTGTTATCAATGCTGCGCACCTTGTCGTCCATCTCTTCCTTGCGAGGCCGCATGGTCTCGGCATCTGAATACATGTCAACCAACTCATCAATGCTGTCCAGCGTTTTAAGCTCCCGCAGCAATTGGTTGAGCGCCATGCCGCTTTGTTGTTCCAACAGCAACAACACACTTATTTCCTCTGTGCTAAAACCTCTGGCCAACAAACTGGTCAGCTGGCCGGGAGAGTGGCCAAACTGTTCACCGAGGTATTCCAGCACCGACCGGCGTTCAACAACAGCCGCCAAGCCTTCCTTGTCTGCATCACTCAGCGGTGGGACTTGGTGGCCTTTGCCGTGCTCCCGGGCCACCTCTCCCAGGGCAACACCCCTGGAATGGGCCTGCCGGGCCATGCCGGCAATCTCTTCATCTGCAAACCCCTGCTCTCTAAGCCGCAACACAGCCTGCTGGCTGACGCCAAACTCCGCCACCATGTGCTGCACAACCGGGTCGTCAAACCATCCCCGGGCCTGATGGGAAACCAGGCCACCGGGCAACATGGCCCGGGCGGCTTCTGCCACTTTTTGGTTGTTGGAAAGATCAGGAGACTCTCCCCTTTCATCACCCAGCCGGCGCAGGTAGGCGGCCAGCGGCCCCTCCTCCGTGCTGTTGTAATCATCCCGCGCCAGCGCCAGCCAAACCAGCTCAAAATCTGCGCCTCTGCCCTCCAGCGCTCCCAGCAACAAATCTTCATCGGGGGACAACCCTCCGCTGGTAACCAACACAGTGCCACTTGTCAGAAGCTCCTGCTGGTGAATCTCTTCTATAATTTCCGCTAAAACAGCATAGAGGTTCTGTCCCTTTTCCAACTCAAGGGTTTCAACAAAATCCTGGCCTTCCTGGTTCAAACCCCGCCACCCGGTCAGCAGGTAGCTGTCATCATAGGCCAGCTCAATACCGGGATTGATTTCCATTGCCAACAGGTTGTCTGCCCCAGGCTGCCAGAAGCCCCAGGCCATTGTACCGATTAGCATCAGGGCCAGGGCCGCAGCCAGGGAAGCTATCAGCGACCACTGCCGGGTGACAGGCACAGCAATTTCGCTGCCCAGCCATTGGCCCCGGGGCGGACAGCCGGCAACCCGGACAAAGTCACCATCTTTTGTGAGCACAAAATAGTGGTCGGCATATACCTTGCATATTACGCCTCGCTTACTCACCCGGCTTCCCTCCTTTCAACCCCAGGTATTCGGCAATAAAAGGGAATTCTTCCCTTTTGTTGTTGATCATCAGCATGGCCAACAGGTAGCGCCGGCGCTTGCCCAGCACTTTGCGGGTTTCCCCTGTCAGGCCCATCAATTTCTCCAGCGGCAGCCGCCCTTTTTCCAGTATCTCTTCAGTCAATTCCCGCCGGGCAGATATTTTCTCCACCGCTTCCAACAGGCGTTGCCGCACTTGTTTTTGCCGGGGGGATTCCCGGGCCAAAACTTTAAAGCTTATGTTGAGTCGTTCCAACTGTTCTTCAAATGCCTGAATCTCCGTCACGCGCTCCAGGCGCAGCAATTCTTCCTCACTGCCGGGCTCAACCATTCCTTCCGTCAATGGCTGCTCCCGGCCGCTTTTTCTCTGCACTTTGCGGAAATAATCGGTGAGCCGGCGTCTAATAACAATCCGGGCAAAGGTCTTGAGGCTGGCCCCGCCTTCCGGCGACCAGTCGTCGATGGCGGAGTTGAAGGCCAAAAGGGCTATGCTCAGTTCTTCATCCCGCCCCCAGTCCAGCTGCCGGCCACAAAAGCCCGAGGCGACGGCATGGACAAAGGGGCGATGTTGTTCAATAAATTTATCCCGTTGCTGCCGGTCTGACTTTACTGCGTCCATGTCCGCCAAGGCCTGCCCTCCTCATAACCTTATTCGCGCTTGCTGTTGCTCTTTAGGGGCATTGCCCCTCTGTCATGCTGGTTTCAACTGAGTTATTCAATGCCTGCCGGGCTATTTCCTTCCTGTGCTGCCGGCTGCCTTTGACACCATCCCGGCTCCGGGGTAAGCTGAGACTGAAAGGATGTGGTAATGTGCTGGACCTGCTGATAAAAAACGGAGTGGTAATTACCATGACCGGCAAGGGTGTGGGGGTAATTCCCCGGGGCAGTGTGGGGATCAAGGGCAATCGAATTGAATTTGTCGGAGAAATACCCACGGGTTGTCGTGCCCACCGGGAGATTGATGCCACCAACAAGGCAGTGATGCCGGGCCTTATTGACGCCCACATCCACAGCGGGCTGGCACTGCTCCGGGGCCTGGCACAGGATACCGACCACTGGATGCAAAAGGCGCTGTGGCCCTTTGCCCATGCCCTTACACCGGAAGATGACAAAATCGGCTCAATGGTCAACATCATTGAAGGTGTAATGGCCGGGACCACAACTTTTTGCGACTACGACAGCAACATGGATTCCCTGTTGGAAAACCATATGAAAGTCGGCACCCGGGCGCGGGTTGCCGAAACCATCAACGAAATGCCCGATGACATGCCCGAGCTGGACATTGGCGACCTCTACCCCCTGGATCAGGACAGCGGCCAGCGACTGCTGGATACGTCCCGCAAGTTGCTGGACAAGTGGCATGGCTCCGGCCAGGGGCGCATCACCTGCATGCTGGGCCCCCAGGGCCCGGACATGGTCTCTGCCCAGCTTTTGCAACAGGTTTTTGAACTGGCAGAACAATATGACACCATGGTTCATATGCATGTGGCCCAGGGAGACCGGGAAATCGACCAGATGCTCAAGCGCTACGGAAAAAGGAGCATCCCCTGGCTGGATGAGCAGGGGTTCATCAACCAGCGCCTGTTGGCCGTTCACCTGACCGAGGCCACGGATGAGGAAACCCGCCTTGTGGCCCAGCGGGGAGCTTCCATGGTGCTCTGTTCCGGCAGCATCGGCATCATCGACGGCATCATCCCGCCAGCGGCGACCTTCCTGGCCGGCGGCGGCAGGTTGGCGCTGGGCTCGGACCAGGCGCCGGGCAACAACTGCAACAACATGTTCAACGAAATGAAGTTCACATCTATTCTAAACAAATGCCGGGCAAGGGACCCACGGGTCTTCCCCGCCTGGCAAGTGTTGCGCATGGCCACCATCGACGGGGCCCGGGCCATTGGCCTGGAAGAAGAAATCGGCTCACTGGAGCCGGGCAAAAAAGCCGACATCATTGTCATAGACATGGACGCCCCTTCCCTGTGTCCGCCAATACTGGAACCGGTGCGCAACATCGTGCCCAACCTGGTTTATTCCGCCAACGGCAGCGAAGTGGACACCGTTGTCATCGACGGGCAAGTGATAATGGAAGAGCGCCGGTTGCTGACGGTAGACCGGCAAAAAGCCATGGCCGAAGCCCGGACAGCCGCTGCTGCCGTTGCCGGCAGGGCAAAACTTGGCCCGGACATTCTGGCGGTGGAGATGATGGCCAAAGACCAGCTGTAACAACCGAAAAACAGGCTGCCGACGGCAGCCTGTTACTTTATTGCGGTTATTGGCGGGTCCTTCTCCGGCGGGCATTCCAGTTCCACAGCAGCCCGGACAGCCGGTTTCACCAGCTGGTCAACAGCATCCATGTCCCCAAACTCTTTGTCACCGGCATGTTGCTGGTACAAAATACCCGCTGCCACTTTTCCCCCGTGGGTGGCAACAGCCTGGCTGAAACCGGCCTCATCAAGCCAGTTCAACCATGTGCCACAAGAGGGGTGGATTGTCCGGCACTTGCCGGCGAAAACAATATGCGGTTGCAGCTTTTCCAACAATTGGGGGTTCAGGGCACCGATATCTTCCTCCGGCACCAACTTGACAAGTTCAGCTGGGGGAAGGGAGAGTTTAAAAGCGTAATTGTCCACATACTCCTCTTGAATGTTGCGGTTGTACAAGAGAATTTTCGTTTGGCCTTCATCAACCTTCAGCAGCTCCATTTGCTGCTCCCGGCCGCCCCGGTACCTGGCCAGTCCTTCATAGCTCAGGCGCAACCGGCCGCCGGGTTTGAGCACCCGGCAAAACTCCCTTAGCACCGTCCGGGGGTCAGGGGTCTGCTCTACCGCGGAGGCCGCAGTAATGCCGTCGAAGGAATTGTCGGCAAAGGGCAGGGCTTCACCGGCACTATAACTGACAAACACAGTGTTGGGCAGCCCCAGCCGCCGGGCGTTTTCCCGGCACACTTCCACTCTTTTCTCCGACGAATCCAGCCCGGTAACCTTGGCCGCCATGGGCGCCAGCAAAAGTGAAGGCCAGCCGTCGCCGGGGCCAAAATCCAAAAGGTGCTTGCCCCCTCCCCGGGTGGCAAACAGAAAATCATAAATTGCCCCCCGCTCTCCCCAGTGCATGGGGTTGGCGGCATCAAATTTCTGGTAAATTACCGGCAGCGAACAGCCGGACTGGGAATCCATGTCATTGTAAATCATCACATCAGTGGTGCTGGGCCGGGGGTTCAGGTTGTTGTCAATCCAGGCAAAGATATCCATTGTATCGCTCCCAAGAAATAAAGGTAACTATATTTTACACTTTCCGGCAGCTTTTGTGTATCGTCACAAACGACAACAGCAGCAGCATTGGCGCCTGCTGCTGTTGCTGCTTGCAAAATTTGAACCTGGTAACTCAAACCCTAAACAGGTGCCTCCGACCGATCGGCGAAGGACATAAACACCGTCCGGGAATGCATATACTTGTGAATCCCCGCCACACCTAGACCGCTCTGCTTCCAGCCAGTTCCCGGCGATTCCATAATCCCCTTGCTGTAGTAGCTGTTGATATAGATTTGGCCCGCCTTAATTTGGTTGGCCACCCGATGGGCCCGGGCGCCATTTTGGGTGAACACTGCTCCAGCCAAACCATATTTAGAGTTGTTTGCCAGCTCAATCGCTTCTGCCTCATCTTTAAATGGCGTGACACAGGCCACCGGGCCGAAAATTTCCTCCTGGAAAATAGTCATATGCGGTTTTACATCAGCAAAAATTGTCGGCGGCACAAAATTCCCCTTTTGGAGATGCTCCTCCTGGTACGGCTCTCCGCCCAGCACCAGCCGGGCGCCTTCTTCCTTACCCTTGCGGATATAGGACCAGACGCTTTCTGCATGCTCCCGGGAAATCAGGGTGGAGAAGTTGACTCCCTGCTCATGGGCAAACCCATCTCCGGCAACAAGCTTACGGCATACCGCTTTCATTTCTTCAATAAACGCTTCGTAAATGCTTTGCTGGACCAAAATCCGGGTACCGGCAACACAAACCTGCCCGGAGTTAAGGGTGAACCCGGCCACTGCCCAACGGGCAGCATGCTTCAAGTCCACATCTTCAAATATAATGTTGGGGCTCTTGCCACCCAGCTCCAGGGCAATTTGTTTTACTGTTTCTGCCGAGCGGCGAATAATCTCTTTTCCTGTTTCGGTCCCTCCGGTAAGGGACACCATGTCCACATCAGGGCTCTCCACCAGCGCTGCTCCCACTTCCGAACCAGCGCCGGTAACAATGTTAAATACCCCTTTGGGGAAACCGGCCTCATGGAATATTGATGCCAGCGCCAGCAGTGAAAGACTGGCCCACTCAGCAGGCTTGACCACAATGGTATTGCCGGCAGCCAGAATGGCAGATATTTTTTGGCATCCCATGGTCAGCGGGCCGTTCCACGGCAATATTTCCCCTACCACGCCGCAGGGCTCCCATGTCACATAGTTGAAGTAATTGCCGCCGCCGTCCACCGGCACCACCTTGCCTTCCAGGTGCCGGGCATGTCCCGCAGAATAACGAAAGGCATCCAGGCTTCGGGGCACTTCATGGTGGACTGCACCGGGAAAAATCTTGCCGCAATCCAACGTTTCCAGGCAGGCAAACTCATGGGCCCTTTTTTCCAGCAAATCCCGGGCACGATAGAGAAGTTCGCTGCGCTGAAAGTTGGTCATATTCTTCCACGGCCCATGGTCAAAGGCGCGCCTGGCGGCCTTTATGGCTTTTTCCACATCCGCCCTGCCCCCTTTGTAAGCCTGGGCAAATACCTGGTTGTTTGCCGGATTGACGATATCAAAGGTCTCGCCACTTTCTGAAGCTGTAAATTCGCCGTCGATATACAGCATATAGGGTTCCTTTTTCACATATTGATACGGATTAGACATGATCTTCCTCCTCAGCAAATTGTCTTAAGCTGCTCTTTGCTTAAACAGCACTTTATCATAATTAAGCGAAACAATCAAGAACAATTCTCACTTCCCCCCAGCCCCAAAACATATTTTCACTGCTACCTTGGGGTTGTTTGGCAGAGCATGATATACTAAAACAGGCAATAAAGAACTGGTTTTGGATAAGGAGGGCTGTCATGAGCGAGGTTATGCTTTCGGCAGTGGTCTATTGCCGCAACCAACAAAAAACCGTCGGACAGCAGTTGCTTGACCTGGACAAACAACTGGGCAAGGCCTTCGCCGGCCACGAAATCATACTGGTGGATGACGGCAGCAACGACGACACCTTCCAGGCAGCGCTGGCCACCGCTTCGCAGCTGCAGGGCAATCTGACGGCAGTAGCCCTGGACGGGCGTCATGGTGTCAGCACCGCCATGGGCGCCGGCACCGACATGGCTGCCGGGAAGTGGATTATGGAAATAGAGTCGCTGGGCAACGTTCTTGCGGAAGCGGACCTCAGCGTGCTGGCAACGGCAACCCAGGGAGCCTGGGACGTGGTGCTGGCCCGGCCCGGCACTTTGTTGCGCCTTGTCACCCCCCGGGCTGTCCAGGCCATGGAAAGAAACCGCACCATTCCGCTGGGGCGAAACGCCGCCTATCAAAGTTGCGGCCTGCCGGTGAAGACACTGGCCGTTCCCGGGCTGAGCCGACACCGGATCCGGGAACTGGAGCAGCTGCTGGCCAACCTGCCCGTCCACCAGGGCTTTGTCTGGCTGATGGCAGGAATACTGCTGGCAACCGCCTGGGCATTCTGGCTGTGGCCCCAGGTGCTTATAGAGCGCAGACTGGTTATGGGCATAGTCTTGCTGCTGTTCACCCTGGACTTCTCCATTGGACTCGTGGCCCGCAAGACTTCCACCCCAGACTACAAATACAAAGTAAGCCGCATCCATCGCAACTGACCCACGGGGACGGTTCTTCCGTTCCACACACAACCCAAAAACATCTTCCGGGAGGGAGCATATGCAAGCAAAAGAAATTGGCAACCGGGGAGTAATGTTCACCTTTGAGCCCCAGGAATGTCCCATAGGGGGCAGCACAGTTTACCTGATAAATGGCAAAAACACCATATACCTTTGCGACACCCATCTGGGGTCGGCATCCACAGACCCTATCCTGGCGTACATCCAGGAAAAGGGCTGGCAAGAGAAGGATGTAGTGATTTTCTTTTCCCACTCCGACTGGGACCACATCTGGGGTGCCGGAACATTTCCTGGTGCCACCATAGTTTCTCACCGCCAGTGCCGGCAACGCATTGTCCAGCGGGGCATGCTGGAGTTGTTGCGTTATGGGGAGCATCGCCAGGGCGACGTCAAGCTTCGCTTGCCCTCCGTCACCTTCCAAACCAGCATAATCTTTGAAGAAGACCAGGTTGAGTTTTTCCACGCCCCTGGCCATACCCCAGACTCAGCTTGTTGCCGGGATTACCAGGACAATGTTATTTTTGTCGGCGATTTGGTAGAGCGTCCTGCCCCCACTGTGAGCTGGCATGATGTGGAATCTTTCATCGAAACGCTGGAAACTTTAAAAACCATGGGCGCACAAGCCTACGTTTCATCCCATTCCGGCCTGGTGGAACCTGATGACCTGTCACATAACATCGCGTTTTTGCATCAGTACCTGGAAACCCTCTCCCGGCCTCCCCGATCTCCACAAGAGGAGATCCGCCAAAAGGAATATACCCTGCTGATGTTCGAAGACGCAATCCGACAAGCCCAGGGAGAGAAATTCGATTACAGCGCCTTTCAGCAGGAGCTCTGGCAGGGGTTGGATTGTGACTACCGCCTCACCCTCACTGAGCTGCTAAACAGTGTAGAGCATGAAGAACTGAAAACAGCCCTGGAGTCCTTTTTGGTCCAATATTAAAAAAAGCCCGAGGGCTTTTTTTATGTCCTGTTTAGCGCTTCTTTCCCAACCACAAACGCTCCAGCGGCCATTAGCAGCAGTCCCAGGCCAACAATCAGAGAGATATTTGTCCCTGTCTCAGGCAGCTCGGGAAGGGGGTCTGATGTATCTACCTCACAGGTCCTCAGCAAAGCAGTCCCATCGGCTCCCACCACCAAGAACTGCTCACCACCGATTGCCAAGCTGTTGAGCTGTTCAGTTGTTCCGGAAGTCCTGTTCCTCCAGTTCTCGCCATCGGTTGAAGAAACTATCTCTCCTCCGGCACCCACCGCCACAAACTCCTCGCCGGTCCAAGCGACACTGCGCAGCGGCGAATCTTCGTTGGCCATTACCTGGTTCCAGCTGGTGCCATCAGCAGAAGTGAGAATGGTCCGGGAAGATCCACCAACAACCACAAATTTCCCATCTGCCCAAACAACATCATAGAGCATCTGGTCAGTTCCAGAATCAACAGCAGTCCAGCTCATGCCATCAGTTGAAGTGAGGATGGTTCCTTGGGAGCCTACAGCCATAAACCTGCCGCCTCCCCATTCAACGCCAACCAAGAACTCAGTTGTTCCAGAATCTTGCAATGTCCAGTCCATGCCATCTTCAGATGTGATAATTGTTCCATCATTTCCAACGCCAACAAACAAATCACCGTTCCAAACAACATCTGACAAGAAGTCCACACCAAGGGCTCCCACAGAGTTGTCCTGCCAGGTTATGCCGTCAGCAGAGGTGAGCAAGGTTCCCAAACGGCCGACGGCTACAAACAAGTCATTACCCCAGGCAACGCCGAACAGGTTAACACTGGCGCCCGATTCTCTGGCAGTCCATTCTTCCCCTGTTGGAGATGTAAAATACCGCCACCTTCACCCACGGCAACAAACATGTTTCCATTCCACGCAGCTGCCATCAGGTTGTTTGCAATGCCTGACAAATGGGGATACCAGTAGCAAATTTCCGGCTCGTCATCAGCAGGCGTGCCGTTTTCGTCGCCATCGGGATCGTCGCCATCGGGGTCATCCCCATTGGGGTCCTCACCATTGGGATCGTCACCGTTGGGATCGTCACCGTTGGGGTCGTCGCCATTGGGATCGTCACCGTTGGGGTCGTCACCGTTGGGATCGTCACCATTGGGGTCGTCGCCATTGGGGTCGTCGCCATTGGGGTCGTCGCCATTGGGGTCGTCACCATTGGGATCTGGTACAATCATTATATAGTAGGCAAAACGAGTGCTGCCAAAATTTTCCCCGTGGGCAAAGGCAGTTTCAGTGCTGTCGTCATCTTCGTTTACCACAGAAGCGTGAATCATCACATACAGCGGGCCTTGTTGATCCCAAGCAATATTTATCTGTGCTGTATGGGCTTCAGTTGGGTCATCAAACTCTACGCCATAAGGGAAGTGACCGAACTGGGGGCAACGACATACTGGATTGCTTACCGGTATGTTGTTCAAATCTTCAACCGCAATTATGTGCAAATCTGTAAGCAGCCAGGGCTCGTGGGTTTCAACATTTACAAACAAGTCATCTCCATCCAGCCAAACTGTGACTGTTCCTGTTTCGAACTGATTAACCCCCGCTCCCAGAATAAATTCCAACGGCTCGGTCTCGGTGGGCAACGCTGCCTGAGCTACAGGGCTGATCATCGCAACAATTACCAGAACGACGAGCATTCGTTTTTTCATTGATACCACTCTTTCCTTAGTTGTACCCCCAGTATACTCCCCGGAGGCACAAGCGTCAATGATAATTGTTATCATTTATCTGGTGACAAATGTCATGGCAGATTATTACCTGGCACACTTCAAACAAACCTGTCCGTGAACTAAACTGGGCGTAGAACATATAAGGAGGAACAGCCATGATAATCAAAACCACTGACTTGGTCAAACGTTTCGGGGACACCCTGGCGGTGGACCACGTAAACCTGGGCATCACCCAGGGAGAAATCTTTGGCTTGCTGGGCCCCAATGGAGCGGGCAAAACCACTACCATCAACATGCTGGTGGGACTTACCTCGCCCGATGCCGGGGAAGTGGCCATCTTTGGTAAAAAAGCCAACGGGCATAACAATGAGGTGCGCCGCAACGTCGGCATTGTTCCCCAGGAGCTGGCGATATACGAAGACCTGACTGCCCGGGAAAACGTTACTTTCTTTGCCAGGCTCTATGGTCTGAAGGGCGAACAATTGCAAACACAGGTTTCCCAAGCCCTGGAGTTTACGGGCCTGGCAGACCGGGAGAAACAATTTCCCAAGAAGTTTTCCGGTGGCATGAAGAGGCGGCTTAACATTGCCTGCGCCATTGCCCACCAACCCAAGCTGATTATTATGGACGAGCCCACCGTAGGCATCGACCCGCAATCCCGAAACCATATTCTGGATTCCGTGCGACTGCTCAACAAACAGGGGGCCACCGTTCTCTATACATCCCACTACATGGAAGAAGTGGAAGAGCTTTGCTCCCGGGTTGCCATCATGGACCAGGGCAGGATCATTGCCCAGGGAACCAAGGAGGAACTTAAAGCACTGGTTGCAGAAGAGGAAAGAATTGTCATTGAGCTGTCCGCAGTAAATTACACACTGGTTGATGAACTTAAGGCAGTGGGCGGGGTCAATGAAGCAACCATAGCAGAAAATACTGTTACACTGCTGGCCACCAAAAATACTGTAAGCATCGGCCGGGTAGTGGATGTAATTAACGCCACCGGCAGCGACGTGCTTTCCCTCAACGTGGAAAAGCCCACCTTGGAAAGCGTGTTTCTCACCCTGACCGGCAAGAAACTCCGGGATTAGGGGTGGCAACTATGAGGCAAATATTTACAATATTTTATTACACACTGCTGCGCAACCTTCGGGACACCGGTGAAACTGTTTTGCAAATGGTGGTATTCCCCATCGTCTTGATATTTATTCTCGGCAACGCCCTGGGCGGCACCTTTGAACAGCCCCAGATTGGCGTCAGCGAAATTGGCTACGTCCGGCTGGACCAGGGGCCTGTGGCAGACTATTTCGAGGAATTTCTGGCCGGTGATGAAATAGCCAAACTGTTGAACGTCAACCAGGTTGACTCCCGCCAACAGGGCCTGGAGATGCTGGAAGACCGGGAAATTGTCGCACTGGTGGAACTGGGCGAAGATTTCAGTCAGCGTGTAATGGAAGGCAAGACATCCCCTATTCTTGTCACCACCCATCCCGCTTCCCCGTTCCGGGCCATGGTAATTGAGAACATACTGGAAAGCTTTATTCAGGGTGGCAATACATTGCAAGCGCTGACCAGCATGGGCGTAGAGCAACCGGAGTTTGTTTTTGCCGGGGGCATTATTGAAGATAAATCAATCTCCACTACTGGCCTCACCCCCCGGGCCATCGACTACTACGGGGTGACCATGATGGTGATGATGGTGATGTACGGCGCCCTCTATGCAACTTCCGGCATGTCAAGCAGCTACCTGGCCACCATCGGCCAACGGATTAAGACAACCCCCGTCAGGGCTGCCCAACAGTACATCGGACTGGTGCTGGCCAATGTGTTGACCGTATTCGGACAGGTTGTCGTCATCATGGCTTTCTCCGGCCTGGTGTTCCAGGTTAACTGGGGCGATAACCTGCCCTTGGTTCTGCTGATAGCCCTTCTAATGGTGGTGCTGGCCATCGGACTGGGCACCATGATGGTAATGCTGGTCCAGGATGAGCGCCGGGCTTCCAGCATAATCAGTACCATCACTGTAATTTCCACCTTTATTGCCGGCGGATATTTCCGGGTCAACATCCCCGGGGTCGCAGGGCTGATCCAATACCTTTCACCAAACTACCTGGCTCAAACCGCCATCTTTAACACTGTCTACAGCGGGCCGCCACAGCAGACGATAATCATGATCGCTGCCATGCTGGGCGCCATAATCATAACCTTCGGCATCGCCATGGTTGCTGAAAGGAGGGCAATCCGATGACCATCTTCACTACTACCATCCGCCGCATATTGCGCAACAAGCTGAGCCTGGCATTCATGTTGCTGGTGCCCGGCCTGATGATCAGCTTTGTTTACGGCTTCGGGAGCTGGGGGCCCACCAATTTTTCACTGGGCATCGTCGACCTGGACGATACACAACTGACTCACATGCTGTCAGATTCCCTTTCCGAAAAAGCCCAGGTCCGTTTTCTCGACGAAGACAGCATCCGTGGAGAACTGATTAACGGCAATGTGGATTACGTATTGGTATTGCCCTCCGGATTTACCAATCAAATTATTGCTGGCACCCGGCCCGCCATAACCGGTTACAGCATCCAGGGTTCAGACATGGCTGCACCGGTACGCCTAAACGCCGACAGTTTTGTCAGCGCGGCGGCCTCCATCGCAGCTGCCGCCGATGGCAATGCCGATGCTTTTTTCCAGGGCATGGAGCATTACTTAAACGGCAGCTTCACACTAGAGGCCCTTGTACATGAAGATGTAAGCCAGAGCGCTGATGCAGCTTTGGCCAGCATGGGCCTGTTGGCTCTGACCATGATGTTGCTGTCCAGCTTTGGCACCGTTACACTGATTCAGGATCGGGAAAACCGCACTTTCTTCCGGGCCATGACCACACCGCTGCGGCTGGCCAGCTACATGCTCCAATCAATTCTCGCCTTTTTCCTGGTGTTGCTGGGACAGGTTTCAGTGCTCTTTATCCTGCTGCGTTTTGTCTACGGCCTCAGCCTGGGAGCACATCCCTTTGGACTTTATGCCATTATGGCCCTCTTTGCCCTGCTCTGTGTTTCCATGGGCATGGCCCTGGCCTCCCTGGCCAAAACTACCCGCCAGGCTGGCACCATTGCCACTCTGTTCATAACCCCCATGGCCATGTTGGGCGGGTTGTTCTGGCCCCGATGGCTGATGCCCCAGTTCCTGCAAGACATCGGCCAGTTTCTGCCCACGACCTGGTTAATGGATGCTGCAGAAAACATTGCCATGGGCAGCAGCCCCGCCGCCGAGATTCTGCCGGGCATTGCAATTCTGTGCGGGTTCACCCTGGTATTTTTCCTGCTCAGCACCTGGCGCCGGGCCGACATTGCCCGCTGAGACTTGGCAGATGGCTGTCCAGGGCATATAATGGAAAAAAACCGGTGTGAGGCCATATGAAATCAGTCAACTACCTCAATTATTTTTTCAAGGGCTCTGCCCTGCTGGTGGTCCTGGTTCTCCAGGTGGGAGGCACCGCCTCCCCCTTGGGGATAATCGGGTGGCTGGCAGTGGCAGCCCTTTGGGTGTACCGGGAAAAATACAACAATCATGCCTTGCTGATGGTCCCCGAATATGCGACCATACTGGCACTGTCAACAATCAGCCCCCAATTTTTGCTGCTTATTGCCGTCCCCGCTTTTGACCTGGCGGCCCGGGGCTGGTGGTGGGCAGGTATGCTCCTGGCCCCGGCGGCAACTTACTTTATCTCAGACAGTTGGCTGGCAGCCTTTGGCTTATTGGTGGCGATGTCGGTTTTCAGCGGACATCTGCGCCACATGCTGCAACAAAAAGAAGCCTCCTTTCTGGAGACTTACGACCAGGAACGAAGTATGCGCTACTCGCTGGAAGAGACAAAGAATCGTTTGCTGACAGCCGCCCGGGATGCCGCCTATACGGCGGAAATCCGGGAGCGAAACCGTATCGCCAGGGATATACACGATCATGTGGGGCACAAGCTGGCGGGAATTCTTCTTCAGCTCCAGGTGATTCGAAAGTTGGCAACCAAAGACCCGGCAGAAGCCGACAAATTGGTAGAGCAATCGATAACAGAGTTGAGCGGTGCCCTGGAGTTGCTCCGGGACACCGTCCACAACCTGAAACCACGGCAACAGCCAGGGCTGGAAACAATACGCCAAATCATTGAAAGCTTCCGGTTTTGCCCGGTAAAATTCCAGTCAAGTGGAGACTTTGATTCCCTTTCCGCCCTTCACAGCGACATCACAGCCACAATAATCAAGGAGGCCCTGACCAACGCCGCCCGCCATTCCCAAGCGA
Organism: Clostridiales bacterium; assembly: GCA_003559415.1. Taxonomy (GTDB): domain Bacteria; phylum Bacillota; class Proteinivoracia; order UBA4975; family PWLI01; genus PWLI01. The sequence goes on along the minus strand of PWLI01000093.1, from coordinate 1,486 downwards.
CAGAAATGGAAATTTCCCTGGAGATACGGGACCCCTTGGTCCGGTTGTTTATCAAAGACAATGGACGGGGCAGCGGAAAATTCCGGGAAGGATTGGGCCTAAAAGGAATGAGAGAACGGGTGCGCAGCGTCGGTGGGAGCATCAGTTTTTCCGGCGACGATGGATTTACCATCGTTTGCATCCTGCCCCGAAACGAAATAGCAGGAGGTGTCTTGGGTGAAAGTGCTGATAGTAGATGACGATGCCCTGATCCGTGACAGCCTGAGCATGTTGCTGAACATGGAAGAAGATTTTGACGTGGTGGGCACCGCTGAAAATGCCCAACAGGCGCTGGACATTTGCCGCCGGCAGCAACCTGACATCGTGCTTATGGACATCCGCATGCCAGTAATGGACGGCGTGCTGGGAACGAAAATGCTCAAAGAGCAGTTTCCCGGCATCAATGTGGTCATCCTCACCACATTTCGCGACGATGAGTACATAACCCAAGCCCTGAAAAACGGCGCTCGGGGCTACATACTGAAGAGCCAACCCGCCGACAGCATCATTGAAGGCCTGCGGGCGGTGGCCAAGGGCCACATGGTCCTCGAGCAGGATGTAGCCGAAAGCATATCCGCCAAGCTGAAAGAAAAGCAGAGCTTCAGCCCCGAAGATTACCAGCTAACTGCCCGGGAAGTGGAGATACTGCAGCTGGTGGGGCAGGGAATGTCCAATCGAGAAATAGCGTCAAAGCTCTTTCTCACCGAGGGCACAACCCGCAACTATATTACACATCTCCTGGAAAAGCTAAAACTCAGAGACCGCACCCAACTGGCGATATTTTACCTGAAAAATTTCCCTCAATAACAAAAGGGGCTCGTGAGAGCCCCTTTCCGGTTTAATCTTGGTCGTTGTCTTCACCCTGGTCATCGTTATCTTCGCCTTGGTCGTCATTGTCTTCACCTTGGCCGTCATTGTCTTTACCTTGATCGTTGTCGTTTCCTTGGTCACTTCCCGGGCCACCAGGACCACCGGCCCAGGGAGGCTTGCCGTCGCCAGGCTGCCAATCACCTTTGTCTTTATCAGGCGGGCCTATGTCTTTATCTTGGGGAGGGCCGCCATTGCCATTTTCTCCGCCTTCGCCGTCTTCAGCTTCTCCGTTGCCAGCCCAGGGAGGTTTTCCGTCACCAGGAGCCCAACCCTGACTTTCCGCAAATCTTTCAACCTTACGTTCAAAGTTGGACATTGCTCTTGTCAGGCCATAACGAGCCTGCTCTGGTGCCTCCTCAATTTTTTCTCTGAAACGCTGGATGCGTTCCATGGTCCGCTCAACCAATCTTTGTAAGGCTCCAGCGAATGCTCCAGGACCATTGCCCTCATCGCCGTTGGGGTCTTCACCCTCCTCGCCGTTGGGGTCTTCACCCTCCTCGCCGTTGGGGTCTTCACCCTCTTCGCCGTTGGGGTCTTCACCCTCTTCGCCGTTGGGGTCTTCACCCTCTTCGCCGTT
>PWLI01000124.1 GCA_003559415.1 Clostridiales bacterium | reverse complement strand
TGAGATTACCCCGGTGCCCTTGGAGTGGTATGTCTGGTTTAAGGTGATGTTCACCTATGTGTTGGCGGTTTTTGCCGGGTTTTTTATGATTTGGGTTACCGGTGTTCTGGATTTGTCTTTCTTTGAAACACTTTTGGTGGCCATGTTGTCGGCCCTCCAGGCCCCCTTTGTCATGTTCATAGTAAATGCCTTTTCCAGCAACAAAGTTGAGGGTTTTATGACCATGAAGGCCACCGGCTTTCTGCTGATCTTTCCCGTGGTCGGGTTTTTCTTTCTCGATGCCATAGAGTGGATCTTTGCCGTGGCCCCTGCCAGCTGGCCGGCCAAGGCAATGCAGTACGCCATGCTGGAGCCGGCAATTGAAGCGGGTTTTGTGGAAATGAACCTGAACTTCTACGGCTATGTGGGCTTGGGTTTTGCCTACAACCTGGTGTTGGTGGTACTGTCATACTTGTTTTTCAAAAAGAAAAACTTCCTGTAGAAAAGTGCCCGGTAATCCGGGCACTTTTTGTGAAGTGATTGCCATTTTATACCTTAAATGTAATCTGTTGATAGTTTAGCAGGAAAAAGGAAAATTGATGTCGAAATATTCAACTGACTGACCGGCAGGCGCCAAGTCTGCCGGTTTGTTTGCATCAGACTACTTTTTGTTTCAACCTGCTTAGAATGAGAGAATGGGGGCGATGTTATGGTTAAGAGAGAGTTCGTGCCCGGCCAAGGATGGCCGTCAAGGCTTTTGTCACTGGCTGTTGTCGTGGTGTTGGCTCTGTCTGCCATGCCTGCGAGTGTTGACGCCAGCCAACAGGTGCGGATTAGCCAAGGGGAGGAGCTGCCGGAGATTATTGTCTACGACAGTTCCGGCCAGCCGGTCAGACTGGAGCCGGCTCCGGGCCGACATCTGTTTTTTTGGTCTTTCCCTCATGGCAGTCTCAACATGCTTAATACCGGGCGGACCGCCTTGCCGGGGCTTAGCGTTGTGGCGGAGGAGTTTCGGGACAAAGGCCTGGACATAGTGGTGGTTACTCCTGACCGTGGCTTGGAGCAATGGTTTGAGTTTGCTGACTTTGACTTCACAGTGCTGTGGGACGATGATGAAGTGTTGGCCAACATTACCGGCTATGGGTTTAACACGGTGTCTGTTGGGGTTGGATCTGATGGGATGGTCAGAAGTGTCAAGACCACCGGCCCCTATGTCGCCCACCACAGCCTGGGTTGGGCGCGGGTGGCGTTGAGCGAGGTCGTGAACTGGCCGCAACCGGCTGATGCCTGCATCCTTGAGCATATCGAAGTTGGAACCCAGTTTCCGGAGTTTGGCCTGCGTCAGCTTGACGGCGGCTATTTTTACTCAAGCCAGCTGACAGGCTCACCTGCATGTTATGTGTTTTGGCACCCCCAGTGCTCCTTTTCAGTGAGCACCGTAGTCCGTCTGCGGGAACTGTTCCCCGAGTTTAGTGCCCGGGGAGTGGAGTTTGTTGCTGTAACCGGAGATGTCAGGGGTGTTTATGACTGGTTGGGCAGCAACGCCATGCCCTTTATCCACCTGCGGGATGATTTTGATGACGTTGCCTCTTCTCTGGGGTTTCATGGCGTTCCCGGCATGGTGGTGGTAAATGAGGAAGGAATTGTAACTTTCGCCGGATTAGGTAATGATATCCACGATGCAAACTTGCGGTCTGTGTTGGAAGAGGTGGCTGGCCCCCCAATAACTGGCCAACCGGATTCTGACCAGGAAGTGGAGCCGCTGGTGGAGGCAACAGGTGATTTCTTTGGCATTGATGTGTTCTTTGATCCCCTTCTCAGTGAGGACATACAACAGCAGCTGGGCACAGGCCTCAGGGCGGGGATAGAAGAGGTGGCCGACCAGCTTGGGCTGGCGCCGGAAGCGCTTCGGGATGTAGATGCCCACTTGATATTTTATGCCGATGCAGTGCGTTACTTTGACGAATCTTTTGCTCCCTGCTACTCATTGGGATACTGTACTTTTAATACTGCCGATTCCTCAATTGGCATCTATGTCCAATGGGTTACAAACCTGGAGGGAACGCTGACCATAGCAAGGCATGAATTGGTACATGCCCTGCTCAAACTGCGCATCGGCCAGATCCCGCCGATGTGGTTTGACGAAGGGTGCGCCGATATCTTTACCCGGCCAACCCCCGTTGACTACTGGGGCGCATATAACATTTCTTACGTGGCACCTTCAGCTGCCGCCGTTGAGGCATGGTGGACAGGGGGAGAGGAAAACCAAATGCGGCTTATGGAGGCCCGGGAAGTAAGCCACGGTGTGGTAGATTACATGTTCCGACAATACGGAGAAGAAGGTTTTGCTGAACTGCTGGACAGCATGGCTGCAGGGCAAGATTTGGAAACAGCCATCGCCACAACCTGGGGCATATCTTTCAGCCGTTTCTGGGGTGATTTTTGGGAACAAACTTATGCAGCCTATCAACAGGCAGCTGATGATTATCAGTATGTCAGTTACTTTGACGATGTGGAGATATCCATGCAGTTTTCTTACCTCGTAGATCAATTGCCTCCCTTGGGCCTCTATTCAGCGGGTGGAGATTTCAGGCCGACAGAATCCATGACCCGGGAAGAGTTTGCTGATCTTTTGTTGTTGGGTCTCAATCTGCCGTTGGACCTGGCTAACGACCTCTATGCACCCACTGATGCCATTACCCGCTACCAGGCGGCGGCCATGACCGTTCACGCCTTAGGTCTTCCCCTGGTGGAGCAACCTGGCGATTGGGATTTGTTTGTAGACATGGAAGATACACCGGAATGGGCCGAACAACACCTGTGGACGGCAATGGTGTTTATGTTGGTTGATGAGTACTTGGTTACAGAATATGAAGCCGAAGCGCCGCCCCCATCAGTTTTCAAGGAGTTATCCCGGGCCGAGGCAGCGTTATGGGTTCTAAGGGCACACTATCTGCGTATGTCGCTGCCAGATGCGATGGTTGTGGATTCCTTGAACCTCAGCGGCCAAATCCAAGAGGAAACACAAGACAACGGTGCCGCCCCTGAGAAATCAGGTGGGATTGGTTTGCCATGGTTGCTGGGCGGAGCTGCATTGCTTGTGGCCGCAGTGGGATCACTATTGTTTTTAAGATCCCGGGCCAGGAAAAAATGACGCTCAAACAAATTCCCCGGAGCCATGCTCCGGGTTTTTCATTGGACAGCAACACTCCAAGAGGGTATAATCGGAATAGGATTCCGTTTTTGTGGAGGTGGTGCCTTTGGCAGACCGTCAACAGCGCCGGCAAGAGAAGCGACGGCTTGTCCTCGCCCACGGGGCAGAATTGTTTTACCGTCAGGGCTATGGAAGCACGTCCATGCAGGACATTGCTATCGCCTGCAACCTGGGCATGAACGCCATATATAGTGTGTTTTGTTCCAAGGAGCAAATCTGTGCTGAGGTGTTTATGGAAGCCCATCAGGTATTTGCCGCTGAGTTTAACGAAATACTGTCGTCTGAACGTTCACTGGCCGCGAAAAACAGGGAAATCCTCGATCTTTACATCAGTTTTTATGCCCGGCATAACTTTCTGTATGAAATTGTCTGGCAGGTGCTGGAGGGGCAGATTGATTCGGAGATCCAGCCCTGGACTGTTGCAGAAATCCATGACTCTTTTGTCCGGCTGGTGGATGGCTATGCCCGGGTGCTGGCGGTGGCCCAGGAAGGTGGCTACATCCGCAACGACCTCAATGTCCGGACAATGGCTGCAGCCCTTTGGAGCATGATGTCGGGCATGGCTTCCAACTATGCCCACGGCACAGAGCAGTTGACCGGGGTGGCCCATGATGTGCTTCGGGAAACGGTCCTGGACATGGTGTTGGACTATCTTAAATACACAGGAGGGGATTAGATGAAATACTTTCTCGACAGCGCAATCCTTGATGAGATTGTCTATGCAGACAAACACTGGGGCATTGACGGGGTAACCACCAATCCCAGGCACATCAAGAATTCCGGCAAGCCTTTCATGGAAGTGATAGGCCAGTTGGCAAAACAATTTGCCGGCCGGAAGTTCCCCATTTCGGTGGAAATAAACCCCCACTTGGAAGTTGCCGAAGAAATGGTTGCCGAGGCCAAAAGGATTGCAGCTCTGTCGTCGAATTTTGTGATTAAAATTCCCTGCACTGAACAAGGCCTGGTGGCGGCCAGGGAGCTGGCCATCCAGGGTGTACCGGTGAATGTTACCTTGATATTTTCACCTTCCCAGGCTATCCAGGCTGCCCGTATCGGCGCTTGCTACGTTTCACCCTTTGTGGGGTGGAAAGAGTCTGCTGGCGAGGCGGCCATGGATTATGTGGAGGACATCGCAGAGATATTTAGTATCCATGCCTACAAAACAGAAATAATTGTGGCGGCGGTTCGAACCGGCCACCAAATCGCCCGGGCAGCGTCGGCAGGCGCAGACATCGTCACTGCCGGGTTTGCAGTATATAAAGACAGCTTCACTCATCCCTTCACAGCCCACGGGTTGGATTTGTTCCGCCGGGCCTGGGATGAAACTGAAACAGAAGAATAAAGGGAGGCGGATTGATGGAAAGGGCTGTAAAGTTTAAAAACCTCTTGGCCTACGGCGTGGGCGACATGTACGGTGGCGGGTCATTCTTCATCATCAGCACATTGTTCTTGTTTTTCCTTACTGAAATCGCCGGCATGCATCCTGTTCACGCCGGCACGGTGATTTTTGTCGGCAAGCTGTGGGATGCAGTTTCAGACCCCCTTATGGGTTACATTTCCGACCGGATGCGCAGCCGCCACGGGCGCCGTCGCCTGTTTTTCCTGATTGGCATGGTGCCGGTGGGCATAAGCTTTGCCATTCTCTGGTTGCCGATAAACCTGGCAGGAGCTTTTCAGCTGATCTGGTACCTGTTTGCGTATATTTTGTTTTCAACGGTTTTTACCATGATGATGGTTCCCTACTCCGCCCTGAGTGCAGAGATGACCACCGACTATGGTGTCCGCAACCGCCTGTCAGGTACAAGGATGATCTTTTCCCAGCTTTCCGCCTTGATTTCCGGCGTTGTGCCCATGCTGATTATCGATCGCTTTCCCATGGAACAGGGCTACATGATCATGGGCATCGTCTTCGGAATTTTTTACATGTTGCCCTGGATATTTGTTTACCGGGGCACCTGGGAACTGGCTTACCAGCCGCCGGCCCAGGAAAGTTTTGCCCAGTTTTACCGGCGGTTTCTGTCCATTTTGCGCAACAGGTCTTTTCGCATCCATATTGGCATGTACATCAGCTCCTACTCTGCCATGGACATCATGATGGCGCTGTTTATCTACTACATCACCTACTACATGCAGATGCAGCATTTGTATTCGGTGTTTTTGGGCACGCTGGTGTTGACCCAAATCGCCTGTCTGCCCCTTTATGTCAAGCTGTGCAACATAATCGGCCAGGGGCGGGCATACATCGTCGGGCTGTCGCTGTGGGCAGCGGGGATGTTGTTGTTGCTGACATTGGCGCCTGGCACGCCTCTGGGCTTGATACTGCCGATTATTGTGCTGACCGGGGCCGGCTTGTCGGCGGGAGTGATGATACCCTGGGCCATGTTGCCGCCGGTTACCGATGTTGATGAGCTGATGACCACCCAGCGCCGGGCAGGGATTTATTCCGGCATGATGACACTGATCCGCAAGACCGTCCAGGCATTGACTATATTCATTGTCGGCGTTGCCCTTTCCCGGATTGGGTTTGTTTCGGGAGCACAAACCCAGTTGCCTGAAACGCTGGACAATTTGCGGTTGCTCTTTGTTTTTGCTCCCTTGGCGTTTATTGCCCTGGGCCACATACTGGCCTGGCGGTTTAAAATTACGCCGGGCACCCACAAGGTAATGATGGATGAAATCACGCGCCTAAAAGCCGGGGGTTGTCGGGAGGAAGTGGATGAGGAGACCCGCCGGGTTTGTGAGTCGGTCACCGGTGTTGTGTACAGCAACTTGTATCGCGGTTAGGAGGATGGATAATGAAGCAGACAATCAATGTCGGCGTGGTATGCCTGGCCCGAAAGACCTTTGACTGGCAGGCCGCCCTGGACATCTACCGGGGGATTTGTCAGCAGCTGGAGCAAGAGGATGGCGTGAACTGGGAGTTTATTCCTCAGCCCCTGATTGAAGCTGAAGATGCCCGCCGGGCTGCCAACCATCTGGCGGGGATGGACTTGGATGGCTTAATCTGCATAAGCGGCACCTTTCACCTGGGCCATTTGGTGTTGGAATTGGCCCGGGCTGTCAACCGTCCCCTTTTTTTGTGGGGTTTGCCGGAGCCGCCCCATGACGGCGGCAAGCTCCGCCTGAACTCGGTTTGTGGTGTCAATCTGGATGCTTCAAATCTCTACAAGGGCGGTTATGGCGACTACCATGTAAACATTGGCAGCAGCATTGACCAGGATTGGCTGGACAGCCTGCGCATCAGCCGGGCCTTGGCCAGAACCAGGCTGGGCCTGGTGGGCGGGGCTGCCCATGGGTTTTTTAACCTGGGCGCCGACATGCTCAACCTCTGGCAACAGCTGGGTGTGTTGGTGGACCAATACCAGCTGTCGGAGATTTTTGAGCAGGCGGTGGCCCCGGAAAAAGTCCAGGAATTTTACCGCCAATTGCAGGCCGCCTTCATCGTGGATGACATCAGCGAAGAACAGTTGAGCCAAACGGCGCTGCTCTGCGCCAGGCTGGCTGCCTTTAGCGATTCCCGGGGTCTCACTGCCCTGGCCATCCGGTGCTGGCCGGAGTTTGCCCGGGATTTTGGCATCGCCCCCTGTGCCGCCATGTCGTTGTTGCAAAGCCAGGGGCGGATTATTGCCTGTGAAGGGGACGTGGAAGGGGCGCTGTCCATGATTGCCCACAGGGCCATGGGGGCAGCCACACCCTTCCTTGCCGATTTGTCCCAGGTGGACTTGCAGGAAAACAGCGCCCTGTTATGGCACTGTGGAGTGGCCCCCTGCAATTTGTCTGACGGCCGTTGCCGCTGTTCGCTGGACAGCTACCATGCTGGCGGCCAGGGGGTGACCGCAGACTTTGTGCTGGCTCCGGGCCGTTTGTCGCTGTTGCGCCTGGATTCTGCCGGCAGGGAGATAAGATTGTTTCTGACCCGGGGCGAGGCGGTTGCCATGGACAAGGAGCTGAAAGGGACCTATGCCAAGGCTGTTTTCCCCGGGGGTGTGCAGGCGCTGCTGGATACGCTGACCGGCAACGGAGTCGCTCACCATCTTTCAGTGGTTTACGGAGACTTCATCCGCCCGCTGGAATTGCTGGCCAAGGCCCGGGGATGGAGGGTGCTAAAATGATGGAAGTGATTCAATCTGACCAGGGCTTTGACATAAAACTGGCCGGGGAGACCATGCTCTGCCACCGGCCCGGGCAATCCTTGCTCAGGCTGGGGGTGGGCCGGGGCAACTTCCGCATGCGCCACGGCAGTTTTCGGATGAAAGACAGGGTGCTGGAAACTTTTGAGCCGGCAGATTTCCAAGTCCGGCAACAGGGTGAAAAAACGGTTATTGAGTTTGAAAACCAGGTGGTGCTGAGCATAACCCAAAGCGTCAATATGCTTGGTGTGCTTATCTCTGCCCCGGACAAGTATAACCGTCTGTGGTTAAACCTGCCTGCCACTGCCCAGGAAGCGGTGTTTGGCTGTGGCGAACAGTACTCGGTGCTGAATTTGCGGGGACGCAAAGTGCCGCTGTGGTGCCAGGAACAGGGCATCGGCAGGGGCCGGGACCTTATTACTTTCTTGGCCGAGTTGACCCACGGGGCCGGTGGTGCCTGGCATACCACATATTTCCCCCAACCGACATTTCTGACATCGGACAACCGCTGGTGCCATGTGGATGGCACGGCCTTTATGGAGTTTGATTTCCGCAGCAAAAACAAGCATTGTCTCCATGTGTGGGAAGTTCCCCGGGCCATTTACCTGGGCCGGGCGGATTGTCCACCGGCCATGCTTACCGCCATTACAGAATTGCTCGGCCGTCAGCCGGCCCTGCCTTGCTGGGCAAATGACGGGATATGGCTGGGAATCCAGGGCGGCCGGGATGTGGCAACAGACAAACTGGCTGCAGTGGAAGAGGCCGGGGGCAAGGTGGCTGCTCTCTGGTGCCAGGACTGGCAGGGGATACGCATGACTTCTTTTGGCAAACAGTTGATGTGGGACTGGTCATATGATGAACAACTCTACCCCGATCTGCCCCAATGGGCAGAGCAACTGAAGCAAGAGGGTGTGAGATTTCTCGGCTACATCAATCCCTTTCTGGCGCTGGAAGGGGAACTGTACAAAGAGGCGTCCCAACGGGGTTACCTGGTGTTGCATTCCGACGGGGGAGAATACCATGTGAAAATTACTGATTTCCCGGCGGCCATACTTGACCTTTCAAACCCTGAGGCCACAGAGTGGATAAAGGAAGTTATAAAGGAAAACCTCCTTGATGCCGGACTTTCGGGCTGGATGG
>PWLI01000167.1 GCA_003559415.1 Clostridiales bacterium | reverse complement strand
TGACTACCAGCGACCCTGGCCTAATAGTAGTGGGCCTGCATACCCAGAGCAACGCCGGGGCCGGCAACCAATTCCTGGGGGCAGAGATGCGAAAGTTTTCCGGGCCAAGCCTGATTCGGGGCTTCTCTCTGCACTCACCGGAAACGGTCTTCAGGAATATCGATGTGGACTTTTCCGATTACGACGGACCGGCCGAAACCCGGGCAGGGCAAGTTGCCTTGGCTGGCAGCGGCGAAATAAGCGGCGGTCGGCTGGCAGGCTCTGATACCGGGCTATTCATCGCAGGGTCTACTGCCGGCACTGATGTCCTGATTGAGGGCATTTACTTTGAAAACAATCTAGTACAAGTTCACGATGCCAGTGAACTTTTTGACATCCAGGAGCTGTTGGACAACAGCAGCTATGACAAGGCACTGGTAGTTCAGGACAGTGATGGCAATATCGTGCAGCCTTTCATCTTCAGCTTTATCCGGGATGCCGTGGACACAGCAGAAAGCGGCCAGCAGGTAATAGTCAAATCCTGTGACTATGGCGAGAGGGAAATTGATCCCGACACCATTGACTTGGAAGGGATTGTGCTGATATTTGAGGTGCCCGGCCAGCTATACCTGGAGGTGCCGGCAGAAATACTTCCCAGCCAGCGGCTTACCCTGTCTCTGGATCATGAGGATTCAGCGCCTCCTGCCGGGTTTGACATTTTCAGTGATGTTATCACCATCTCCGTCCGTGACGAAGACAGCCTGCCAATTGACTTTCTCGGGGAGATGAACATGACGTTTTTCTACGATCCGGCAGCAGTAGCCGCTTCTGACACGCTGGGGATATACTGGTATGACGGCAGCACATGGGTCAACCTGGCGGCATCTGTAGATGCAGAAAATGGTGTGGTTGCTACAGAAACATACCTCTCCGGCCAATTTGCCCTGTTGGGCGAAGCGCCAGAGCCGGAGCCGGAGCCGGAACCAGAACCCGAGCCGGAACCGGAACCCGAGCCGGAACCAGAACCGGCACCCGAAACCCCTGAGACAGGAACAGGAATCATATGGCTGTTTGTCTCGGGCATGACGGCGTTGGCCGGCGGAGCTCTTACTCTAACAGCAGGCAGAACGAGAAAATAGCAACGACTATCTAAAGGGGGCCCTGCTTGCAGGGCCCCCTCCGCTTGTATGTTGCTATGATGTTTCTTCGCCACAGCCACTGCCGGCAGCGGCAGCCTGGCGGATTATCTCCATACTCAGAAGGCCTGTGACTTTTCCATCACAGTCTGTAACATACATCTGCTGTTGGTTTTGCCGGAATAAAAGGCGCATGGCCTCAGCCAGCGTCATGTCCCGGGTCAGTGTTGCCTGGGGAGTATTTTTCGGAGAAGCTGCCTCCATCACCTGGTGCACCGGAATCAGCTCCAGCAGGCGGAAAAAGTCGCTGCCGCCGATGAAGTCAGTGACGAAACTATCAGCGGGACAGTTGAAAAAGTCCACCGGCCGGCCTACCTGAACCACGCTGCCAGCGCGCATCAGGGCAATTTTGTCGCCCATTTTCATTGCTTCCTGAATGTCGTGGGTTACAAACACTATGGTTTTGTTCAGTTTTTGTTGAATGCGCAACAGCTCATCCTGGAGCTGGAGCCGGGTAATCTGATCCAAGGCGCCGAAAGGTTCATCCATTAAAATGATTTCGGGATTGCTGGCCAGCGCCCGGGCAAACCCCACCCGTTGGGCCTGGCCACCGGAAAGTTCCACAGGATAACGTTTGAGGTGGGACTCTTCCAGGCCGATCAGGGAAACCAGTTCCGCTGCCCGGGTCTGGCGTTTGTTGCGGGGAATGCCGGTTATGCGCAATACATAGGCGATGTTTTGCTCCACCGTCAGGTGGGGGAAAAGCCCCACTTGTTGAATTACATAACCGATGCTGCGCCGGAGTTCTATGGTGTCCCAGTCCCGTAGTTCCCGGCCCTAGACAAATATCTTGCCGCGGGTAGGTTCAATAAGACGGTTGATCATGCGCAACACCGTGGTCTTGCCGCAACCCGATGGGCCGATAAGGGTCAGCAACTCACCCTGTTTCACGTCCAGGGAAATGTCATTTACCGCCACCACATCCGAGCTGTAACTTTTGCCAATCTTTTGCATGCTGATCATAGAGCTTACCTGCTCTCAATCAGGCCTTTGCGGACCAGAAATTCCCGGGCCACATCAGCCGCTTCCCGATTGAGCTCGTCCACCTGGTAGTTCATTTCCGTCATCTCAGCATCGCTTATCTGCCCCGACAGCATGCTGAGCACCTCTCCTATCTCCGGGTACTTATCCAATATTTCGTTGCGGATTATAATCGCTGCATAATATGAGGGGAAGAAGTTCTTGTCGTCCTCCAGTATGACCAGGTCAAACAAGTTGATCTCGCCATCGGTGGAAAATGCGTTGACTACATCTATTTCACCGGCGCCGATGGACTGGTACCTCAACCCGATGTCCATTTCCCGGCTTCCCTTGAAGTTGAAGTTGTAGGCCTCGACCAGGGCATCAAAGCCGTCGTCTCGTTCATAGAAGTCGAAGTTTGCGCCAAAAACCAGCTGGTCGGATACAGCAGCCAAGTCGGAGAAGGTCACCAGGTCGTACTGCTCTGCCAGTTGCCGGGGCACAGCCAGGGTGAAGGTATTATTAAACCCCAGGGGTTCCAGCCAGGTGATGGCAAAATCCTCCTGGTATTGATCCCGCACCGCCTCAAACAATTCCGTGGGATCAGCTATCCGGTCTTGTTTGAGCACAAACATCCAGCCGGTGCCGGTGTATTCGGGATAAATGTCGATATCTCCGCTGAGCATGGCGGGGTGCAGATTGGAAGTACCGCCGGCAATGCCCAGGTTGCGCTCAACTTCAATGTCGGTATGCTCTTCCAGCATTATGGCAATCATTTCACCCAGAACGTACTGCTCTGCATGGGGTTTGCTGCCAACAACAACCTTTCTTGCGTCATCGTCGGAGCCGCATCCAACCAGGCTGACTGTCAGTATCAGCGCCAAAACCAAAATTCCAACAAAGGCTTTTTTCATTTTCTTTCCTCCTCAAACCTTAGTCCATGGTGCCAGAAAGAAGGCATGCAACGATTTCATCCCCTGCGGACAGGGCGGGGATGGTTTAGAGAAAAAAGAAAAACCCGGACTAGGGGCGCGAGTTTATGCAGCCGGGATATCATAATGCCCAAGGGGAATCCCACCAGCAGTATTACTGTCAGCGCCAACAGGGAAAGCCACAGGTGTTGGCCAAGGGCCTGGATTTCAAGACCAACTTCAACATCTACGATCTGGACACAAGCACCGACGAATACCGGGTGCTACAGAAAAGGTAGGGACTGCCCTGACTTTTGCATTTCCATCTGTTAAGTTGACAACCCCGCAGAATTTATTGCCTCAGCCAGAGTGGGGTGAATGTGCATCATATCCTGCAAATCATGGACCGTGGCGCCAAAGCGCATGGCCATGACCAGCTCATGGATAATCTCCCCGGCCTGGGCCCCGAAGATATGGGCGCCCAGTATGCGGCCGTCGGGCTTCTCGGTAACCAGCTTGACAAAACCCTGGCGCTGGCCAATTGCCCTGGCCCGGCCGCCATAATCATAGGGGTAGGATTGAACCTTTACATCGTAGCCCGCCTGGCGGGCTTTTTCTTCGCCCAAGCCGATTCCGGCCACTTCCGGGTCGGTGAAAACAGCAAAGGGAATCAGGCGGTCTTTGTTGCTGATGGCCTCACCGCTGATGAGGTGGCAGGAAAGAATAAACCCGTCGTGCCAGGCCCTGTGAGTGAACATTGCCCCGCCGGTCACATCTCCGGCGGCCCAGATGTTCTCTGCATCGGTGGCAAACTGTTCATCGGTAGTAACATATCCACGGGAATCAGTCTTCACCCCGGCGGCTGGCAAATTCAAACTGTCGGTGTTGGGCGCGCGCCCCGTAGCCACCAGCACCCTCTCGGCTGTAAGAGAACGTTCTTCCCCTGCTCTTTTCGCTTTTACTGTCACTGGGCCTGAGCCACTGACCTGGACTATGTCAGTGTTGGTAAGCACCTCCACTCCCTCGGATTCCAGTATCTCCTGAAGCCCCCGGGAAATTTCCGGCTCCAACCGGCCGGCCAGGGTTTCGTCCCGGGCCAGTATGGTGACCCTGACGCCGAAACGGACAAACATCTGGGCGAACTCCACCGCAATTATGCCGCCGCCGATAATTATCAGCGATTGGGGCAATTGCTTCAGCTCCATAGCTGTAGTGGACGTCAGGTATTGGCTGTTGTCCAACCCCGGTATGGGTGGGATGGCTGGCCGGGCACCGGTGGCAATAAGTATTCTTTTAGCTTGGAGTTTCTCGCCATTCACGCTGACTCTGTCCGGGCCGACAAAGGCCGCCTCCCCCTGATACAGGGTAAGGTTGTCGTTGCTTTCCACCGAGCTGTAACCGCCGGAGCGCATCTCCTCCACCACCTGGTCCTTGCGGCGAATGATTTTTGCCCAGTCTGCCTCGGGTTTTCCGCTTGAGATGCCGTACTCATCGGCATTGTTAATCATGTGCATCAATCGGGCGGTATAGATAAGCGTCTTGGAAGGTATGCAACCCACATTGACACAGGTGCCGCCCAAAAAGCGGGATTCAGCGACACACACCTTCCAACCCCGGGCAACTGCAGCCCGGGCCACCGTCATGCCCGCCGTGCCGCCGCCCAGCACAAAAAGATCATAAGTTTTCATATTGACCTCCCGGTCGTGCCTTCGCTAACTTCTATTCTTCCGTGCAACCGCTGCCGGCAGCCGCCGCCCGGCGGATAATATCCATGCTCAGCAAACCTGTGACCTTGCCATCACAATCTGTAACATATATCTGCTGTTTGTTTTGCCTAAACAGCAGGCGCATGGCCTCAGCCAGCGTCATATCCCTGGTCAGGGTTGCCCCAGGAGTCTTTTTCAGTGAAGCTTCCTCCATCACCTGGTGCACCGGGATTAGCTCCAGCAGCCGGAAAAAGTCGCTGCCGCCGATAAAATCGGTGACAAACTCATCGGCGGGGCAGTTGAAAAAGTCCACAGGCCGGCCCAGCTGGACCAGGCTGCCAGAGCGCATCAGGGCAATTTTGTCACCCATCTTCATAGCTTCCTGGATGTCGTGGGTGACAAAAACTATTGTTTTCTTCAGTTGCTGCTGAATACGCAGCAATTCATCCTGCAGCTGAAGCCGGGTAATCTGGTCCAGGGCGCCGAAGGGTTCGTCCATGAGAATTACATCCGGGTCGCTGGCCAGCGCCCGGGCGAAACCCACCCTTTGAGCCTGGCCGCCGGAAAGCTCAGCGGGGTAGCGGTTGAGATGGACCTTATCCAGGCCGATTAGTGAAATTAATTCCGCTGCCCGGGACTGGCGTTTTTTTACGGACATGCCGGTGATGCGCAACACATAGGCAATGTTTTGTTCCACCGTCAGATGGGGGAACAACCCCACCTGCTGGATGACATAGCCGATACTGCGCCGGAGCTCTATTGGGTCCCATTCCCGGATTTCCCGGCCATGGACAAATATCTTGCCGCTGGTGGGTTCAATCAGGCGGTTGATCATGCGCAGTACCGTAGTCTTGCCACAGCCGGAAGGCCCGATAAGGGTCAGCAGCTCACCCCGGGCCACATCCAAAGAAATCTCATCCACCGCCACCACATCTGCGCTGTAGCTTTTGCCGACCTGCTGCAAGCTGAGCATTGGTGTATTACCTGTCCTCAATCAGGCCTTTGCTGACCAGGAATTCCCGGGCCACATCAGCCGCTTCCCTGTTCAGCTCGTCCACCTGGTAGTTCATCTCTGTCATCTCGGCATCACTTATCTGGCCTGAAAGCATGCTGAGAACCTCTTCTATTTCCGGGTAATTTTCCAGCATTTCGCTGCGGATGATAATCGCTGCGTAGTAAGAGGGGAAGAAATTTTTGTCATCCTCGAGAATAACCAAGTCAAAGAGGCTTATTTGCCCATCGGTGGAAAAAGCGTTGATTACATCCACTTCACCACCGCCAATGGACTGGTACTTGAGCCCGATGTCCATCTCCCGGATATTCTTGAAGTTGAAGTTGTAAGTAGCAGCCAGGGCGTCAAACCCGTCGTCCCGTTCAAAGAAGTCAAACTCGGCACCAAAGACCAGCTGGTCGGATATTGCCGCCAAATCGGAGAAGGTGACCAGGTTGTAATCTTCAGCCAGTTGACGGGGCACCGCCAGGGTAAAGGTGTTGTTAAAGCCCAGAGGATCCAGCCAGGTGATGGCAAAGTCCGCCTGGTACTGGTCCCTTACCGCTTCAAACATCTCCAGGGGATCGGCAATCAGGTCTTGTTTGAGCACAAACATCCAGCCGGTACCTGTGTACTCGGGATAGATGTCGATGTCTCCGCTAAGCATGGCGGGATGCAGGTTGGCGGTGCCACCGGCGATGCCAAAATTGCGCTCAACTTCAATGTCGGTGTGCTCCTCCAGCATTATGGCAATCATCTCACCGAGGATGTACTGCTCGGCATGGGGCTTGCTGCCGATAACCACCACTCTCTGGTCTTGATCATCCTGCTGGCCTCCACAACCGGCCAGGGGTGCCACGGCTAAAACAATCACAGCAATAACGGCAAACATAGTCAAATGCTTCTTCATTTCATTTCCTCCTTATTTGAAAATATATCGGCCGCCGAGTAAAGCAAATTGCGGTAGCCAGTTTAAGTTTATCTAAGCACTGCCCGCCGGGCCAATGGCTTGGGGAGAGGGTTTCCTGCCGGCGGACAAGCCCTTGCTGTAGCGCAACAGGCCCCGCTCCAGCAGACCCAACAGCCCGTCGGCTGTCAGCGCCAGCAGCGCCACGGGGATGGCTCCCACCAGAATCAACGGCGGGTTGTAAGTGGTTATGCCCCGGAGGATGATGGTGCCCAGGCCACCGGCCCCAATGAAAGCCGCAATCGTGGTTATGGATATGGTCATAACAGTCACCGTGCGGAAGCCCGCCACAATGGTGGGCAGGGCCAGGGGTATCTCCACATCCCTGAGCAGCTGCCAGTTGGTGGCCCCCATGCCCCGGGCAGCATCGATAACTGCCTTGTCCACCTCGCTGATGCCCACATAGGTGTTTCTAACCAGCGGCATCAGTCCGTAGATGATCAAGGCCGCCACAGCCGGGCGCACGCCGATGCCCAGAAATGGTATCATGAAGCCAAAAAAGGCCAGGGCGGGGATGGTGTAGAGGAAACCGGTGAAGCCCAGCACCAGGGGTGCCAGCTTGCGCAGCCGGGAAATCATTATGCCCAGGGGGATGCCTAAAAACATTATCACTGTCAACGCCATGAACGAAAGCCACAAGTGTTGGCTAAGAGCCTGGGTTACCAGCTCACGGCGCTGGGCAAAGAGATTGAGCAAATCAAGGAAGGCTTCCATACTTATCACCTCTTTATACATATACAACACTAAAACTCCTTTTCCTGCCCACAAAGGGATGCAATCAGTATCCGTTATTGCTTTCTTATAAACTGCTTTCTGAAAAGCCGCTTGTCAACGTCTATGAAAAAGCAAGGCCCCTCATAAAGGGAACCTTGACCGATGTTTTTAGGTTAGTTATCCAACCAGTTGGCAAATTCCCGGGCCTGCCCCTCTCCGGCGATGTCACTTATCAGAGCGATCAAGCCATCGGTTGTGTCTACTTCTTCCCGCAGGCAGCGGCGGAGCAAACCGGTGAAAGCTTCCTCCCCAAGAGCCTGCTGCAGCTGATGGAGTATCACCGCACCCTTGTGATAGAGCACCAACCAGGCATCTTTGTGGTCCCGGGGCAGGTTTCTGATGGGTGGCAATCCCTGGGTGTGGGCCCGTTTGTTGTCCAGGTAGCGCTCAAAGGCCTCCCGGCCTTCCAGCTCTTTCAGGGCCCGGACGGCGCTGTACTCGGCAAAGGCCTCATTGAGCCAATCCTCCCAGCTGTCCACAGATGCCCCCGTCCACCAAAGGTGGGCGAGCTCATGAATGAAATTTTTCCGGTCCAAACCCTGCATGACCACAAAACCGGGCCGGGCATAGCCACCGCCCTTGTCCCGGGGAGCCATTACCACTGTCAGGCCAGCCCTTACCCTCCGCCGGCCCAACCAGCGACTGAAATAGTCCAGTGTCCAGCGGGCGTCATCGGCCAATTGGCGGGCTCCCTGGGAATCTTCTTGCCGGGCACAAAACACATAGATGCCCGCTTCTCCCCCAGCTTGCGTTAAGCCCTCTGCTGCGGTGAGGACAATATCTTCCACCGGCCGGCTGCTTGTCAGCAGCCAGTGGTCAGTTTGCCTTTGGGTGCTGCCCAATCCGACAACAGTATATCCCTCATCTATATAAATCTTGACCTGGTAGGTAAAAGCGCCATACTGGTTGTTCCATGGGAACCAAGGCCCGTACATGCCAAGCTCCACCCATTGGGGTGTCAGGCGGTTTGTCTCCCACCCCTGGGGGAAGGGTTGGGGCAGGGTGCCAGTGTAATCAAAGCACAGTTCAACCACTTCTCCCGCGGCAACATCCTGGGCAAGTTCAACTTGCCAGGTGGCCGAATCGGGGGCAAACACGAAGGGCTGGTCGTGGCGACGGAACTTTTCCACCTTGTCACCGTCAATAACAACGTGCAAATCCCGATGGAGATAGAACTCCAACTCCCGCCCGGCGTGGGGCATTTTCAGCTTCAGCTCAACCTGGGCAGCCAGTTGGTGTCTGCCTGGGTCCAGATGGACAGTTATGTTATAGTTGGTAAACATAGCCCCTCCCCAATCTCAAGATTGGTTTTCCCGCTTCAAACATAC